>JBEEOY010000135.1:0-6958 GCA_041191345.1 Pseudomonadota bacterium
GCGTAGCTTTCGCTCATCAATTCATTGGCTTTTTTGGTGGCTGCATAAAGCGAGATGGGATGATCAACCCGATCGCTGACGCGCAACGGCAGGGCCTGCGCATTGCCATAGACCGAAGAGGACGAGGCATAGATCATCTGGCGCACGCCCCGCTCACGGGCAAGCTCTAAAAGGTTGAGATGGCCGACCAAATTTGACTGGGCATAGGCTCTGGGATTGATCAGCGAATAGCGCACGCCCGCCTGCGCGCCCAAATGGACAATCGTGTCCACGTCCACCGTGCGTAACGCGTCATTGAGCGCCTGCGGATCTGCAAAGTCGACATGGTGAAACACAAAATTGGGATGGGCAATATCAGCCAGCCGATCGCGCTTAAGCTGAACGTCATAATAATCGTTCAAATTATCAAGGCCAACAACATGATCGCCGCGCGCCAGCACCTGTCGGGCAACATGCGCGCCAATAAAACCTGCCGCGCCAGTAATGATGATTGCCATATATGCCTCCCGGCTGAAATCTGCGCCGCTTTAATCCGCGTAAACCATAGACTGTCTTGAGCTTACACAAAATTCGGACAATGCTGACCTAACCAACTCGTGTTAACGGAGTCTGATATGCGTCGTTTAATGTCCGTTGCCATCCTGCTGCCCATGAGCCTTGCAGGATGTGTGGGGCCCATGCAGTCTGGAATGACAGGCCGCGGCGCAAGTGCGGATCTGGTTGATGCCAATGGCCGGCCATCTGGCCGCGCACTCATCACCCAATCGGCTGATGGGCTTTGGATTGATGTGACTGCAACGGGCATCACACCGGGCGACCATGGCCTGCATGTTCATGCCGTGGGCCAATGCGAAGCGCCTGACTTTGCCAGTGCTGGGCCGCACTGGAACCCTGGCGGGCATCAACATGGCCGGAAGAACCCCCAAGGCACTCATGCGGGTGACGCGCCGAATTTACGCGCGGACGCCTCTGGCAAAGGCCGTCTGAAAAGCTGGTTGGGCGCTGGCACAATCACCAATGGGCCAATGGCCTTGCTCGATGCCGATGGCGCAGCTGTTGTAGTTCATGCCGACCCAGATGATGAGATGACTGACCCCACTGGCAAAAGCGGTAAGCGCATTTTATGTGGCGTGTTGCGGGCGCGCTAAACAGCCTCGCCCGCAGCACGTGCCCGATCAATCAAGCTGGTTTCCAACGCAGGCACGCGCCGCAGCGCAATGACCATTGCGATGAGGATGAGCGGCATAACCGCCAGCGTTCCCATCAGGGCAAAGCGCAAATCGCCGGTCACATCGCTGACCAATCCGACCAGATAGGGCCCAAGGCCAAGGCCTAATATGGTTGTGCCTAAGAAGAAAACGGCAGTTGCCGTGCCCCGCATCCGCGGCAAGACAAGGTCTTGAATGGTGGCCGCACATGGCCCAAGCCACATGATGTGAATGAAAATATTAATGCCTGCAAAGATATAAAAAGCGGACAGGCTCTCCACGGAATAGCTGGCATAAATGGTGACAGCAGAGCCCAAGGCCGCAATAATCATCACCAAGACGCGCCCGCCGGCATGGCGCTTGCGCAGCCAATCCCCAAAGACGCCGCCAAAGCTGGCGCCGAGCCCACCGCCAATGGCAGTAATCAGCCCAAGCGTCAGACCACTTTCCGCCCCCACGCCAAAGCTTTGTTTGGCATAGAGGAAAATGAAGGGCGAGAGGCCATAGCTGATATAGGACATGAGGCCGCCCGCAATGGTCAGCCCGATAAAGCCGGGATTGGCCATAAGCGCATAGCTGACAGGATCCCTTAGGCGGATCGTCTGAATCCAGCTGCCCACACAATAAATGCCAACGGCCAGCGCCACCCACTGGACCATATTGGTCGTGATGGCCAAGCTGCCAATCTGCCCCACTACGGCCCGCTTGGCAGGCGCCAACAAGCCATCAGTAAAGCTAATGATCAGCCCAGTGCCCACAACCAGCGCCACGAACAAGGCAATATTGCGCGTCAATGTGGCCCGGCCAGTTTCAAGGCGGGCAAAGCCACGCCAATTCCACGGCGGCAACATGGCTGCAAATTCTGCCATCACCGCGCGCATCGGGTTGGGCAGGCCGGGGGTTGGCATGCCGTCAATGGCGCCGCGCACCGGCTCCCGCACGGTAAACCACATGAGAATGGCCAAAATGATGCCGGGAATGCCAAACGCCAGATAGGTCGCCTGCCAACCAGCAAGCCCCAAAGGCGCGGTTTCAGCCGTGTAATTGGCTTCCCAATATTTGATGACCTCGCCCCCGAAAATCAGCGAGGCGCCGCTGCCAATATAAATGCCGGCAGAATAGAGCGCGAGCACTGTCGCGCGGACTGATTTTGGGAAATAATCCTGCAACAAAGAATAAGAGGCTGGCGAGGCGCTGGCTTCCCCCACACCAACGCCAATCCGGGCAGAGCCCAATTGCCCAAAGGTGGATGTGAAACCCGAAATCGCGGTCATGAACGACCAAAAGCCCAGCCCAATTGAAATGGTGCGCACACGGTTCCAGCCATCGGCCAATTTGGCAAGCGGCAGGCCGAAGACAGCATAAAATAGGGCAAAGGCCGTGCCAAATAACAGCCCAATCTGCGCATCAGAGACACCCATATCCGCCTTGAGATATGGCGCGATGATGGTGACAACCTGCCGATCCAAGAAGTTAAAAGCATAGATGATCATCAGCAGGACGAGAACATATGTTCTATATGCTTTGCCTGCGACCTGTTCCCCCGCCATGCGCACTCCTTGTCTTTGGGGTCTTGCTTGCCCCTCGTCTGATAAGATTACAGACAAGCCGTCACTTTCAAAGAGAAAAGCGCAGCAAATTTACCAAACGCGGGCGCTTTACCAATTTGTAAACTTGTGGCCGCAGATAATTGGCCGGCGGTTTGTCGTGTTTTGCTTGAAATTCCCTTGGGAACCACGATATTTTACACATACGGCTATTCCGCCGGCATAATTTTGGAGAGTCCTTCGATGGCTAACTGGTCTGATCCCCGCATGGTAGGCACCGCGCCGACCGTGGATCTCGGCACGCGCAGTGCCGCGTTTGACGCGGGCCTGCGGTCCTACATGCTGTCCGTTTACAATTACATGGCCTCAGGCGTGCTGCTGACGGGCATTGTTGCGCTGTTGTTCGCGTCGTCTGGCGCTGCACAGAACATCATGTTCGGCCCCGGTTTGCTGAAATGGGCCATCATCCTGTCGCCGCTGGCGTTCATTCTTGTCATGAACTTTGGCCTCAACCGTATGTCCACCTTTGGCTTGCAGGCAAGCTTCTGGGGATTTGCAACGGCCATGGGCCTTTCTATGTCGACGATTTTCCTCGTCTACACGGGCGCCTCAATTGCACAGACCTTCTTTGCAACCGCCGCCGCCTTTTTGGGTCTTAGCCTTTATGGCTATACGACGAAAAAGGATCTGTCGGGCTTTGGCACCTTTTTGATTATGGGTGTTGTCGGCCTGTTGGTTGCCACGATTGTGAACATTTTCTTGCAGTCGAGCACGATGCAGCTGGTCATTAGTGCCATTGGCGTTCTCGTTTTTGCGGGGCTGACTGCCTATGACACACAGCGGATCAAGTCGATGTACGCCTATGTCGCGGGCACGGACATGATTGGCAAAACGGCAATCATGGGCGCCTTGTCGCTCTATCTCGACTTTGTGAACATGTTCCAGTTCCTGCTGAGCTTCATGGGCCAGCGCGACTAAGGTTCTGACCTGAAAAGATAGGAAGGCCCGGGGCTCTGCCTCGGGCCTTTTTTATTGCGCCGCACCCTTATTTTTGCGCGATTTGCGTCCTATCTCTGCGGCTGAGGGGAGGGATTGCAACAGGAGTAGAGTATATGTCCGCAATCCTTTCAACATTGGGGCTGATGATGGCCAGCACCGCATCGGGGCATGGGGCGCATGGGGCCCATGGGGCCCATGGGGCCGCTAAGGCCAATTGTCCGGTCGCCACGCCTGCCGCCGTCGAAGCGCAATTTGCGCGTTTCAATGAGGCTTGGGCAACCAAGGACCCAGCAAAGGTCACCAGCCTGTTCACCAAGGATGCGGTGTTGCTCGCCACTGTGTCCAACACACCGCGCACCACCCCAGCGGCCATCAACGATTATTTCGTCGGCTTTCTGAAGGGCAGCCCAGTGGGCACGATCAACAGCAGCACAGTCAAAATTGATTGCAACAGCGCGGCACGACTTGGCACTTGGACCGTCACCCTGACGGATCCCGCAACAGGCGCCAAACGCGATGTAAAGGCGCGCTATTCCTTCATCTATCGTTATGTCGATGGCGATTGGAAGATTGACCATCTCCACAGCTCGGCCATGCCCGAGCCAACCAACTAAGCGCTGTGAACTGGAAAAAGGGGTGGCCGATGTCGCCCCTTTTTCCCCAGCCACTTACCGCAGCGTCTGGGCAAAGAGCTTAAGTGTCCGATCCCACGCCAAGCGCGCCGCCGCCGGATTATACCGTGCCACTGCCGTATCATTGTGAAAGGCGTGCTCGGTGTCCGAATAGTCAAATCGCTCAACAGCAACACCAGCTGCCTTTAGGCCCTGCACCCAGGCATCGGCCGTGCCATTTACGCGCGGATCATTGCCCGCATAATGAAGCTGGAGCCGTGCTTTGACGCGCGCGGCCAGAGCGGGATCCGGCGCTGGACCATAAAAGGCCGAGCCTGCCGCAAGATCCTCGCCCGAAGCCACGGCCAGCCGATTGACCATTGCGCCACCCCAGCAAAAGCCAACCACGCCCACGCGGCCATTGGAACCAGAATAGCTTTTCAACGCCCGAATGGCCGCTGCGCCATCCGCAACAGCATGTGCCAAATCCAATTTGCCAATCATGGTGCGGGCTGCGTCTTCATCCCCCGGTGTGCCGCCTGCGCTGGTCAGAAAATCAGCTGCAAAGGCGATATATCCGGCAAGCGCCAAACGCCGTGCCACATCGCGAATATGATCATTCAGCCCGCGATTTTCATGCACAACTAGGACGACGCCGCGCCGCCGCGCCTTGGCTGGCATCACCAAATAGCCGTTCAGCACCCGCCCCTCTGCTGCGGGCAGCGAGATCGTCTGCACCGTGAGGCGAGACTCATCTGCGGCTACCTGCGCGGCCAAGGCCGCATTGGGCGCAATAGCCGCCAGCAGCGCCTCAGCCGCAACAACGCCCCCGGCCAGCGCCGTTAAATCGCGCATGAAAGCACGGCGATCATGATGCACGTGCGTGAATTGATCATAGAGCGCAATCGCGCGGGCGTGGAGATTATCTTGACTATGGGACACGTCGTTCTCAGCCCTTTTTTAAAAGGCCCTGTTCTCACCCTCCCCTAGACGGGAAGGGCGAGAGGACAGAGCATCAGGCCTTTGCGCGCGCGCCAGCCTTGCCACCCTTTTTGCCCTTTTTGGGCGCGGCCGGCACAATCTCAAACGCCAAGCCATTGTCCTTCAACCGGACACTGACTTCACCGCCATTGACGAGCTTTCCAAAGAGCAGCTCTTCGGCCAGCGGCTGTTTGATCTTTTCTTGGATCAACCGGCTCATGGGACGCGCGCCATAAAGCTTGTCATAGCCACGCTCAGTCAGCCAATCCTTCGCGTCCTTATCCAGCTTGATATGAACATCACGGTCTGCCAGCTGCAGCTCGAGCTGCAAGATGAACTTATCAACCACGCGCGACACAACTTGCGGCGGCAGATAGCCAAAGGGCACAATGGCATCGAGCCGGTTGCGGAATTCAGGCGTGAACATTTTCTTCACGGCTTCATCCCCCGCATCTTCACGGCTGATATTGCCAAAGCCAATGCCTTCCTTCGCCATGTCCGATGCGCCGGCATTGGTCGTCATGATCAAAATGACATTGCGGAAATCCACAGTCTTGCCGTGATGATCAGTCAAGCGGCCATTATCCATTACCTGCAACAAGATGTTGAACAGGTCTGGATGCGCCTTTTCAATTTCATCGAGCAGCAGCACGCAATGCGGTTGCTGATCAATCGCATCTGTTAACAACCCACCCTGATCATAGCCAACATAGCCCGGGGGTGCGCCAATCAACCGGCTGACAGAGTGACGCTCCATATATTCGGACATGTCAAAGCGTTGCAGCGGAATGCCAAGCAGGCTTGCCAATTGCCGCGCGACTTCTGTCTTGCCGACGCCCGTGGGGCCAGAGAAGAGATAATTGCCAATGGGCTTATCGGGATCACGCAGGCCCGCCCGGCTCAGCTTGATGGCACTCGACAAGACTTCAATGGCCATATCCTGCCCAAAGACGACGCGCTTCAAATCGGCTTCCAGCGTTTCCAATGTCTTCTTATCGTCGCTGGAGACAGACTTGGGTGGGATGCGCGCCATGGTTGCAATCACTTGCTCAATTTCCTTGGCCGTGATCGTCTTTTTCCGGCGATTAGGGGCAACCAGCATTTGCATCGCGCCCACCTCGTCAATCACGTCAATGGCCTTATCAGGCAGCTTTCGGTCATTAATATAGCGCGCTGACAGCTCGACAGCCGATTTGATTGCCTCGGGCGTATATTTCACCTTGTGATGCTCTTCAAAAGCTGAGCGCAAACCGGCGAGGATTTTAATTGTATCCTCAATGCTCGGCTCATTCACATCAATCTTCTGGAAGCGACGCAGGAGCGCGCGATCCTTTTCAAAATGATTGCGGAATTCCTTATACGTTGTCGAGCCGATGCAGCGAATGACGCCCCCCGACAAAGCGGGCTTTAGCAAATTGGATGCATCCATCGCCCCGCCAGACGTTGCCCCGGCCCCAATGACGGTGTGAATTTCATCAATGAAGAGAATGGCATGAGGCAGCTTTTCCAGCTCATTCACCACGGCCTTCAGCCGCTCTTCAAAATCGCCACGATAGCGCGTGCCAGCCAGCAGCGCGCCCATATCAAGCGAATAAATAACGGCTTCCTTCAG
>JBEEOY010000136.1:0-3983 GCA_041191345.1 Pseudomonadota bacterium
ATTCGATGACGGGCTGGCGCATTGGCTTTGCGGGTGGCCCTGCCTGGCTGATCAAGGCCATGGCCAAGCTGCAATCGCAGTCCACCTCTAACCCCTGCTCCATCGCGCAGGCGGCGGCCACAGCTGCGCTTAATGGTGACCAATCTTTCCTCAAGGATCGCAATGAGCGGTTCCGGGGTCGGCGCGATCTGGTGGTGCGGATGCTGAACGAAATTGAGGGTGTGACGTGCCCGACGCCGGAAGGCGCCTTTTACGTCTATCCCGATGTGTCGGGCCTGATGGGCAAGACCACGCCTGATGGCAATGTTATCACCACCGATGCCGAGCTGATCGATTATTTCCTCGATTCGGTGCAAGTGGCGGCCGTGCATGGCGGTGCCTTTGGCCTTTCACCCGGCTTTCGCATCTCCTACGCCACGTCAGAAGAAATCCTGACGGAAGCCTGCACCCGCCTGCAAAAGGCGTGCGCTGCCCTTATCTAACTGTTGCATTTGCACAACAGCGCAGGCTTGCCTTTTGGGGAGGCCTGCATTTTTTTGTTGTGCAATGCAGCAAGAGTTGTCAGTCTTAGCTCATCGTTTGGACCTTAGCCCCGCGGGCAACCGCATAAGAGAGGCACGGCCAGCGATGCAGGCGGAACCCGACACGAACAGTAAAGGGTTTATCCATGCGCAAGATTCTTCGCCCCGTTCTGGGCCTTGCTTTTCTCGCCTCTGCAGCACCAGCCTTTGCAGAAGAGACCAAATCATTCACCGTTAATGGCAGCGCCACGCTGACCAGCGATTATCGCTTCCGCGGCATTTCGCAGACGGACAAGGGCTTTGCCCTGCAGGGCAGCATGACTGTGACGCACAGCTCGGGCGTGTATGCCAGTGTCTGGGGCTCATCGATTGACGATTATGTCGCCAATGG
Source organism: Pseudomonadota bacterium (assembly GCA_041191345.1). Lineage (GTDB taxonomy): Bacteria > Pseudomonadota > Alphaproteobacteria > Sphingomonadales > Sphingomonadaceae > Aquisediminimonas. The sequence goes on from JBEEOY010000136.1 coordinate 913, forward strand.
CGGCGATCAGGAACTGGACCTGATTGTCGGCTATAAAAAGACGGTTGGCGGCACGACCTTTGATGTGGGCGGCCTCTATTATTATTATCCGGGGTCTTCCCAAGTCTCGGCCAATTATAATTCCGACTTCCTTGAGCTTTATGGCAGCGTCGCGCAGACTTTTGGTCCGGCAACGGCCAAGCTGACCGCCAATTACGCGCCCAAATCTGCAGCCCTCAGCTTGGGTAATGGCAAGGAAGATAATCTGTACGTCAACTTTGGCTTGTCCTCGCCGCTGCCCAACACGCCCATCAGCGTCAGTGCCGCAGTGGGCCGCACCTTTACCAAGAGCTTCCTGTCTGGTGGCGACACCTATACCGATTGGTCGCTGGGGGCGAGCTACACCAAGGGCGCAATGACCTTTGGCCTGACCTATGTTGATACCAGCTATGGCAAAAAGGCGCTTGTCAGCCCCAGTGGTAAGGATGTGGCCAAGGCTGGCCTGTTCGCAACGCTGGGCGTCGCCTTTTAAGGCCGACTAAAGCGCATAAAAAAGGCGAGCCCGGATGCCCGGTGCTCGCCTTTTTTAGGACCAAGACGGCAAAATTACTTTGGCGTTGCGGTCCGTGCGTTTTGGCCATCGCCTTCCGGTGCGGCCAGAATATCGCGTGTTGTGGCCCCCTTGTCGACCACATCGGTCTTAGGGTCACCCGCATTCGAGCGGATGCCCGGCTGGGCACGATTGCCACCAGCCGCACCAATCGCACTGGTTTCAGCACTGCTGCGCGGTGCCGGACCACCAAACATGGCTTGCAAAGCCTGAGTTGAGCTATCTGCCGCTTGAGCTTGCGGGCTGCCAGCTGCCGGCGGGACAAGCGCAAAATCTGGCGGCACAACAAGCGGCGCCATGCGCGTCACCTTGAATTCATCGGGCGCATTGCGGTTGCGCAATCCACCAGAGGCACAGCCTGTCAGCAGCGCACCAACCGCTACAACACCCAAAAGCTTACGCATTGTCCGTCTCCGTCTTTGCTGCATCTTCCCGCGCGAACAGCGCGCGGATCAACAGCAGCACTACCCCGATGGTAATCGCCGCATCGGCAAGATTGAAGACCAAAAACGGCCTAAACCCACCAATGTGAAAATCTATAAAATCAACCACATGGCCAAAGCGCACGCGATCCATGATATTGCCGAGCGCCCCGCCCAGCACAAGGCCTAGCCCGGCCACATCAAATCGGTTCTCTTCTTTGCGAATCCAAAAGCCCACAAAAGCGGCAATGGCCGTTGTGGCGGCCACCAACAGCCAGCGCTCGGCATCATGCCCCGCTTGCAACATGCCGAGCGCAATGCCGTAATTCTCAACCCAAGTGAGATTGAGAATAGGCAGAAGATAAATCTGCCCAGCCTGTTGCAGCGCAACTGGGCCAATGATGATCGCCTTGGTGATCTGGTCTGCCAGAAACAAGGCAGCGGCCAGCCCATAGCCCAAGCGACGATGCGTCTCAGCCATTCACCACCTCATCACAGCGGCCACACAAATCGCCATCTGCCGCGACTTCGGGCAGATGCCGCCAGCAGCGACCGCATTTATGGTCTTCGGTGCGTATTGCCGCCACTGTTTCACCATGGCCAGTGTCGACTGACCCGACGATGAACAATTCAGCCAAGGCATTTGCATCAAAGCCTGCAGGGGCGTCCCCGATTGTGACCTTGGCTTCTAAGCTGGAGCCAATCACCTTGTCCCGGCGCATCGGCTCAATCGTCTCAGTCACGCGGGTGCGCAGGGCACGAGCCGCGTCAAACTGTTCTGCCAATGTCCTGTTCTGCCACGCAGCAGATACAGGCGTAAATTCTTCGAGATGCACACTCTCCTGATCTGGGAAGCGCGTTGCCCAGACTTCTTCGGCCGTAAACACAATGACCGGCGCGGCATAGCGCACCAAGGCTTGGAACAAGATGTCGAGCACCGTGCGATAGGCGCGGCGCTTCACGCTGTCAGGCGCATCGCAATAGAGGCAGTCTTTTCGAATATCGAAGAAGAAGGCCGAGAGATCTTCATTGCAGAATTCGGTCAGCGCGCGGACATAGGTGTTGAAATCAAAGTCTGCGATGGCTTGGCGCAACACGCCATCCAACTGCCATAGGCGGTGGAGAATGTAGCGCTCCAGCTCAGGCATATCGGCGGCTGGCAGGCTTTCGACAGCAGAGTCAAAGCCATCCAACGCCCCCAACAAATAGCGGAAGGTGTTGCGCAGCTTGCGATATTGGTCGGCTACGCCTTTCAGGATTTCATCGCCAATGCGATGATCCTCGGTAAAGTCTACCGACAGCGCCCAAAGCCGGATGATGTCCGCGCCATAGCTTTCCATGACCTTTAAGGGGTCAATGGTGTTGCCCAAGGATTTGGACATTTTCATGCCCTTGGAATCCATTGTAAAACCGTGTGTCAGCACAGCTTTATACGGGGCATGGCCGCGTGTGCCGCAGGCTTCGAGCAGTGAGGATTGGAACCAGCCACGATGCTGGTCGCTGCCTTCCAGATACAAGTCGGCATGCGGGCCGGTATAGCCGTCGGGGCGCAGCAGATCGGGCCAGCGACCCGATTCGAGCACAAAGGCATGAGTGGAGCCGGAATCGAACCACACGTCGAGAATATCGGTCACGCGCTCATAATCTTCGAGGCGATAGTCCGGCCCCAAATAGTCTTGCGCACGCGCATCTGACCATGCGTCGACGCCGCTTTCCGCAATGCCCGCGACAATTCGCGCATTGACGGCCGGGTCATTCAGATATTGGCCCGTTTTGCGATCCACAAACAGCGTGATGGGCACGCCCCAAGCGCGTTGGCGCGAGAGCACCCAATCCGGCCGGCCTTCAACCATCGATCCAATGCGGTTGCGGCCCTTTTCGGGCACAAAGCGCGTTTCGGAAATGGCTTTGAGCGCCTTGCCGCGCAGGCCATCCGCCCCCAGATCATCACGCATCGGCACAAACCATTGCGGCGTGCAGCGGAAGATGACCTTGGCCTTTGAGCGCCAGCTATGCGGATAGCTGTGCTTATAATCGGCAGAGGCTGCAACCAGCCCGCC
>JBEEOY010000137.1:0-3654 GCA_041191345.1 Pseudomonadota bacterium
TTGGCCATATCTTCAATGTTCTCGGGCGGCCATCCGGGGATGTCCATGCCGAGACGCAGGCCCATGGACGACAGCACTTCCTTGATTTCGTTCAAGGACTTGCGGCCGAAGTTCGGCGTGCGGAGCATTTCGGCTTCGGTCTTTTGAACCAGATCGCCGATATAGATGATGTTGTCGTTCTTGAGGCAGTTGGCCGAACGGACTGACAATTCCAGCTCGTCCACCTTCTTGAGCAAGAAGCGGTTGATCTGGTTGGTGTCGCCTGCGGCTTCCGGTGCGCTGGAGGGCGCGGCCATGCCAATCAGCTGCGACGATTGCGCCAGAGCTTCGTCGAAGTGGACGAACAGCTGGAGCTGGTCTTGCAGGATGCGCGCGGCATAGGCAACGGCATCATCCGGCGTGACCGTGCCATCGGTTTCGATGGTCAGTGTCAGCTTGTCATAATCCAGTTCTTGGCCAACGCGGGTGTTTTCCACCTTATACGAGACCTGACGGACGGGCGAATAGAGCGCATCCACAGGAATAAGGCCAATGGGCGCATCCGCCGGGCGGTTGGCAGCAGCCGGGACATAGCCCTTGCCGGTATCAGCCGTCAGTTCCATGTTCAGCGTTGCGCCCTGATCGAGATGGCAAATGACCAGCTCAGGGTTCATCACTTCAATGTCACCCGAAACGGCGATATCGCCTGCCTTCACTTCTGCCGGGCCAGTGGCCGACAATTGGAGGCGCTTCGGGCCATCCCCCTGCATGCGCAGGGCAATTTGCTTTACGTTCAGAACAATGTCGGTCACGTCTTCACGAACGCCGGCAAGGCTCGAAAATTCGTGCAACACGTTTTCGATCTTGATGGACGTTACCGCTGCGCCCTGCAGCGAGGAAAGAAGCACACGGCGCAGCGCATTGCCCAGCGTCAGGCCAAAGCCACGCTCAAGCGGTTCGGCAACAAAGGTTGCCTTGCGCAGCGGATCGCCGCTGGTCTTCTTTTCCAGTGTGTCGGGCTTCTTCAGTTCCTGCCAGTTCTTAAGATTGACTGCCACGGTTTTCCCCTTGGGGTTGGGTGGGACGGCGCGTCCGCCGGCCACCGATTGAAACTCGAACAGACCAAGGCGCCAACCTGACGCCGAGGCCGAAACAGATTAGACGCGACGACGCTTAGACGGGCGCACGCCGTTGTGCGGGATCGACGTCACATCGCGGATCGCGGTGATCGTAAAGCCCACGGCCTGCAGCGCGCGAAGCGCCGATTCACGGCCCGAACCCGGGCCCTTCACTTCGACTTCCAGCGTACGGACGCCATGTTCGGCGGCCTTTTTGCCAGCATCTTCCGCGGCAACCTGGGCAGCATAGGGAGTCGATTTACGGCTGCCCTTAAAGCCCATCATGCCAGCAGACGACCAGGCAATGGCATTGCCCTGTGCGTCGGTGATGGTGATCATGGTGTTGTTGAAGCTAGCGTTCACGTGCGCGACGCCGGCGGTAATGTTCTTGCGCTCTCTACGACGAATGCGCTGAGGTTCGCGTGCCATAAGGAAATCCTGACTTTAAAAAACTAAGCTGTTGTGCCGGTTGGAGGTCGGCCTCCGGCGGAAAAGTAAAGATCAACCGTCCCCCGGACGGTTGCTGTTTACTTCTTCTTCCCAGCGATCGGCTTGGCCTTGCCCTTGCGGGTGCGCGCATTGGTGTGCGTGCGCTGCCCACGGACCGGCAGGCCCTTGCGGTGACGAAGGCCACGATAAGACGCAAGGTCCATCAGGCGCTTGATGTTCATCGATGTTTCACGACGAAGATCACCTTCCACCGTGTACTCGGCGTCGATCGTTTCGCGAATGTGCAGGACTTCCTGATCGGACAGGTCCTGAACGCGGCGCTCGGCAGCGATGTTCAGCTTGGTGACGATTTCCTTGGCTTTGGCCGGGCCAATGCCGTGGATATATTGCAGCGCGATCAAAACGCGCTTGTTGGTCGGGATGTTAACACCCGCAATACGTGCCATGAGTTACTTTCTCCTGCTCCACAGGCTAGCGGGCAAGGCCAGCCTATCTCGACGCTTTGAAACCCCTCAACGCAGAAACGCGACGAGCGCACAAAGGCGTCGCCGTGTGAACGGTGTCAAGAGATAGACTGTCTCTATATCCCTGAGATCAGGGTGTCAACAGGCGGCGAACACCCTATATAGAAGCCATAAGAGCTTTTTTTAGGAGATGATTGCCATGCGCCGCCTGCCCCTATTTGCCGCAACTCTTGCCGTGGCATTGACCACTGCGTCCCCCGCCTTGGCCGCTCTAAAACCCGGCGCCCCGGCCCCTGATTTTTCCACAACAGCTGCCAAAGCAGGTAAAACCTTTGATTTTTCGCTGTCGAAGCAGCTGAAAAAAGGCCCGGTTGTCCTCTATTTCTTCCCAGCAGCCTTTACCTCAGGTTGCACTGTTGAAGCCAATCAATTCGCCGAAGCAACGGATGAATTTGCAAAATATGGCGCAACGGTGATTGGCATGTCAGCTGACCCCATTGATAAGCTCGCCAAATTTTCGACCAGCGAGTGCCGGAACAAATTTGCCGTCGCAACGGCCAGCTCATCCACCATTGCGGCTTATGATGCCAAGCTGGTTTTCGGCAAATCGAACCGCACGTCCTACTTGATCTCGCCTCAGGGCAAGATTGTGGCCGTACATTCTGACCTTGATTATCGCGAGCATGTGCCGTCCATGCTGAAGGCCGCAAAGGCCTGGGCTGGCAACAAGAAGTAAGCGGCCTGACTTAGGTGCTCCGGGCTTGACCCGGAGCCCAGTCCTCCAGCCGCATAGGCTCCGGCTCGAGGCCGGCGCACAGGGCCGCTAATGTCACCCTGCCTTTTTATAGCGGGCGCGGAATTCCGCTGCAAAGTTGGCAAATTCGCCCCGTGCAATGGCATCGCGCATGGCCGCCATAAGCTGCTGATAAAACCACAGATTATGCTCAGTCATCAGCATCGCCCCCAGCATCTCACCTGCTTTGACCAAATGGTGCAGATAGGCCTTGCTCCACTGCCCCGCAGGCGACGCAGGGTCGAGCGGCGTTAAATCTTCCGCATATTTGGCATTGCGAATGTTCACCGGGCCATCCCAGGTAAAGGCTTGGCCATTTCGGCCAGAGCGGGTTGGCAGAACACAATCAAACATATCCACGCCGCGCTCTACTGCGCCCACTAGATCATCTGGCTTGCCAACACCCATCAGATAGCGGGGCCGATCCACTGGCAATTGATCGGGCGCGAAATCGAGCGTGGCGAACATCGCCTCCTGCCCTTCACCCACGGCCAACCCGCCAATGGCATAGCCATCAAAGCCAATCTCTTGCAGCGCTTCGGCAGAACGTTTGCGCAGGTCTTGATCCAGCGAGCCTTGCTGAATGCCAAACAGCGCCGCCCGCGCGGCATGCTCCCCGCCCGCATCAAAGGCATCGCGCGAGCGCTTGGCCCAGCGCATGGACATCAGCATGGACTTTTCAGCGACATCGCGGGGCACGCCATGTGCGGGGCATTCGTCGAACGCCATGACAATATCAGAGCCCAAGAGCCGCTGGATCTCCATGGATCGTTCGGGCGTCAGCATATGGCGCGATCCATCAATATGGCTCGCAAAGCGCACACCTTCTTCAGTGATTTTGCGTAAAGAG
>JBEEOY010000138.1:0-28047 GCA_041191345.1 Pseudomonadota bacterium
TGGGCGATGCGCGCTCGCAAATTGAACTGCGCGAGCTGGACGGTAAGCTGGTATCAGAAGTGCAGCTGCCCACGATCGGTACAGCCTCGGGCTTTGGCGGCAAAGGCGGGGACTCTGAAACATTCTTCACTTTCTCCAGCTTTGCGGCACCGCCTACGGTTTATCGCTTTGATACCGCGACCAGCAAAGTTGAAACATTTTTCAAGCCCAAGGTGGCCTTTGACCCTGCAGATTATGTGACCCAGCAAGTCTTCTATGCGTCAAAGGATGGCACGCGCATCCCGATGTATATCATCAAGCGCAAGGACACGCCCGCCAGCGCGCCAACAATCCTCTATGGATATGGTGGGTTCAACATTTCGCAAACACCGTCATTCAGCCCGACACGTCTGGCATGGATTGAGCAGGGTGGGGTCTATGCCATTGCCAATCTGCGTGGCGGCGGGGAATATGGCAAAGCCTGGCATGATGGCGGCCGCCTCGCCAAAAAACAGAATGTGTTTGATGATTTTATTGCCGCGGGTGAGCATCTGATTGCCTCAGGCGTCACAGGCGCCGGAAAGCTGGCTATTGAGGGCCGGTCAAATGGCGGCTTGTTGGTTGGCGCCGTGACCAACCAGCGGCCAGATTTATTTGCCGCGGCTCTGCCCGCAGTGGGCGTGATGGATATGTTGCGCTTTAACCGCTTCACGGCAGGGCGGTATTGGGTGGATGACTATGGGGATCCAGCCAAGGAAGCGGATTTCCGGGTGCTGCGCGCTTATTCTCCCTATCACAACATCAAAGCTGGAACGTCCTATCCGGCAGTTTTGGTAACAACGGCTGACACGGATGATCGGGTCGTGCCCGGCCATAGCTTTAAATATACAGCTGCACTTCAGGCTGCCCAATTGGGGGATAAGCCCCAACTTATCCGCATTGAAACGCGTGCTGGCCATGGCTCGGGCAAGCCGACGGATAAGATTATTTCTGAAACGGCAGATCTTTGGGCCTTTGCTGCAAAATGGACGGGGCTAAGCATTCACCCCATTCGGTAAGGCCGCAGCAGGACGGGCCGGGAAGGAGCATTTATTTTAAGCCGACAATAGATGAACCCTAGCCTAATAGTCGGTTCAGCACCCTGTCATTCAGACAGGGGCAGTCTTGTCTTACCGGCGCATATGCCGGGCAGTGCGGAGACAAGATATGAAAATGCTATCCACGGCCATGCTAACGGGCATTGCAGGATCCCTGTTGGTCACAGCAATGCCCGCGCAAGCACGCGGCTATCACCGAGATCGTGACCGGATTGATGCAGGCGATGTGATTGCGGGCGCCCTGATTATTGGGGGTATTGCTGCCATTGCGTCTGCGGCGAACAAGGATAGGCGCTGGCGCGGCGGCTATGATGATCGCTATGCAAGCCGCGATGCTGTTGACCAATGCGTGCGTGCAGCACAGCGCCAAGCCAATCGCTATGGCGGCTGGGCACGCGTGACCGATGTTACACGCATTGACCGTGTGCGGGATGGCTATGTGGTGCGCGGCCGCGTGGTGGTGGAGCGGCGCGGCAGCTGGCATGATCGCTCTGGCGTGAGCTGGGATCGCGGCGCTGATCGCACGTGGGACCGCACTTGGGATCGCAATGATGGCGGCGGCTGGGATCGTCAGGACCGTTGGGGCTATCGCTATGATCGCTATGACGATGGCTATGACAAGGGCCGATTTGCCTGTGTCACGCGCTATGGCCGGGTAGACGATCTCGTCCTGTCAGGCCTGCGCGGGTAAAGCCAGGTTCGGGCGGGCAGTCCCCAAGAGAATGCCCGCCTTTTGCCCCTAAACTAGACAGAGTGCGATGGGCTGCTTATCGGCTCGGCATGACTGTTCAGCCTTCCGATTCCATCCTTATTGTCGATTTTGGCAGCCAAGTGACGCAGCTTATTGCCCGTCGCGTCCGCGAAGCCGGGGTCTATAGCGAAATCGCGCCGTTTAATGCCGCAGATGCGGCGTTTGATCGGATGAAGCCCAAGGGCATCATTCTTTCAGGCGGGCCGGCCTCGGTGCCGGAAGCGGGATCGCCTCGTGCACCCCAGCGTTTTTTTGAGGCAGGCATCCCAATTTTGGGCATTTGCTATGGCCAGCAAACCATGTCGCAACAATTGGGTGGCACGGTTGAGCCGGGCGATAGTGGCGAATTTGGCCGTGCCTTCATTGATATTGCGGATGACTGCTTGTTGTTTGATGGGCTTTGGGAAAAAGGCTCGCGTCACCAAGTTTGGATGAGCCATGGCGATAAGGTGACGGCTTTCGCCCCTGGCTTTCGCGTTGTGGCGACAACTGAAGGCGCGCCTTTTGCTGTGATCGCGGATGACAGTCGCCGCTTTTACGGCACGCAATTCCACCCAGAAGTGGTCCATACACCGGATGGCGCGAAGCTGATTTCCAACTTCGTCCATAAGGTCTGTGGGCTTGCGGGCGATTGGACGATGGCGGAATTCCGCGCCACCAAAATTGCCGACATTCGCGCCCAAGTGGGCGATGGCCGGGTGATTTGTGGCTTGTCGGGCGGCGTTGATTCCTCAGTGGCTGCTATTTTGATCCATGAAGCGATTGGCGATCAGCTCACCTGCGTGTTTGTCGATCATGGCCTGTTGCGGCTCAATGAGCGCGAGCAGGTGGAGCAGTTGTTCCGCGAACATTATAAAATCCCGCTCGTTGTGGTGGATGCCGAAGCCCGCTTCATGGCCGGGCTGGCGGGCGTGACTGACCCGGAACAGAAGCGCAAATTCATCGGTGCAGAATTCATCAATGTCTTTGAGGAAGAAGCGAAGAAAATCGGCGGTGCAGATTTCCTTGCCCAAGGCACACTGTATCCCGACGTAATTGAATCCGTCTCCTTCACGGGCGGGCCTTCCGTGACCATCAAAAGCCACCATAATGTTGGTGGCCTGCCCGCGCGGATGAACATGAAGCTCGTTGAGCCTTTGCGTGAATTGTTCAAAGATGAAGTCCGCGCGCTTGGCCGAGAGTTGGGCTTGCCAGATATCTTCGTTGGCCGTCATCCCTTCCCGGGGCCGGGCCTTGCCATCCGCATTCCAGGCGAAGTCACCAAGGAACGTTGCGACATTTTGCGCAAGGCAGATGCCGTCTATCTGGAAGAAATTCGCGCGGCTGGGCTTTATGATGCCATCTGGCAGGCCTTCGCCGTGCTGCTCCCCGTGCGTACGGTGGGGGTGATGGGCGATGGCCGTACTTATGACAGCGTCTGCGCATTGCGGGCGGTGACCTCAACCGATGGCATGACGGCGGATGTTTATCCGTTCGACAGCGCCTTCCTCAGCCGTGTTGCGACCCGCATTGTTAATGAAGTGAAAGGCATTAACCGCGTGGTCTATGACTATACGTCCAAGCCGCCCGGCACGATTGAGTGGGAATAACTCAATGACGTTGACCGTTTATGGCATCCCAAATTGCGACACTGTCAAAAAGGCTCGCGTCTGGCTGGAGAGCCAAGGGCTGGCCTATGATTTCCATGATTATAAAAAGCTGGGCGCTGAAGCGGATAAGCTAAAGGCGTGGTGCGCGGCTCTGGGGTGGGAGCAAGTGTTGAATCGCGCTGGCACCACCTTTCGCAAGCTGCCCGATGCAGACAAGGCGGGGCTGGATGAAGCGCGTGCCATTGCGCTGATGCTGGACCAGCCGTCAATGATCAAGCGGCCGATTGTGGAATATTCCGGCGGCGTGTTGGCGGGGTTTAAGCCGGATATCTGGTCTGGTGTGCTTGGCTAAGCCATGTCATTTTCTGGTCTTATAAATTTTATAGGGCTGGACGATGATGACACGCCTGATCCTTGCAACGCTGACTGCTTTGTTCATCGGAGGCCCGCTGATGGCGGCTGACACCAAGCCTATCTTAATTGCGCATCGTGGCGCCAGTGGCGACCGGCCTGAACACACGCTGGCCGCCTATGAACTGGCGATTGAAAAGGGCGCTGATTTTATTGAGCCTGACCTGGTGTTGACCAAAGACGGGGTTTTGGTCGCCCGGCATGAGAATGAAATTTCTGGCACAACGGATGTTGCCAGCCATGCGGCATTTGCCGCCCGCCGCGCGACCAAAATAATCGATGGGCAGCGCGTTACAGGCTGGTTTACCGAAGATTTCACCCTTGCTGAACTGCGCACCTTGCGCGCGCGCGAACGCCTGCCCGAGGTGCGCCCCGCAAATACCGCCTTTGATGGGCAATTTCTGATCCCGACATTTGAGGAAATTCTGGCGCTTGCCGCGCGCGAAACCAAAGCGCGGGGCCGTGCCATTGGCGTCTATCCAGAAACCAAACATCCCAGCTATTTTGCTGGCATTGGATTGCCCCATGAAGCGCCCTTGTTGGCGGCATTGGCGCGGCACGGATTAACGGAGCCAACGTCTCCCGTTTTTATCCAATCCTTTGAGGTTGGGAATCTGCAAGCCCTGCGCCACAAGACTAAGGTTCGGCTTATTCAGTTGATTGAGGCCGATGGCCACCCCGCAGATCGACCAGACCTGCCAACTGCCAAGATGATCAGCCCTGCAGGCCTGGCAAACATTGCACGCTATGCCGATGGGATTGGGCCGGATAAATCGCTGATCATTCCCCGTGACGCCTCTGGTCGCCTGACCATGCCCACCGCCTTGGTGGCCAACGCCCACGCCGCAGGCTTAAAGGTGCATCCTTGGACTTTTCGCGCCGAGAATTATTTCTTGCCAACTGATCTGCGTCACGGGCCGGACCCACGCAGCAGGGGGGATTTAGCGGCCGAAATCCGCGCCTTTGTTGCGGCGGGCGTTGACGGGCTTTTTTCTGACAATGCAGCTGAAGCGCGGGTAGCGCTGGACTGAACAGACTATGTCAGGCGCGCCTGCCGCGCCTCAAATCAGTCCTGCTTTTCGAGCGGCTTGGCTGCGGGCTTTGAAAATGGCTGGGCAAATTGGGCCGAGAGTTTCCACAAGCCAAATGTCAGAGCAGCGCCCACAATGCCATCACTGGCATAATGCCAGCCCAAATAGATAGAGCCGATCCAGATCAGGATGGCATATCCAACAAAGGCCCAGCCAAGCCAGCGGTGAATGCAAAAGCCACCAATGGCGAACAGCGTTGCCATTGAAACATGCACTGATGGCATGGCTGATATGCCAAAGCCGGGCAGATAATTTCCGCTGAAATAAACCTTCATCAAGAGATTATGGCCCATGGGTGTTGCCAAGAGGCTGCCTTGCGCCCGAACTTGTTCTCCCAGCCGGATAATCTCATCATGCAGCGCCTGAAAACTTGGCTCTGGCCCAATCATATGCGGGTAGAACATGGGGCCAGCAGAGGCGAGCAGCCACGCCGCCACCCCGCCCACGATCACCCAAACGCCCAGCCAACAGCCAATAAGCCGCGCCCGAACCAAGGGGTCATGGATCAGCGCAACCCACAGCACAGGGCAAAACATCAATATGGGCAGCCACACGCCATAAGCGCGGTCCAAAAACAGAGTGAACCAAACTGAGCCAAATAGGCCATGCATCACTTGCCAAGGATCATAGCCGAAAAACAGAATCCGATCGACTGAGGCCAAAAGAGGATCAAACGGAAATCCGCGCGCCTTCAGGATGAACTGTTTGAACATCCCATAGACGGGAATGGTGAGGCTGGTGATCAGCGCGGTGGTGACCATCCACTGCGCCCGCGCATGGAAAATGGCAAAGCGATGGCCGGCAAATGTTTCAGCTAAGCGGATCACGCCCCAGACCACTGATACGCTGACCAAGGGCAGCAGCAGGTAAAGCCGCATTCCGCGCATCAACAATCGAAAGGTAACGGGTGTAGCGAGCCACAGGGCAAAGCCAGTAACCAGCACAAAGCCCAACAGGGCCGCCAGAAACAGCTTTTCGCCCCGTGGAAGGTCCCGATGGAATCTGAGCGGGAAAAAGCTGACAGGAAAGCGCCAGCGCCGCGCCGCAATGGGCGCAGAGGTCATGCCATCGTGCGAGCTTGTGTCGGTCATTTGGTGCCGCTGGCCCCCATCATGCCCAGCCAGTCTGGACTGCATCGCGCATCGCCTACTCAATCGCTAGAGATTGGGCAAGAAAATGTCGTCAAACTGTCATAATTTGTCGGGCGTTGCGCTGGATTGCATTGCAGGCTTTGCCTCTGGCGGCGGCACAGTCTATGGAGGCTGCATGTCTACGACTTCGACCACGCTCACGCTTGATACCTCTACAAGCCGCGCCAACCCGACGCCGACGCCAATGAAGCGTCTAACTGTGCCGCGCATCCGCCAGCGCAAAGGGGGGGAGCCCTTGGTCATGCTGACGGCGTATACCGTGCGCATGGCGCAGTTGCTGGACCCGCATTGCGATATGCTGTTGGTTGGAGATTCGCTGGGGCAAGTCATTTACGGTCTGCCGCACACAGTGGCTGTGACAATGGAAATGATGGCAGCGCATGGTGCAGCCGTTGTGCGTGGCAGCTACCATGCCGCCGTCATCGTCGACATGCCCTTTGGCAGCTATGAGGGCTCGCCAGAACAGGCCTTTGCCAATGCGTCGCGCTTGTTGAAAGAAACTGGGGCGGCTGGCGTCAAGATTGAGGGCGGTAAAGTCCTTGCGCCCACAGTTGAATTTCTAACGTCACGCGGCATTCCCGTTATGGCGCATGTCGGCCTGACCCCACAGGCCGTGAATATTTTGGGTGGCTATGGCGTGCGCGGTAAAAGCGATCAGGAAGCCCGCACAATTGTGGAAGATGCCGTCGCCATGGCAGAGGCGGGGGCCTTTGCAATGGTGATTGAAGGCGTGCTGGAACCCATTGCCATTGAAATCACGCAGAAAGTTGCCTGCCCCACCATTGGTATCGGCGCCTCGGCCCAGTGCGATGGTCAGGTGCTGGTGACCGAAGATATGCTGGGCCTGTTTGAGCGTACGCCCAAATTCGTCAAAAAATATGCGGGTATGTCGAGCTTTGTCGCAGAAGCGGTAGAGCAATATTCCAAGGATGTCCGCAACCGGACATTCCCTGGCAAGGATCAGCTCTACTTGGCATGATGCTCTTGCCGCTTCCCCTTGGTTCGCCGCGCGGCTAAGGGACTACTCACTTGTTATCAGGAGACTGGCCTTGGCGCTCCCGCCGATTAACACCTCAGAAGACAGCTTTATCCGCGAAGTTGATGAAGAGCTGCGGCGCGATAAGCTGCTGGGCTTTTGGCAGAAACATGGCCGGTTGCTGATTGGCGCTGTGATTCTGGCGCTGGCAGCGCTGGGGGGCTGGCTATTCTGGCAAGACCAGCAGGCAAAGGCATCCGCGCTGGAAAGCGAAAAACTGGATGAGGCTGTGCGTCTTGCCTCGTCAGGCAATGATGCAGGAGCAATGAAGGCGCTCGCCGAGCTGAAGGCATCTCCGCGTGATGGCTATCGCGCCACCGCAATGCTGACTGAGGCTGCCGTGCTGCTGCAAAAGGGCAAGCTGGATGAGGCTGTTAAAACCTATGCCGCCATTGCCAAGGATGAAAGCCTGGCTCAGCCATGGCGAGATTTGGCGATTATCCGCCAAACGGCAGTGCAATATGACCGGGTTTCGCCGGATGAGGTGATTGCCCGTCTCTCACCTTTGGCGGTGAAGGATAATCCCTGGTTTGGCAGCGCGGGCGAAATGGTGGCTATTGCCTATTTGAAGAAAAACCGGGTTCAGGATGCGGCAAAATTGTTTGATGCGATTGCAGCAGACAAAAGCGTGCCTGAAACAATTCGTGGCCGTGCGGCAAACATGGCAGCCTCGCTGTCTGGTCGTGTCCCGGCTGCTAACCAAGGAAGTGCCAAATGATTGGGTCTCTCTCTTCGCGTGGCAAAGTCCTTGTCCTGCTGCCCACGCTGCTTGCCATTTCGGCGTGCGGCGTCTTTGGCGGCAATAACTCAAAGCGCCCGCGTACGCCCGTTTTGGGAGAGCGCGTTGCCATTTTGACGTCGGAAGCGGCGGCAGAGGCTGATCCGGCGCTTGCTGGAGTGGAAGTACTTTTGCCGCCCGCCCAGCCTAATCTGGCATGGGCCCAACCGGGCGGCAATGCTGCTAAGTCGATGGACCATCCAGCGCTTGGCACGTCACTTGGCCCCGTTTGGCGGGCCAAAATTGCCGGGTCGAGCAAGAAACAGCGTTTGGCGGCGTCCCCCGTTGTGGCGGATGGTAAGCTGTACGTCATGGATACCGAAGCCCGCATCCACGCCTTTGATGCAAAGACGGGCGCGGCACTTTGGGACGTGGCGTTCGGAGCCGCTGGCAAGGATCGTAAGGCCGCTTGGGGCGGTGGGGTCAGCGTTGAGGGCGATGTTCTCTATGCGACCAATGGCTTGGGTGATGTCGCCGCGCTGAAGACCAGTGATGGCAGCATTATCTGGAAAAAACGCCCAGCTGGCCCGTTGCGTGGCGCCCCATCCATTGGGTTGGGCAATGTGTATGTAATGACAGCGGACAACCAGGTTTTTGCCCTGCAAACAGCTGACGGCACAGTGCAATGGCAGGAATCCGGCGCGACCGAATTGACGGGCGTCTTTGGCGTCAGTGCGCCGTCAATTGGTCAGGGAACAATTGTGGCAGGCTTTTCCTCAGGAGAGCTTAATGCCTATCGCTACGAAAATGGCCGGGTGCTGTGGGGCGATGCCTTGACGCGCACCAGCACGACAACCTCAGTTTCTGCGCTGGCCGATATTGACGCAAGCCCAGTCATTGATCGGGGTCGTGTTTTTGCCGTGGGCAAGGGTGGCCGCATGGTCAGCCTAGAATTGGTCACTGGCCAGCGCCTCTGGGAAATCAACCTCGCGGGGATTTCAACGCCATGGGTTGCGGGGGAATGGGTGTTTGTGGTGACGGATGATGCGCGCTTGCTGTGCATTGCCCGCGGCACAGGCAAGGTTCGCTGGGTCAGCCAACTGCCGCGTTATCGTGTCGAAGCGAAGAAGAAAGATCCGATCAGCTGGGCTGGGCCTCTTCTTGCGGGAGACCGATTGATTTTGGCCAGCTCTCAAGGGCAGTTGGTCAATGTCTCAGTGGCGGATGGTAAGGTCCAATCCCAAACCAAGGCTGGCGGGCCAGTTTTATTGTCGCCCATTGTGGCGGACAATATGCTCTATGTCCTCGATAATGACGGTCGCCTGACCGCCTGGCGTTGAGGAGGCCATAAAGATGGCCTCCGCGCTCCCCGTGGTCGCCATTATCGGGCGGCCGAATGTCGGCAAATCGACCTTGTTCAATCGGCTGGTTGGCAAGCGCTTGGCGCTTGTCGATGATCGGCCCGGCGTCACGCGGGATCGCCGCGAAGGCGAGGCCAATTTGCTGGGCCTTGAATTCCGCATTGTCGACACAGCTGGCTTTGAAGATGAAGACGCCCAGACACTGCCGGGCCGGATGCGCGCGCAGACAGAGGCTGCTGCCGAACAGGCTGATGTCGCGCTGTTCGTCATTGATTCGCGCGCGGGCATCACGCCGTTGGATCAAGAAATTGCCAATTGGCTGCGCAGTCTTTCAACTCCAATCGTCCTCTTAGCCAATAAAGCGGAGGGCCGGGCAGGCCAGCCAGGCATTTTGGATGCCTATTCGCTGGGCTTAGGAGATCCCATTCCCTTCAGCGCTGAACATGGGGAAGGGATGGATGATCTTTTCCATCAATTGCTGCCTCATGTGGAGCGCGACGAAGAGGAAGTTGAAGAAGAGTTTGACGAAGAGGATGAGGACGCTCGTGAGCGTGCGCCCCTGAAACTTGCCATTGTTGGTCGTCCCAATGCGGGCAAATCAACGCTCGTCAACCAGATGCTCAATGAAGACCGGATGATTACGGGCCCCGAAGCCGGTATCACGCGGGACTCCATTAGCATTGACTGGATGTGGAATGACCGGCCTGTCCGCTTGATTGATACCGCCGGTTTGCGTCGCCGCGCCAAAGTGGACGACAAGCTCGAAAAACTCTCTGCCGCAGATACACAGCGGGCCATTGATTTTGCCGAAGTTGTGGTCCTCCTGCTCGATGCAACACGCGGGTTGGAAGCGCAGGATTTGCGCATTGCAGACCAGATTTTTGCAGAAGGCCGGGCGATGATTATCGCGCTCAACAAATGGGATACTGTTGAGAATGGCAGCGCCCTGTTCCAAGGCGTGCGGGCCGCGCTGGATGAAGGTTTTGCGCAGGTTAAAGGCGTGCCGCTGCTTACTGTTTCTGCCTTTTCAGGCAAGGGGATTGACCAGCTTCTTCAAGCCGCGTTTGAAGTCCGCAGTGCGTGGAGCAAGCGTGTGTCGACAGGCCAGCTTAATCGCTGGTTTGAAGGGGCCATTGCCAAAAATCCACCCCCGGCGCCCGGCGGCAAGCGCATCAAGCTGCGCTATGTAACGCAAATCAAATCACGCCCGCCCAGCTTCGTTGTCTTTGGCAATCGCGTTGATGATCTGCCGGAAAGCTATCGGCGTTATTTGGTGAATGGCATTCGCAAGGAATTGGGCTTTGGCGCTGTGCCCGTGCGGCTTACGCTGCGTGGCGGGCGCAACCCCTATGACAAGAAATAGCTAATCGCCGTTGGCCACTGGCTTAGGCCATGAGTTCAATGTCCCAATACAGCCAATCGCGCCAGCTTTCGTGCAGATAGTTGGGCGGATAGCCGCGGCCATGATCCTGCAAATCCCATGTCGTGGGCCGATAGGGCGTCTGCATCAGGCGGATGCCCGCCTCTTTGGGCGTACGGCCGCCTTTGCGGAGATTGCAGGGTGCGCAGGCCGTGGCGACATTTTCCCAGGTTGTGCGGCCCCCTTGAGAGCGGGGGACGACATGATCAAAGGTGAGATCATTGGGAGAGCCGCAATATTGGCATTGAAAGCGGTCACGAAGGAAAAGATTGAACCGCGTAAAGGCAGGATGGGCAGAAGGCTTCACATATTGTTTAAGCGCGATCACCGAGGGGAGCTGGAGCCGCGCGGTGGGACTTCGCACCTCCCGCTCATAATGGGCGACCACATCAACGCGGTTGAGGAACATCGCCTTCACAGCTGTTTGCCAAGGCCACAGCGACAGCGGATAATAGGATAAAGGCGTATAATCAGCATTCAGCACCAAAGCCGGACAACTATCCGGATGACGAAGCAGATCGGGATGGTACATGCGCGGCCTCAGTCCCCTTTCAACAACCTTGTCTTTTCGCAAAAAGATTGCAGCACTATGACTGCATCCACAATATCTTGGGGTCAAGCCTTCTCGTGACTACAAATTGCGTCTCTCGCTTTGCACCTAGCCCCACCGGGCGGTTGCATCTGGGCCATGGCTATTCCGCGCTTTTGGCGCAGGATTTGGCGCATGCGCAGGGTGGGCGTTTTGTGCTGCGCATTGAAGATATTGATGAAACACGCTGCCGCCCAGAATTTGTGGATGGAATTTTTGAAGACTTAAATTGGCTGGGCCTGACATGGGATGGCCCAGTCATGGTCCAATCGACTCGGCGGGAGGCGTATCAGGCTGCGCTTGACCAGCTGATCGAGATGGGCCTTGCCTATAAATGCTGGTGTACGCGGGCAGAAATTGCCGCTGCAGCGGGCGCGCCGCAGGGCGATCAGCCTCTTTATCCCGGCACGTGTCGCGGTCGGGCGGATCCTGGCGATGGCCGCCCCTTTTGTTGGCGGCTGGATTGCGCTGCAGCGCATGGCCGCGCTGGCCCCTTAACATGGCAGGATGCGATCGCGGGCTGCGTTGTCGCCCGCCCGGATTTGCTGGGGGATGTGGTTATTGCGCGCAAAGATGCGGGGACCAGCTATCACATCGCAGTTGTCGTGGATGATGCCGCACAAGGCGTGACGACTGTGGTGCGCGGGCAAGATTTATTTGCGGCAACACATATCCACCGCCTCTTGCAGGCACTGTTAAGCCTGCCCACGCCCAATTATCACCACCACGCGCTGATCCTAGATGGCGCGGGAGAACGGCTTGCCAAGCGGCGCAATTCGCCCACGCTCGCTGATTTGCGCGCCAGCGGTCTGGCAGCAGACGCACTGGTGGCCGGGCTGCGCCGGGGTGAAATGCCGCTGGGATATCACTTGGACTGCTAGCGGCCCGCTACCGCCTTTCGGCCATGCCGCATTGAAAAGGGCTTGCCCCAATGAGTGAGAGGTCTATGTCCAGCGTCATGGGAAACACCTTTCTAATCATCCTCCTGATCGGAGCCATGCTGGCGACGCTGTTCGCCTTGATCCGCGGCGTCATTGCCTTTTTGAAGACGACGGAAGAAGATCTGAAAAACGCTGGCTCTGGCCCCAGCATCTCGAGCCAAAAGCAGAATAAGGCGATGATGCATCGTGTGATGTTTCAAGCGCTGGCGATTTTGCTCGTGGTGATCCTGCTGTTCGCTGCCCGAGGCTAAGGCCTTGGTAAAGCTGACTAAAATTTACACGCGCACGGGCGACGATGGGACAACCGGGCTGGTTGACGGCAGCCGCGCAGCCAAAGATGCGCCGCGCATGGCCGCGATTGGCGATGTGGATGAGTTGAACAGCTCTATTGGCCTTGCGGCTCTTCACGCAACGGGGTCAATGCTGACCGCGCTGCGTACCATTCAAAATGATCTGTTTGATTTGGGGGCGGATTTGGCCACGCCGGGTGACGATTTTACTCCGTCAGACATGGTGCTGCGGATTGTGTCGGCGCAAGTCCAGCGGCTTGAAGATGAAATTGACGCGATGAACGCGGAAATGGCGCCGCTCACCAGCTTTATTTTGCCGGGGGGCAATGCCTTGGCCGCAAGCCTGCATATGGCGCGGACCATTGCCCGGCGTGCTGAGCGAACACTGGTGGCGGCCCGGCGCGATGTTGCTGTGAACCCCGAAGCGCAGCGTTATGTAAACCGCTTATCAGATTGGCTCTTTGTCGCTGCGCGCCATGCCAATGGCCAAGGGGCGGATGATATTTTGTGGGTGCCCGGCGCTTCACGCTGAGGCGCGTGCCCTTAACGGCGTCGCACCTCTGCGCGCCAAACAGGAATCCAGTCCAACACGCCGCGGCATTCCGCCATGGCAATTTGATAGGTTAGGCGAAAGCGCCGACCATCCCAGACATAGGTTTCTGCAGAGCCACAATCGCCTAGCCCGCGCCCTTTGCTAAAGCTGGCCAATTCCCCTTTTTGCGCATCCCAAGTCGCGTTGGAGAGCAGCGGCACCCCATCAGTCTGGCTAAAGCCGGGGCCAAAATCAAATTCAGCAGGCTTCATCCGGCGGCCTTTTCCACTTCCTGTAATCAGGATGGGCGAAGTCACAATATTATATGACCCAAGGCTGCACGGCAGCAGGGCAAGCCATGTCCGCCGATCAATCCGGACTGCACGGGCGGGCAAGGCAGGTTGGTCAGTTAACTCACATCCCGTGCGCGCTTGCAGGCCTTCAACATCTGCCGCTGACAGGTCAAAAGCTTCTGCACGCGGGGGACGCGTCGGCACAATGGCTGGCAGGGGCGGCGGGGGGCTAAGGCTGGTGACAGGTGCAGGGCCGGGGCTGGCCAATGCCGTCACGCTGTTGGTGCGGCCTTGCTGCGCATCCACAAACTGCAGCGCCGCCTGAACACCGCGCAGCGACGCCCGGCCAAGTCTTTCGCCCATTGGCCCCTGCAACGTCACGAACCGGCCCTTGGCGAGCCCATGTGCCAAGGCCGTATCAAGCGAGATGGTCAGCGTCTGCCCCTCAGGCGGCAGCGTGGCTTGGGCAAGCACGGTTGCATCATTGCGGACCAGCGCCACCCGCATATTGGGGGTCCGCTGTTCAATATTGGGAATGCGCAATTGGGCCGGAGCATTTGGTGCGCCTGACCGGACAATTTGGAGCGTAAGCTGATTCTCGTTCGTCTCCACTTCCATTAAGGAGACAGCCGTACAGCTTCGGCCGTTATCACAGCCGACAGACCAGTCTTCAAAACTTCTGAGTTCGCCGGGCTTTGGCGGTGTTGCCACCCCCATTGCCAGCGTCAGCAAGAGCAACATGGGAAGAGACTAGCCCAAGCGGCATCGAGTCGATAGAGCCCCTGCGCGAAGAGATAATTTGTTTTCAGGGAGTAATCGACCATGAAGGTCATTGGCGTTATTGGGGCAGGGCAAATGGGATCCGGCATTGCGCAAGTATCAGCGCAGGCAGGCTATGATGTTCTCCTCTCGGATGTGGGCCTTGCACGCGCTGAAGCAGGCAAAGCTGGAATCGCCAAGACGCTGCAAAAGCTGGTCGATCGTGAAAAAATGGATGCGGCAACGCGCGACGCCGTTTTGGCGCGCATTACCCCAGTTGATGGCAGTTCTTCCTTCGCTCAAGCTGATCTGGTGATCGAAGCTGCGACTGAGAAGGAAGAAATTAAGCGCGCTATTTTTGCTGATGTCAGCAAGGTCTTGCGCGAAGACGCAATTTTGGCGTCCAACACATCGTCCATTCCCATCACGCGCATGGCACAAGCCTCGCCTGATCCGGCACGCTTCATTGGCATTCACTTCTTCAATCCCGTGCCCGTTATGGGCCTGATTGAAGTTATTCCCGGCCTTGCGACCTCGAAGGCAACGGTCGAGGCCGTCAGCCGCTTCTGCGACACGCTGAAGAAAGAAATTGTCTATGCCGAGGATGAGCCTGGCTTTGTCGTCAACCGCATCCTGCTGCCGATGATTAATGAGGCGGTGTTTGTACTGGGCCAAGGCACAGCCAATATTCAAGATATTGATAAGGGCTGCCGCATTGGTCTGAACCACCCGATGGGCCCGCTGGAATTGGCAGATTTTGTTGGCCTTGATACCTGTCTCGACATTATCAAGGTGCTGTATAACACCACGGGCGATAGCAAATATCGCCCAGCACCTTTGCTGATGAAATATGTCGAAGCAGGCTGGTTGGGCCGCAAAACAGGCCGGGGCTTTTATGATTATGCGGGGCCGGTGCCCGTTCCAACACGCTGATTTGACTTCTGGCCTCGGCCTGCCAAAACCCGTTTAAATATGCATCCCAAAAGGGGGGATTATGTCGCGGTCATTGTTCATCTTTTCCATCTTTTATGGGGGCATGGTCTGCATTGCGGGCGTGCTGGGGGCAAAGCAGGTGGCTTTGGGGCCATTGGCGGTTGAGGCGGGCATTTTCCCCTTTTTGCTGCTGGTCATCATGTCGAGCGCCGTTTCTGAGCTGCACGGCAAAGAGCGGGCGGATCAGCTGGTGCGCTTTGGCTTTATTCCGCTGATTGCTTCAATCTTTCTGATCCAGCTTGTGCTGGCCTTGCCTGTGGATGAGGGCATGTATCCACCTGCAGTTGAGGCCTTTCCCATTATTTTGGGGCAAAGCGGGCGCATGATGATTGCCGGGCTCATTTCCTATGGCCTGTCGCAAACGCTGAATGTGTATGTCTTTGCGCGGTTGGCGCGGCCCGATGGTCGTTTGCTCTGGCTGCGGGCTGGTATTGCCAGCGTCTTATCGCAAGTTCTTGATACCATTCTCTTCATCAGCATCTCTTTCTATGGCGAGCGCGAGATTGCGGATCTGATGGTTGGACAGATGACGACCAAGATTGTGTTGTCGGTTCTGCTTGTGCCGCTGTTGGTAACAGCTTTGGTGAAATTTGGCCGGAATCTTGACCGCGCGGGCCAGAGCGCATAGCGGCCCGGCATCATGAGCAACCACGCACCCGACCAGACCGCGCTTGCCAAGGCGGAAATCCTCACCGAAGCGCTGCCCTATATTCAGCGTTATGCTGGGCAGACTTTTGTCGTGAAATATGGCGGGCACGCCATGGGCGACCCAGAAGCGGCGCGCAATTTTGCGGAAGATATCGTGCTGTTGAAGGCAGTGGGCATTAACCCGATTGTCGTGCACGGCGGCGGGCCGCAAATTGGCCGGATGCTCAAGCAATTGGGCATTGAGTCCAAATTTGTGGGTGGCCTGCGCGTGACGGATAAGGAAACGGCCTATGTGGCCGAGATGGTCCTTTCGGGCGCGATTAATAAAGAGCTTGTCGGCTGGATTATGCAGGCCGGCGGCCAAGCTGTTGGCCTGTCCGGCAAAGATGCGGGACTTGTGACGGCCCGCAAGATTGAAGGGCGCGAGGCTGACCCCAATCGCGGTATTGAGCGCAATGTCGATATTGGCTTTGTGGGTGAGCCCGTGGCAGTGAATCCGGCCATTCTTGAAACGTTGACCCATAATGGCGTCATTCCCGTTGTCGCGCCAATTGCGCCTGATGAAGCGGGGGAAACCTTTAACATTAATGCGGACACTATGGCGGGGGCCATTGCTGCGCATTTGAAGGCAGCGCGCTTATTTTTGCTGACGGATGTGGCTGGCGTGTTGGACAAGCAGGGCAATTTGCTGACCGATCTTGATCCGGGCCGCATTGCCGAATTGCAGGCCGATGGCACAGTGTCAGGCGGGATGATCCCCAAGCTGGAAACGTGCATTACGGCCGTTGAGGGCGGGGTAGATGCCGCTGTCATCCTGGATGGCCGGGTCCCGCACGTCACCTTGCTGGAAATCTTTACGCGTGGTGGTGCTGGTACGCTCGTCCGCAAATAAGCCGGGCTAGAGCAGCGTCTGGCCGTTGATTGGCGGCAGGGCCCAATCAATTGGCGGCTGGCCTTGGCGTTCCAGAAACGCATTGGCTTGCGAAAAATGCCGGCACCCCAAAAAGCCATTATGCGCGGACAAGGGGGACGGGTGCGCCGCTTTCAGCACCAAATGTCGGCTCGAATCGACAAAGGCCGCCTTTTTCTGCGCATAGCTGCCCCATAAAAGAAATACGGCGGGCTCTGGCCGGGCATCCACGGCGCGCACCACTGCATCAGTAAATTGTTCCCACCCCTTGCCTTGGTGGCTGGCTGGGCTGGCCATTTCGACAGTTAGCACGCTGTTGAGCAGCAACACACCTTGCTGCGCCCAATGTTCTAGGCAGCCATGGTTTGGCCGCTTCAGGCCAAGGTCTGCCTCCAGCTCTTTGAAAATATTCACCAAAGAAGGCGGAGGGCGGACACCGGGCTGAACGCTGAAGCACAGGCCATGGGCTTGGCCTTCGCCATGATAGGGGTCTTGCCCCAAAATGACGACGCGGACCTTGGGCAGGGGCGTGGCATCCAGCGCATGAAACCAGTCACTGGCTTTGGGGAAGATACGTTTGCCAGCGGCTTTTTCTGCCAGCAAAAAGCGCCGCAGCGTCTGCATTCGCTCGGTTTCAAATTCGGGTGCGAGTGCCGCTTTCCAGCTTGGATCGAGCTTGATCTTATCAGTCATCTCCGTGTGGTGCAGAGCAGGCGGGCCGCTGTCAATTGGGGGCGTGCTGGCAGTTGCCAGCTGCTCCAATCCAAGCCATGAAAGGCAAAAGACAGGAAGGGGATGACATGACCGATTATCAAACGATCAAGGTTGATATTGACGACGGCATCATGACGCTGACGTTGCACCGGCCCGAAAAGATGAATGCCTTCACATCTGAGATGATGCAGGAAATGATTGCCGCTTTTGATCGTGCCGATGCCGATGATAGCGTGCGGGCTGTGATCGTGACTGGCTCTGGCGATAAAGCCTTTTGCGCCGGGGCAGATTTGTCTGCTGGCGGTGCCACCTTTGATTATGCCAAACGCGGTGATCGAGATGAGAATGCCTCTGCTGTGAAATCTGATGGCAGTGTGGATTTAAGCCATGAGGGCGCCCGCGATGGCGGCGGCCGCGTCACGCTGCGCATCTTCAACTGCAAAAAGCCTGTCATTGGGGCGATTAATGGCGCGGCTGTGGGCATTGGCGTGACGATGCAACTGCCGATGGACATCCGCATTGCCAGCAGCACGGCGCGCTTTGGCTTTGTCTTTGCCCGGCGTGGTATTGTGCCAGAGGCAGCCTCAAGCTGGTTCCTGCCGCGTCTGGTGGGGATTAGTCAGGCCCTAGAATGGTGCTATTCAGGCCGCGTCTTCGGCGCGGAAGAGGCGCTGAAGGGTGGGCTGATCCGCTCTATCCACGCACCGGAAGATTTATTGCCTGCTGCACGCGCGCTTGCCAAGGAATTGACGGCAGATAGCGCGCCCGTCTCTGTCGCGCTTACGCGGCAGATGATGTGGCGGATGCTGGGCGCCGCGCACCCCATGGAAGCGCATAAGCTGGATAGCCGGGCCATTTGGGCGCGGGGTGCTGCTGGTGACGCCAAGGAAGGCGTGACATCCTTCCTTGAAAAGCGCCCGGCGGCTTATCCGGATAAGGTGAGCGAGCACATGCCGCACTTCTCACCTTGGATGGATGAACCCAAATACGGGTGAGGGGGCTGTATCGTCATCCTGAACTTGGTTCAGGATGACGGTTCACGCAGGCCTTATCAGCGCTTTTTGGGCGGCCATGGGAAGAAGGACGAGGTCCGGCGAAGATAATCCGCATAGCCGGGCCGGTTCTTTTTCAAGCGATGCTCCAGCATCGGCACGCCGGAGACGCGCATCAGCAAGAAAGTGAGAACAATTGGCCCTATGATTGAGGCAAGGCCAAGCGGGCTTCGCGCGGCGATGATCCAAATGCCCCACCAAGTGCACGCATCGCCAAAGTAATTAGGGTGGCGCGTGTAGCGCCACAGCCCAGTATCCAGCACTTTGCCAGCCATGGCCGGGTTCTCGCGAAACGCCTTGAGCTGTGCATCGCCAATAGTTTCAAATAAAATGCCAATAACAGCAATGACGACCCCGATCATACCAATGAGGCTAAGCTCTTGGTCTACGTCCATGACCGACCCAATTTGCGCAGGTAGGCAGACGACAAAGAGCAGCACATATTGCATCAGGAACACTTGGATGAAGCTGGCTTTTGCAAAGCTCCAACCGCGTTTCTCCATTAACCGGCCAAGAATGGCGACGTAGCGGGGGTCTTCGCCATGCGCGCGCCAGCGATTAAAAAGGTGGATTGCAAGGCGTAGGCCCCAAATAGCGGTTAGACCAAATAAGACGACTGATTGTGCACCCCGCGCGCCGCCCGTCATGGCAAAGCTGCTACCTGCCAATATCACCATGCCGAAGGGCCAAAAGCTATCGATGACGGAGACATCACGAATCCGCACACAATAAGCCCAAAGGGCCAACATGGTTATTGCTAAGATGCCCGCATTGACTGCCAGCACGTCTGTCCACGCCATTTTTCCGTCCCCCAATTCATTTTGTCCAATTCCATCCACGATATCCCCGTTATCCACAGGCGCAAGATGGTCTTTTGCATTTGACCGACTCAGCGATGCATGAGAGCCTCCTACTTACAGACACAGAAAAAGACCAATAGAAATCAAGGACTTAACTGAGTTTGTTCGATTTTAATCTGAAGTTCGGACGCGCAAGCGGCCGGGGGCTAAGGAAAAAAATCGATAGGCCAAGCAAAGGCACGGCACGCAGGCGCAAGCCAAGGTGGAGCCCAGTCCGGAGCAAAGCCAATGCAGGCAGGGTCGCCGAAAGGCAGGAAAGTCTGCAGAACGCGCTGTCACTGCGCAGGACGCACAAGCCGCAAGGCGAGATGCAGAGAGCAAAGTGGCACACGTAGTGAGGGCCGGCGGCAACGCTGGCCCTCATTTGCGTTTAGGCGCTCTCATGTGCGGTTAGGCATAGCAACGGCGCTGAAATGGCTTTGGGCGGCCAGAGCTGACCGCCCGCTGCGTCTTTCGCTTTAGGCTTTAAAGTCCCGCGCAATCGCTGTTTGCGTGGCTTTGCCATAAGGCGGCAACAGACCCGCCAGCTTTGCAATGTTGATCTTGGGTTGCTTGTAGACGCTTTTGCCGTGGCTGAACGTCTTAAAGCCATCAAAGCCATGATACGCGCCCATGCCTGACGGACCAATGCCGCCAAAGGGTAATTCTTCATTCGAGATATGGAAGATCACGTCGTTCAGCGTCACCCCGCCCGAGATAGTGCGGTCGAGAACTTGGCGCTGTTCGCCAGCATCTTCGCCAAAATAATAGAGGCCCAATGGGCGATCATGCGCGTTCACATAAGCAATAGTTTCCTCAATCCGGTCATAGGTTTTGATTGGGAGGACGGGGCCAAAAATCTCTTCCTGCATAACCTTCATATCATCGGTCGGATTGCGGACGAGATAGAGCGGCATCTTGTTGCGGTTGGACGATCCAAAATCCTCATTTGCCGGATTTACCTCAATCACTTCAGCGCCCTTCGCGCGGGCATCATCCAAATAGCCTGTCAGGCGGTCGCGATGGCGGCTGTTGATGACTGAGGTGTAGTCAGGGTTTTCGAGCAAAGTCGGGTACATCACCGAAACGGCCTTAGTCATGCCGGCAACAACCTCTGCCTCTTTTTCGCGCGGGACCATCAGATAATCAGGCGCCAAGCAAATCTGGCCGGCATTCAGCATCTTGCCCAGGGCAATGCGCTGCGTTGCGGCATCAATATTGGCAGACCG
Source organism: Pseudomonadota bacterium (assembly GCA_041191345.1). Lineage (GTDB taxonomy): Bacteria > Pseudomonadota > Alphaproteobacteria > Sphingomonadales > Sphingomonadaceae > Aquisediminimonas. The sequence continues at coordinate 20,394 of JBEEOY010000138.1, forward strand.
GCCAATGATGGTGGGGGATTTGCCGCCCAGTTCCAGCGTGACAGGTGTCAGATTGTCGGCCGCGGCATGAAGGATATGTTTGCCAATGCCCGTCGCGCCCGTGAAGATCAGATGATCAAAGGGCAGGCTGGCAAAGGCTTGGCCCACATCTGGCCCGCCTGAATAGAAAACGGCCTCTTCCGCGCTGAAATATTTTGGGCCAATCTCTTCAAACAAAGCGGCAACTGTGGGCGTAAATTCTGACGATTTCACCATCACGCGATTGCCAGCGGCAAAGGCGCCTGCCATCGGGCCCATGGTCAGCTGCACGGGGAAGTTCCAAGGCGAAATAATGCCGACAACGCCCTTGGGTTGATATTCAATCACAGCTTTTGCGCCCAACAGGCCCAGCGGGAACGTGGGCTTGCGCTTTTCCGGCTTCATCCATTTATCAAGCTGTTTGATGGAATATTTGAGCGTGTGGATCGACGCGACAATATCCGTCATCATCGATTGTTCGGTGCTGCGATGGCCGAAATCTTCCGACAAGGCTTTGCAAAAGGCCTCACCATGATCGACCATCATCGCAATAGCGCGCTTTAGCCGATCTTTACGTACAGAGGCCGGAATGGGCAGCTCTGCTGTAAAGGATGTGCGTTGGGCGTTCAGCGCGGCCAACATCTGGTCTTTGGTAACAGCCATAGCAATCATCTCCTCAAGTCTTTTCTTTCAAGGCAGATGATGGCCTGCTGCGCCCTTGGGTGCAATAGGTAGGTTGCAGAAGCGAACGGAGTTTTGGCCCCTTTTGGGCGGTCTTTTAGTTCACACCCCAAAGATGCGCCGTGGCAATAAAGCCAATGCGGCCACTGACATCAAATTTGCACCAGCCCTCTGCACAGTCGGTAATTTTGCCAACCACGCCTGGGGCGGCACGCCACACGATGCGAGCCCCTTCATGAGGGGCATCCCGCATGGGGCGCACATCGCCCACAACAATGGCGGTGCGTGTGTCTGAAATCAAATTGGCCTGCATCCAGCCTTGGGTGCCATCTGGGTCTTCCACCTTGCGCCAGCTGGGATAGGTGGCGACCACTTTAACGGGCAGGCCTGCGCGTTGATAAAACCAGACGACGGGGAATTGCTGGCCCGGCCCGGTGCGCATCCGCGCTTTGCCGGCCCCAATTGAGGCCCAATAAGGCGGCTTGCTTTGGGCAAGGGCAGCATGTGGCACAAGCCAGATGAGGCAGGCAATTAAAAGAAGGCGCAATCGCGTCATTGAAACATCCCAATTATCTTTCTGACCTTTAGCCAAAAGCATCCTCGCTATTCAACCTGTGCTTGCAGCTTGTGCCATCCGGCCTTAGCCATAAGATATGACTGTGCCAGATCGACCTGCCCGCCCCAAAGTAATTGTGACTCGCGAACTGACCGATGGTGTCATGGCGCGGATGGAAGAGCTGTTTGAGACGCGGCTCAACCGTGAAGATCGGGCATTGACGCGCGCCGAGTTGGAAGCGGCCGTGGCCGATGCCGATGTGCTGGTGCCAACCATTACTGATCGGATTGATGCCGACCTCATCGCCAAGGCTGGCCCCCGGCTGAAGCTGATTGCCAATTTTGGTGTGGGCGTGGACCATATTGATCTCCATGCGGCGCGCGAACGGCGCATCTTAGTCACCAACACGCCGGGCGTGTTGACCGAAGATACTGCGGACATGACAATGGCGCTGATCCTCTCGGTCCCGCGGCGTTTGGGAGAAGGGGAAAAGCTGATCCGCGCGGGGGCTTGGGATGGGTGGAAGCCCAGCGGAATGTTGGGCCACCGCGTCAATGGCAAGACCTTGGGCATTATTGGCATGGGCCGCATTGGCCGTGCAGTCGCGCGCCGCGCACAGGGCTTTGGCATCCGCACAATCTATCACAACCGCCACCGCCTGCCTGAAGGTGTAGAGGCGGAATTGGGCGCGCGCTTTGTGGATTTGGATAGCCTGTTCACGCAGTCTGATATTATTTCGATCAACTGCCCGCATACGCCTGAGACGCATCATTTGGTGAATGCTGAACGGCTGGCCCAGATGCGGCCTGATGCCTATTTGGTAAACACCTCACGCGGCGAAGTTTTGGAGGAAGATGCGCTGATCAAGGCGCTGCAATCAGGCCAAATCGCGGGGGCAGGGCTTGACGTCTATGTCAACGAGCCGCACGTGGACCCGCGCTTGCTGGACCTGCCAAATACAGTGCTGCTGCCCCATATGGGATCTGCTACCTATGAAGGCCGCGCGGCGATGGGCGAAAAAGTCATCGCCAATATCCGCGCGTGGGTGGATGGGCATCGCCCGCCCGATCAAGTGCTGGAGGGCTGGGATTAATCCTCAGCCCAATCAAGGTTTCAGCGGATTGCGCTGGCGAGCGCGTCAAACAGCCTTTTGCCATCCAGCCCGCCATGGGCCGCTTCGCTGCGGCGCTCGGGATGCGGCATCATGCCCAGCACATTGCCTGCATCATTGAGGACGCCTGCAATATCGCGCGCAGAGCCATTGACCGGCTCGGCATAGCGGAAGGCTACGCGGCCTTCGCCTTCCAAGCGGTCCAACGTGTCGGCATCCGCAAAATAATTGCCATCATGATGCGCCACGGGAATGAGGATTTCTTCATCCGCCGCATATAAATTGGTAAAGGCGGAGTGCGTGTTGGCAACTTTTAACCGGACATCACGGCACACAAAGGAAATGCCCGCATTGCGCATTAGGGCACCGGGCAGCAGACCCGTTTCGGTCAACACCTGAAAGCCATTGCACACGCCATAAACATAGCGGCCTTGGGCGGCGGCATCTGCCACAGCGCGCATCACGGGCGATTGCGCCGCCATTGCGCCGGAGCGCAGATAATCGCCATAAGAAAACCCACCGGGCACGCCAATCAGGTCCACGCCTGCAGGCAGGCTGGTGTCCTTGTGCCACACCATATGCGGCTTTTTGCCCGTGGCCTGTTCAAACGCCACCGCCAAATCGCGGTCGCAATTGGAGCCGGGAAAAACGATGACGGCGGTTTGCATCAGGCGTGCTCAATCCGGAAGTTTTCAATCACGGTATTGGCCAGCAGCTTGCGGCACATATCTTCAATCTCAGCATCGCTGGTGCCATCGGCCAGATCAAGCTCAATCATCTTGCCCGCGCGGACATCATTAATGCCGGCAAAACCCAGACCTTCCAAGGCATGGTGGATTGCCTTGCCCTGCGGATCAAGAACACCGTTTTTGAGGGTGATGGTGACGCGGGCTTTCATCGCGGGCGAGTCCTTTGACTATCAGTGGATGGCCGGGCCTATGCCCGCCCCTGCGCGCAAGAGCAAGGTTATGTTTTTGCGCCACAGGCAGAACAGGCTGGGTCTTTGGGCAGGCGGATGGCGCGCATTGATAAATCCAGCCCATCAACCAGCTGCAACTTGCCCGCCGGGTCTGTCCCAAAGCCGGTGACGCAGCGAATGGCTTCCATTGCCGCCATGCTGCCCATCATGCCGACCATTGCGCCCAGAACGCCAACATCGGCGCAGGTATCGCAATCATCGGCATCATGCGCATCGCCGACAAAACAGCGATAACAAGGCTTATCCGCCTCCCACCCGCGAAACACGCCCAATTGGCCCTGGAACTGGCCAATGGCGGCAGACACCAGCGGCACGCGCGCAGCATTGGCGGCATCCGCCACGGCCAGACGCGTGGCAAAATTATCTGACCCGTCAATCACGACGGAAATGCCATCGAGAAGATTGGGCATTTGGGCGGCTGTCACGCGCGTTTCGATGGGCGTAACTGCCACATAAGGGTTCAGCGCATGAACACGGGCCGCCGCCACTTGGGCCTTGGGCTGGCCCACATCCTGTGTGGTGTAGAGCGTCTGACGCTGGAGGTTCGATAAACTGACCACATCATCATCCACAATGGTCAGCGCGCCAATGCCTGCAGCTGCTAGATATTGGATCACGGGAGAGCCAATGCCGCCTGCGCCAATGACCAGCAGATGCGCGGCTTTAATCGCGTTTTGCCCCGCCCCGCCAATATCAGGCAGGACGATGTGACGGGCATAACGCTCCAACTCGTCGTCGTTGAGGCTCATTGCCCAGTCGAACCAAAGCCCCCGCTGCCCCGTGCGGTTTCATCCAAAGTGTCGACCATGGCAAAGCGTGCGCGCTGCACCGGGGCAGGCACCAATTGGGCAATGCGGTCGCCGCGACGAATGGGGAAGGGGGCATCGCCCAAATTGGCGAGGATGACTTTCACTTCGCCGCGATAATCGCTGTCAATTGTGCCGGGCGTGTTGAGGCAGGTAATGCCACGCTTCAATGCAAGGCCAGAGCGCGGGCGGACCTGCACTTCATATCCTGCGGGAATGGCCATCGCAAAGCCCGTGGCAACCGCATGGCGTGCGCCGGGCGCCAGATCTAAATCTTCCGCAGCCACAACATCCATGCCCGCGGCCCCTGCTGTCGCATAGGCGGGGGCAGGCAGCCCTTCGCCATGCGGCAGGCGCTGCAATGCAATTTCAATTTCCGCAAAAGGCATCTGAAATCCTTTGAACAAGCTGTTGAGCGACTTGGGCCTTATCCATGCGGTCCCAATTTTCGGTGCCATCGGCATGGATCAGGTGGACGCGGTTTTGCGTGCCGCCCATGGGGTCTTGCGAAACATTATTGGCGACAATCCAATCACAGCCCTTGCGCAGGCGCTTGGCTGCACCTTGGTCTGCCGCATCTTCTGTTTCGGCTGCAAAGCCAATCACCAGATGCGGGCGTTGGGGGGATGCGCAAAGCGTTGCCAATATATCGGGGTTTTTCTGCCAGTTGAGCTGGGGCGGCCCAGCTTCTTTCTTCAACTTGGCGGGCGCTGCATCCACGCGCCAATCAGCGACAGCGGCAACCATCACCGCCACATCCGCAGGCAGAGACTGGTCCACGGCGGCTGCCATTTGGGCGGCCGTTTCCACATTGATGCGGTTTACGCCTGCAGGCGTGGGCAGGCTGACAGGGCCAGCCACCAGCGTGACACGCGCCCCTGCCTTTGCCAGAGCTTCGGCAATGGCAAAGCCTTGAAGGCCGGACGAGCGGTTGGCGATCACGCGGACCGGATCAATCGGCTCTTGCGTTGGGCCAGCAGTGACAAGCGCGTGCTTGCCGGTGAGCGGCTTTGCAGCTGGATCAAGCTGCGTCGCAACTGCGTCGGCAATGGCTTCGGGCTCGGGCAAGCGGCCGGGGCCAAATTCGCCACAGGCCATGGGGCCTTCATCAGGGTCCAGCACGGTCAGGCCATCAGCGCGCAAGGTTGCGACATTGCGGCGCGTTGCCGGGTGGTCCCACATCCGCACGTTCATGGCGGGTACGACGAGAACAGGCTTGTCAGTGGCGAGCAGCAATGTAGTCGCCAGATCATCGGCAATGCCGGCAGCCATTTTGGCCATTAAATCGGCAGTCGCAGGCGCCACAACAAGCAAATCTGCCTGACGCGACAATTGGATATGGCCCATTTCTGCCTCGTCTTTGAGGTCAAAGAGATCCGTATAAACCTTATCTTCGCTGAGGGCCGCCAAAGTCATTGGCGTTACAAATTTTTGGCCAGACTTGGTGACCACGCAGCGCACAGACGCGCCGCGGCGACGCAACACGCGCACCAACTCGCAGGATTTATAGGCGGCGATACCACCGCCGATAATCAAAAGGATCCGTTTGCCATTCATTGGAACGGCTCTTTGCCGTTATCTGGCCGCCAAGTCCAGTTGTCGTGGCCACGCTGTGCGGACAAGGTCGGGAATGGCGATCCGAAGGAATATCAATCCCATGCCGAGGAGTGGACCAACTATTAAGGCCCAGTAAAATGTATTTGGTCGTCCAATCATCATGAACATCAGCCCATAGCCCAGCAACAACAGGCTGGTCATAAGCCCCAGCGGGTGTCGCCAGGACAGCCAACCAAATAGGCTGAGAATAATCAAAGGATAGGACCATAAATCCGGCAGAATGCGGAACCAGCTGCCCTGATAGAAATAGCTTAGGGCCCCACTGATACCCGCAAATTCTGCCCAGCCGGGAGAAGCCTTGTCCGACGCGAGAGTAAGCGCGGTCACAAAATGCATATGGGCCCCAATCAGCAGCGCAAATCCTAAAACCGCGACGGTCCAAGCGCGTGCTTCGGGCCAGCGACGGTGCCATAAGGCCGAAGCCATCATCAGGAGCACAAAGGGCAAGACGTGTTCGCGCATCATCAGCGCCAAGCTGGCCGCAACCACACTCGGTAGCCAGCGCTCCGGGCGGTACATGCCAAGCGATAATGTCAGCAGACCTCCCGCCCAGAACTCATGCATCGTCAGATAATGCGTGCTCATTATTGGGCCAACGCTGGCGAACAACAACAGAGCCGCAGCTGTTGCGCTGGCGGACGAAGAAGCATGAGGCAAAAGCCGGGCGCGCCACGCAAAAATTGCGGCCGCCCAAATGCTCAGCAAGAGCGCCTTTGCACCCCAATTTCCCAGAGCGGCAATTAGGTTTGCCAATGTTGGTAGGCGTACAGTGACAAAGGGGCGCAGCGGATAATTTCTGGCGCGCTGCTCTTTCGTTGCGGCACTGTAATAACTCTCGCCCGCTTGCACCCGCTTCACGATTGCCTGGTACAAAATCAAATCACTATCATCTTGTTCTGTTCTGGCAGGGGGAGCCTGCACCGTGCGGCTGGCGGGAATGAGGCTTGCAAGCATTGCGGCCGCGAGCAGCAAGAGGATCAGCCGGGCCGTCCAGAGGCTTAGTCCCTCAAAGCGGCTATCTGCCAATTTGCGGATCATTTGCGCCACGTAAGGAAAGAGGACGCAGCAAAATTCCAAACAGCGCCTACCACAATGCCAGCCAGTGCCGCCAACCACCAACTGCGGTCCATATCATGCACCCAATTGCCAATGCCGATATTGGCGACAGCCCCAAGGGCAGATACGGCATAGAATGAGGCCAAGCCCCTCCACATGCGCCAACCGCGCAAGCGCCGGTCACGATATGTCAGGCTGTTGTTGAGGAAGAAATTGAACGCAATGGCCGTCGCAACGGCTGCCCATTGCCCATCGACAAAGCTAATGCCCAGCATGAGGCATAGGCCAAGCACTGCCAAATGGACGCCCACCCCAAGGCCGCCGACAATGAGGAAAGATAAAAGCCGCACGGGCAAGACGCGACCAAGTGTCTTGTCGGCCAGAAGCGTCAGATATTCGAGCGCGATTTGGCTATCCGCCTTACTTTCTCCAGCAATGCGATTGCGGAATTGATAAGGAAATTCGGCCACGCGTGGCGCTTGCGGAAGAGACGCAAAAATATCGAGCAAGATCTTGAATCCAATACCAGAAAGCCGAGGTAGGGCTGCGCCCAATGTATCTCGAGAGAGCGCGAAAAAACCACTCATCGGATCAGAGAGTGGAACGCGCAGAGCCAGTTGGCCCAAACGCGTTGCGGCGCGGGACAGGCGCAGGCGGGTCGCGTCCCAGCCTTGGGTGCCACCGCCTGCTGCATAGCGGGTGCCGACGGCAATTTCAGCCTGCCCATCTGCCACGGCGCGGATCAAATCGGGCAATAAGGCTTCGTCATGCTGCATATCGCCATCAATCACAGCGAGAATTGGGGCCGCCGTGGCCAACATCCCCTCAAT
>JBEEOY010000139.1:0-3808 GCA_041191345.1 Pseudomonadota bacterium
CCGCACAAGTCCGCATTCCGGACTCTTCCCACGGTATGATTGATCGGCCGAGCCGTCTGGTTGCGAAAACCACCTATATTCTGGGCTGGTTCGCAAAGCACGGCGGCGTTGAGACGGACAAGGGGGAGTAAGCGTTACGCAAGGGAATTGGGCCAAGGGTTTACTGACCCTTGGCCCAATTCCCCGTCATGCTGAACTTGGTTCAGCATCTTTCAACAGCGATAAATTCTCATCGCCCGAACTTGGGCGTCCACGGCTTGCGGCGTCAGCGGCGTGCCATTGTCCAGAGAAATCGAAACTGAAGGGTTTTCCGGCAAATAGAAGCCCGGGCCGCTATGCCCCTCAGCATTCTCGCCTTCCACTTCGACACCAAAATTCCGCAACGTCTCAGAAGACGGCGCGTAGGCAGTAATGCGGGTGCCGAGCACGAATGTGCCTTTGGATGGAACATCGCGATCATCCGAGGAAAAACATATTTTTCCTGCCCTGGCGTATTGCGCGTATAGGAGACTAGGATGGACCCCCGCAGAGCGATATAAAGACATTTCATAGGCAGACACGAGGCGAGTTTGGGAGTAAATTGGAGGCACATTTTTCCCTACAGATTGTCGAGAAAATAGCAGAAATCCAGCATCAGAGCCGTGGAACGCCACGACCCCGCCGGGCAAAATTCGCCGTTTAGGCGCACCAACAAATATCATCCCGGCACAAGCTGATAGACAAAGATGCCGCACCTCTACCCCAAGCCCCTTCTGCTGAAGGATTTTAGCGATGCGATAGCCTGAGACTGTGCTGCCCCCATAGCTTTCAACGGTGATATATGTGCCAGGCAGGTATTTTAACGCTGCGGCTGCAGCCTCCATCTTCTCATCCACGCGTCCTTCCAAATCCGCTGAAGGCGCGGGAGAGGTGGAACAGCCGAAAAGACTACAACACACACTCGCGGCCAATATCCGCATAACTGCGCCCTAATCTCGGTGGCCGCGAACAAGCTCAACGGCATCTGCATTACCAATTTTGTATAAATACGCCACTTCTTTGCATTGCGCAAGACGACATCCACTTCCTCCAGCTTGTCATGCGCGACGAAGTCATCGGGCCAACTGGCCAAGAATTAACCCATCTGCGTTGGCAGATAGCTGTCATCCACATAGTCGCTAAAGCGCGTGAAGCGGGCGTCGAACTTCATTTTCACTTTGCCCGTCGCACCATGGCGTTGCTTGGCGACAATGAGTTCGGACAGGCCGAACACCCGTTCCATTTCAATCGCCCATTTGGCGTGATCGTCAAAGATCTTGGCATCATCGCCTTCTGCCGGGCGCTTGGGTTCGCGCGCCTGAATATAATATTCCTCGCGATAGACGAACATGACGATATCTGCGTCCTGTTCAATCGAGCCCGATTCACGCAAGTCTGACAATTGCGGGCGCTTATCTTCGCGCTGTTCCACCGCACGGCTAAGCTGTGAGAGGGCAATGACGGGGACATTGAGTTCCTTCGCCAGCGTTTTGAGGCCGCGGGAAATTTCCGAGATTTCCTGCACGCGATTGTCCCCGCCCCCGCTGCGCGAGCCTTGGAGCAGCTGCAAATAGTCAATGATGATCAGGCCAATATCATGCCGCCGCTTTAATCGGCGCGCGCGGGTGCGCAGTGCGGCAATCGTCAGGCCGGCTGTGTCGTCAATATAAAGCGGCAGGGATTCCAGTTCAGCCGCCGCGCGGGCCAAATTGCGAAATTCGCTCTGGCTGATTTTGCCCATACGCAGATTTTCAGAGCTAATCTCTGACTGTTCGGAGAGGATACGCGTTGCCAGCTGGTCTGCCGACATTTCAAGGCTGAAAAAGGCAACCGGCGCGCCAACCGATTTTTCTGGCGCAATGCCATCTTCCATATCGCGGGCCCAGCGCCGCGCGGCGTTGAAGGCGATGTTGGTCGCCAGCGAGGTTTTGCCCATACCGGGACGACCGGCCAAAATGATCAAATCGCTATGGTGCAAGCCGCCCGTTTTGGCATTAATGCCTTCAATTCCCGTCGTCACGCCTGACAGGCCACCGCCCGCATTCAGCGCTTTTTCTGCCAATTCCACGGCCATCTTCGTGGCTTGGCCAAAGCTTTTGGTGCTGCCCTGTTCTCCGCCCTGCTCCGCCACGCGGTAGAGCGCCATTTCCGCCTTTTCGATTTGCTCGGTCGGCTGGACATCTTCGCTCATGTCGAGCGCGCGGCTTGCCATATCGCGGCCCACGCTCACCAGCTCACGCAGCAGAGCAAGGTCATAAATCTGCTGGGCAAAGTCGCGCGCGCCCAAAAGTGCCGCGCCAGAGCCCGTCAATTGCGCCAGATAGGCCGGGCCGCCCAGCGCCTTCATGGCCTCATCTTGCTCAAACATCGGCTTCAGAGTGACGGGGTTCGCCACCATTGACCGATCAATAAGCTTCATAATCGCATCATAAATGCGGCCATGGACGGGCTCAAAAAAATGCTCGGCCCGGACCTTCAGCTGCACATCTTCTGCCACGCGATTATCGATCATCAGCGCGCCCAAAAGCGCGGCTTCTGCCTCAATATTATGAGGAAGTTGAATATTTTGATCGTTATCGGGAATCAGTCGAACTGGGTCTGCCATCTGTTCCTCATGCCGCAATATGGGGGGAACGCAATGCACCGCCTACGGGGATAATGGGGATAACTCATTCTGTCCTCATCTTCCCTTCGCCCACGGCATCCGATATGCGCGAGATATGGCCGATCCGCGCATTATCGACATCAAGCTCGACGAGCAGACGATCATCTGGCGTTCTGCAGATATTGAGCAGGAACGGCGGATTGCCATTTTTGATATTTTAGAGGGCAATTATTTCGCCCCGCAACGCGCACATGAAGATGGCTATGCCGGGCCATACCGGCTGCTGTTGCGCGTCGAAGAAGGCCGGCTGGTGTTTGAAGTGCGGCGCGAGGATGATGCCGCGCTGGAGTCAGTAATCCTCGCGCTTGGCCGTTTCCGCCGCCTGATCCGCGATTACTTCGCGATTTGTGACAGCTATTACCAAGCCATTAAAGTCGCAACGGCCCAGCAGATTGAAACCGTTGATATGGCCCGCCGCGCGCTCCACAATGAAGCCGCAGAGCTGCTGAAAGAGCGGCTGACAGGCAAAATTGAGGTGGATTTTGATACTGCCCGGCGCCTCTTCACACTCATCTGCGTGCTGCACATTAAAGGATGATCCACGGCTGTGTTCCCTAGGCAGGATCGGGGCATAGACATTTGGAATATCACAGGGCATCGATAGGCGCATGACTGATCAGACCCGCCGTCTTGTCGATGCCGCGCGTGACGCCGCCCGCTTTGCCCATGCCCCTTATTCAGGCTTTGGCGTGGGTGCTGCGTTGCTGCTGGACGATGGCAGCATCATCACTGGCTGCAATTTTGAAAATGCCAGCTACGGCCTGACCTTATGCGCCGAAACAGTGGCGCTGGCGACCGCCAATGCCCAAGGCAAGCTGCGTGCTGTGCGCGAGATTGCGGTGATTGGCGGGCCGCTGGTGGATGGCACCCCCAAGGGGCATGATCCGGTGCGCCCCTGTGGCCGCTGCCGCCAAGTGATTAACGAAGCCGCGGGCCTCTCAGGCCATGACATTGTTATCCACTGCGCGGGCGCTGAGGGCGACGCGGTGGAGCAGCACCGCATTTCCACGCTTTTGCCTTATGCCTTTGGCCCGGCTGATCTCGGGCTATCCTAGGAGAAACTATGTCCATCCTGTCTGATAAATGGATTCGCGAACAAGCCACGACCAACGGCATGATTGAGCC
>JBEEOY010000140.1:0-7446 GCA_041191345.1 Pseudomonadota bacterium
GACCGCGTGCATGTGCGAACGGTGCGCTTTTTCGTGACCAATGGCTTGGGGTTTGCGTCGAACCAGTTTTTTGTTTGGCTGTTAGTCAAATATTTGGGCGGGCCGACTTGGTGGCCCGTGATACCCATTATCTTCGTCACGCCGATCCTGACCTTCACGCTGAACCGACGCTGGGTATTCGGATGACAAAGTCTCTGCTAGCAGGGTCGCGAACAGGGTTCTGAGATTGATGAGCATGACTGCATTTGCCGCGCCCATTTTGTCCATCATCGTGCCGGTGAAGGATGAAGAAGAGGCCATTCCTGATTTTGTCCGCCGGGTGAGCGCGGTGATTGAGGCCTTGCCCGACGCGGCGGCCCAATCTTATGAAATTCTGTTCATTGATGATGGCAGTTCTGACCACAGCATGGCCGCGATTGCTGCAGCGCATCTGGCCAACCGCAATGTGCGCGCAATTTCTCTATCTCGTAATTTCGGCAAAGAGGCCGCCTTATCTGCTGGGCTAGACCATGCCCGCGGCGCGGCCGTTGTCCCCATGGATGTCGACTTACAAGATCCGCCCGAAGTCTTGGCCGAGATGGTGGCCAAATGGCGCGCGGGCTTTGACATGGTTTATGGCGTCCGCAAGGATCGCGCGACTGACAGCCTCGCCAAAAGATGGACGGCTGACCTTTATTACAAAGCCCATAATCTTTTAAGCTCAGACAAAATCCCCGATCATGCAGGTGATTTCCGCCTGCTCGACCGCCGCGTGGTCGATGTTCTGCGTGTCCTGCCGGAACGAAACCGCTTCATGAAGGGGCTGTTTGCGTGGAGCGGGTTCAAATCCACCTCGGTTGAATATGTGCGCGCAGAACGCATGCTCGGCACAACCAAATTTCGCGCTTGGAAGCTCTGGACGCTGGCGCTGGATGGCATCACATCATCCTCCACATTGCCCCTGCGCATTTGGACCTATGTGGGTGGCGTGGTTGCCATTCTCTCCTTTCTCTATGCCCTCTTCATTATCACCAAGGCGTTATTCTTTGGCATTGCTGTCCCCGGCTATGCTTCGCTGATGGTTGCGGTGCTGTTTTTGGGCGGATTGCAGCTCTTATCCCTAGGGATATTGGGTGAATATGTGGGGCGCATCATGATCGAAACCAAACAGCGCCCCTTGTACATTGTGCGCGATAGCATTGGCCTCTCAGACGATGAGCGGGCTGACAGCGCAGGAAAGAACTAAGATGGATCGCGACGTTTATGATCGGATGGCACAGCATGATGCCACGCATTGGTGGTATGTTGCCCGGCGACGTATTTTAAGCGGCCTGATTGCCGACAAGATCAAGCCCGCACAAGGCGCACGAATCCTCGAAATTGGCTGTGGCACGGGCCATAATTTTGAAATGTTGGGCCGCTTTGGTCATGTCGACGCGATTGAAATTGATGAAGGCGCACGCACCCTTGCCCAAGAGCGTCTGGGCCGCCCGATTTTAACTGCCCCCCTGCCCGAACTAACGGGCATTGCCGATGGTAGCTATGACATGATTGCCCTGCTCGATGTGCTTGAGCATATTGGCGATGATCTGGCCTCGCTGACGCATATCAAACGCAAGCTGAAGCCCGGCGGTAAAATCTTGCTGACTGTCCCGGCCAATCCGTGGATGTGGAGCGCGCACGATGTCGCCCACCACCACCATCGCCGCTATACCAAATCAGGTTTGGCCAAGGTCGCGCACCAAGCGGGGCTTAAAATTGAGCTGCTCAACCATTTCAACAGCCTGCTTTTCCCGGTTGCAGCAGTCGCCCGGATCATCGGCAAGGCAATGGGGAAGAAGACCAGTGATGATCAAATGCCCGGCCCGGCAGTTAACCGTATTTTGACAGGTATATTCGGGTTGGAGCGGCATTTGGTGGGCCAAGTTCCCCTGCCCGCGGGCGTATCACTGGTCGCTATTTTGTCCTGACGACGCGGTAGAGGGTGCTGCGGCCCCTTTGCCAAATGGGCTCAAGCCCCGCCATATCTGCCACGGCGTCTGGCTGCTGAATAATCCAGACATAATCAAAGGCATCGCGCGGGAAACTGGCGATTGCTTCGGGAAAGGCGCGCCTTTCAAAGCGGGCGCAGCGTGGCTTGACCACGTATTGGTTGGGATCGCTTTTGAATGGTCCGGCTTGCTGATAGCGGACGGAGATCAGCTGGGCACCTGATGCCTGCCACTGATCATTGGCAAAGGCATGTCGCCGGATCAGCGCCATGCTGGGCAGATGATCAAGACGATGGACCGACCAACCCGGCGCACACGGCCGCCCGACGAAGGAGATAAGCCGGGCACCGCGCGGGACATGGTTCAGTGCATCGAGCTCTGCTGTATAGCTTTTGTCATAGACATATGTGCTCAGCGCCGTGCCCGACAGGCGGACGCCAAAAAAGCTGAGCGCTGCGACAGCCAATATTCCTCCAAAACGAGGAGCTGGGCCAATGGCGAGGACGGCTGTTGCAACGGCATAGGGCGTCAGCCGCATATCTGCATAAGCGGAGCCCAAAAGCGCATGGGGCAGCAGCACAAACAAAGCGGAAAAAATAAGAGCCGCCAAAATCAGCGGGCCGCCGCTTGGCCGCCGCCGAACCCAAGCCCAGCGCAAAAGAGCGACCAAGACTACTACTAGGATGAGGATTAAGCTCGCCTTGTCAAAAATCTCCCAGCGGTCTCGCAAGACGCTTTGCGCCCAACGCCATTTGAGATCAAAGTTGAACCACACTCTTGCCCAAGGCTCGCCACCTGCTCCGCTTTCACGATATTGCAGCAGCATCAGGACAATTGGCGGCAACAGACAGAGGCAGCGCACAACAGCCATACCAATGACCCGAAACACTTTGCGGCTGAACACCTCCCAACGGGCAAGTTCAGCACTGGCCGCCAGCACGCAAAAGGCTGCCCAGCCATAGATATGGGCGGTCCAGAGCAAAAGCGAGAGCGGCAGAAATAGAAGAAAACGCAAACCATATTGCTTAGCACGGGCAAGGCGCAGCCAGAGCGCGAACGCTAAAAAGGCCAGCGCCATGGCCAGCGCAAAATTCGCAAAGCCCCACAGAAAGGGATAGCCATAGGCCAAGGGCAGCGCAAAAAAGGCCGTCGGTGGCACCCTGCCATGCACCTCACGCGCAACGGCCAGAAAGCCCGCAGCGGTGAGCATGGGGATGGCAATCACCACCAGCTTGGTCGCCGCCTCAACGCCCAAAACCGGCCCTAGCAAGTGCACCAGCAGATCAACGCCCAAATTGCCGAGCCAGCGCCATTCAAAATGGTACCAACGCGCCAAATCAGCTGAGTGCCCGCCATCCAATTGCACGGCATACCGGCCCATATGGCCTGGCAAATCAGTTAAAGGTGGAATGGCAGGCCACCAGAGAGGCGCGCCTGCCAGCACAATAACGGCAATCAGCAGGGCTGGCTTGGTCCACCAGCCCCCTGTCAGATCAGGCGCGTGCCTCGGCGCGCTCAAAGACCCCCGCGACGGCCCAGCAAGCGCAAACGCAGCGCATTAAGCTTAATAAAGCCTTGTGCATCGCGCTGATCATAAGCGCCGGCATCATCCTCAAAGGTGACGATCTTCTCAGAATAGAGCGACATGGGGGATTTGCGACCCACCACATAGACGCCGCCCTTATACAGCTTCAGACGCACTGTGCCGGTAACATTATGCTGGCTGTGGTCAATTGCGGCTTGCAGCATTTCCCGCTCAGGCGAGAACCAAAAGCCATTGTAAATCAGCTCAGCATATTCGGGCATGAGCTTGTCTTTCAAATGCGCAGCCCCCCGATCCAGCGTGATCTGCTCAATCCCGCGATGCGCGAGATGGAGAATCGTGCCACCCGGTGTTTCATACATCCCGCGTGACTTCATGCCGACAAAGCGGTTTTCAACCAGATCCAGCCGCCCAATGCCATGGCGCTTGCCATAGTCATTCAGCTTGGCAAGCAAGGTTGCGGGAGACATGCCTTCACCATTAATCGCCACGGCATCGCCACGCTCAAAATCCACCGTGATGACTTCGGGGGTATCGGGCGCGTTTTCGGGGTGGTCAGTGCGCGAATAGACATAATCCGGCACTTCTTCCCAAGGATCTTCCAGAACCTTGCCCTCAGACGAGGTGTGCAGCAGATTTGCATCTGTCGAAAACGGGCTTTCCCCGCGCTTATCGCGCGGAATTGTAATCTGGTGCTGTTCTGCAAATTCAATCAGGCGCGTCCGGCTGGTCAAATCCCATTCACGCCACGGCGCAATCACCTTGATGTCAGGGTTGAGCGCATAATAGCCGAGTTCAAAACGGACCTGATCATTGCCCTTGCCCGTGGCACCATGGCTGACGGCATCCGCGCCAACTTGCTTTGCAATTTCAATCTGGCGCTTGGCGATCAGCGGCCGCGCGATCGACGTGCCAAGCAGATACAGCCCTTCATACAGCGCATTGGCGCGCATCATTGGGAAGACGAAATCGCGGACAAATTCTTCACGCACATCTTCAATAAAGATATGCTCTTCCTTCACACCGGCTTGCCGTGCCTTTTGACGAGCAGGCTCAATTTCTTCGCCTTGGCCCAAATCTGCGGTGAAGGTCACAACCTCACATTGATAGGTTTGTTGCAGCCATTTCAGGATCACGCTGGTGTCGAGACCGCCCGAATAGGCAAGAACGACGCGATGAATATCGGCAGCATTGGGCTTGGTCATGAAAATCCGATCCTGTTGGCTCACAAAAACGTGCAAGCGCGCCTAGGGCTAAAGCCGCGCGAAAGCAACATTTAGGGGACAGAAAAACCCGGTGATCCCAGCCGCGTGGGCCGCGCATGAGGCGAAGAGCGGTCAGCGGCTCTCCATCCATGGGGGGAGGATGGAGAGCCACCGCGCTTGCCCGAAAAGGCAAGCGAAGGCGAAATCGGACGCGGACACTGGAACACAAGGTCCCCCATGGACGCCAGAACCAATGGCCTGCGCCCTGCATCGCCCAACCCATTACGGCGCTTTCAGCCTGCACTTTAGACATTGGGGGTCGGATTTCTGACAGCCCTCAATAAAAAGTCGGACAACCAATATCCTGCAGAAGGTGGCACATAGCTTGCTTGCTCGTTTTCCCTCGCAGTCCCTTGCCCAAATATCGACAGATCCAGACTGCGTGCCACATCAATAGAGAAAGCGACCGGACGCATGATCACTTGCAATCGCGCCCTATGCCAGCGTGCCCTGCCACGCCATCGCGCTCCGCGCATGGTCGGTTAACGGAAGTCAAAGGCTTGGTTGAAAAGCCCCGTATTGAAGACGCGCCGTCCAACTTGATTGTGTCTGGCCGATATATTCTTCAGCCCGATGTGATGCAGATATTGGATGGCCAAGAAAAGGGCGCAGCCGGTGAGATTCAGCTAACTGATGCCATGGCACAGCTGATTGGGCGGCAAGCCTTTCATGCAGTCACGTTCGAGGGTCGCCGATTTGATTGTGGCAGCAAAGCGGGCTTTGTTGAGGCAACTCTTGCCCTGGCCTTGGCACGCGCTGACCTTGCCGCGGATGTGCGCAAATCGGCCACAGAGCTGCTCAGTCCGGCATGATGCAAACAGGCGGACCAGATCAACAGTTGAACCGCATCCCAAAGCAGGGCATCTGCGGGCCATGTCTCGCCTCTTCATCTTTGGCCTTGGCTATAGTGCCAGCCATATTGCGCAGGCCGCCCAAGCGCGCGGGTGGGAAGTCATTTCCACTGGCACGCAGGGCAGCATCCGCTTTGACGATGCGGCCTCGGTGCGCATGGGGCTGGATGGGGCGACGCATATTTTGTCGTCCGTCCCACCCATGGCGGATGGCGATCCCGTGCTGGAAACCTATGGGGCCGAGCTGAACGCTGCGGTCAAGCGCGGACTGTGGCTTGGCTATTTGTCCTCCACAGGCGTTTATGGCGATGTGGGCGGGGCCTGGGTGGATGAAAGCGCGCCAGTAAAAGGCCGCCGCGCCAACCGCAATGAGGCGGACTTGGCCTGGCAAGATTTGGGTGCACGCGTCTTTCGCTTGCCGGGCATTTACGGCCCGGGCCGATCTGCGCTCGACCGCATTGCGGAAGGGCGGGCGCACCGCATTGATGTGGCAGACCAAGTGTTCAGCCGCATCCATGTGGCTGATATTGTTTCCGGCGTCCTCGCTGGCTTTGCCGGGCCATCAGGGGTTTATAATCTGGCGGATGATCTGCCGTGCGGGCAAAATGCAGTTATTGAATATGGCTGCGATTTGCTGGGCCGGGCCTATCCACCGCTGCAATCCATGGATGCAGCGGGCCTTTCCCCCATGGCACGCGCCTTTTATGCCGAAAATCGTCGGGTCGCCAATGGCAAGGCCAAGCGGCTCTTGGGCTGGCAGCCCCGTTATGCAGATTATCGCTTGGGGCTGGCCGCCTGTTACGCCGAGGCCTGACGGGCTGGCGCCAGCGCGATCACCATACCAATCATCACAATCACACCGCCTGCCATGGTCAGCGGCACCCAGCGATAGCCCTCAAACAGCGTCGAAATGGCCATGGCCACCACGGGGATGAGCACGTTGGAAAACCCGGCCTTGCCTGGCCCAATGATGCGCACCAAGCCGAAATAAAGCGTGAAGGTGACAGCACTGGCCGCAATCGCCAAATACCCTAGCCCCAGATAAAAGCCGAGGCTGGTCCCCAAAACAGGCGGGCCAAGCGTGATCCATGACCACAGGGCGTTCATGGAAGTTCCAAAAAGCATGGAATAGCCAATCAGGCTCATCATCGGCAGGCGGCGGGCCCGTTCTGTCGCTTGCATCACATTGGCAACAGAGGCTGTCAGAACGGCAGCAATTGTCAGGCCAACGCCCAACAGAGTTTGGCTGGCACTGGCAGGGTCTGCCCGCACTTCATGCACAAACAAAAGCGCTACGCCGACCATTGCCAGCGCCGACCCCAAGACAAAGCGGTGGCTGAACTTATCACCCAAGAAGATGCGGCCCAAAATGGCATTGGGCACCACCAACAGCGCAAAAACAACAGCCACCAAACCCGAGGTGATATGATGCTCTGCCTCATAGACAAGATTGAAATTCATCGTGAATTGCAGGGCGCCAATAAAGGCCGCAAAGCCCAATTCTGCGCGGGTAAAGCGCACGCGCTGGCCGCTAATCGCCGCCGCCACCAGCATCGCCAGCCCCCCAAGTAAAAAGCGATAGGTGACAGACCAGCTGGGCGGAACTTCGGCAATTTGGCCGCGAATGACAAACCAAGTGGAGCCCCAGATCAACGTAATGATCGTAAAGGGGATCAGAACCTTGGGGTTCAAAAAGCTGGGTTGCGCGTGCCGATCCGTCACAAGGCAGCAATCGCATTGGCAAAAGCTGAAATTTCGGCCTCCGGTTGATCCCAACTCACAACAAAGCGCACTTCACCTTCGGCCCAATCATAAAA
>JBEEOY010000141.1:0-8697 GCA_041191345.1 Pseudomonadota bacterium
ATCTTGCAGGGGCGGCTGCCTGTTCGGCCACAATTTTGCTCTTGGCTGTTGTCTGGGCCCCGGACATTCGCACAGCAACACTGCTTGCCTTGCCGTCAGGGCTATTGGGCGGGGGCTGGTCCGTCGGGATTATGGCTGCTTTGCAATATTTGATGCCCGATCGGGTTCGCGCCACGGGCACCGCACTCGCGCTGCTCATCATCAACTTGATTGGCTATGTCACGGGGCCGTTGCTTGCGGGCCAAATTAGCGATCTTGTATCGGGTGATCCGGCCCATGCTTTGCGCATGGGCCTGACGATCATTATCCCGACGGGATTTTTGGGCGCTTGGCTCATGATCCGCGGCGCCCACCGGCTCACCGAAGATCGTGACCAACTGGCCGTCCGGCTGGCCACCAATTAGGCTTTATTGGGGTCTTTGGGGGCACCCGGCATAGCCATGTAATAATGGCCTGCGTTTAATCCACCATCGACTGACAATTCAGTGCCAATGCAATATTTGGCATCGTCTGAAGCCAGATAGGCTGCGGCCGCCCCAATATCTTCCGGGTCGCCGGATTTTTGCGCGGGATAAATCCAATAGCCCCGGTCATACAGGTCCCTTGGGACTTTCATGGGGTTGGCCATGGGCGTTAAAATGCCGCCCGGGTGAATAGAATTGACGCGGATGCCCCGCGGGCCAAGTTCCAGCGCCAACGCCTTGGTAAAGCCACGCACGCCAAATTTAGAGGCGCAATAAGCTGTCAGGCTATTGGCCCCAGAAATGCCATCGGCGGAACTCATATTGGTAATCGACCCGCCGCCTGCACGCTCAATTGCGGGAATAGCGAGCTGCGCACCCAGCATGGTGCCAATCAAGTTAACGTCAATCACGCGGCGAATTTCCGCCTCGGTCAGATCATCCAAGCGCTTAAAAACAATGATGCCTGCGTTGTTGACCAACGTATCCAACTTGCCAAATTGCGCTTCGGTTGCAGCAATCGCCGCGCGCCACGCATCATCTGAGGTCACATCGTGCTGCGTAAAGGCAGCTGCGTCCCCCAGCTCAGCTGCCAGCGCCTGTCCATCTTCCTCTAGCACATCGCTGATCATCACTTTTGCGCCTTCCGCGACGAAGCGGCGGACAATCCCTGCGCCAATCCCACGTGCGCCCCCAGTGACCAAAGCGCATTTGCCTGCCAATCGTTGCATCGACTCTCTCTCCTAGATTTTCCAAGGTCGAATAAAGGCTGGATTCACGCTTCACAATGCGCAATCATGCAATGAACGAATTAAAGATACGCAAAACGCGAAGGAGAGGACATGGCCGATAACGCACTTTTCCCCAAAGGGGCGGCCTTGGTTCTCGGGGCAAGCGGCGGCATAGGCGGCAAGGTTGCTGAGGTTTTGGCCACCGATGGCAGTGATTTGGCGCTGGTTTACAATCGCAAGGCAGATGCTGTGGCGGCCGTGGCGCAGGCCTGCCCCACACGCACAACAACGCATCGGTGCGATGTGACAGATGCCAACCAAGTTCAGCAGTTGGTTGAAACAGTTATTGCCGAACATGGCCGTATTCACAGCCTGATTTGGGCCGCCGGGCCGTTGGTAGAACAGACGCTGTTGTCAGAAACATCCATGGATCATTGGCGCCGCGCCTTTGAGGTGGAAGTGCACGGGCTGTTCCAGCTTGTGCAAGCCATTGTGCCCCATATGCGGGCGATGGGTGGTGGCTCAATCGTCCATCTCGGCTCTGCCGGTCATTTGCGCTGGCCCGACCGAGATGGCCTGTCCGTTGCCCCTAAGGCTGCGAATGAAAGCTGGCTGAAAGGCATTGCGCGTGAGGAGGGCCGCCATGGCATTCGCGCCAATTCCGTTCTGGTTGGCGTGATAGATGCTGGTATGTTCCATGAGTTGATGGCCAAAGGCGCCTTCCCGCCCAGTTGGACGGAAGAAACGCTTAAGATGCTATCGGTCAAACGCTGGGGCAAACCTGAGGAAATTGGCTATGCCGTGAGCTGGTTGGCTTCTGCCCGTGCAGCCTATGTGACTGGGCAGCAGATTAATGTTGCTGGCGGCTTTGGCCTATAAAATTGGGGAGAGACGAGAATGACGCTAAACCCGGCGCTTGAGCCAATTCTGCAAGCCTATGCAGACTTTGCCGATACTGATTGGTCGCAATTGCCAGTCGATGCGGCACGGGCGATGATGAATACGCCTCTGGCAGAAGAAGCTTTGGCAATGAAGCGAGTCGAAAATCTCGACCTTGCCCTGCCCGGCCGAACGCTGAAAGCGCGGCTCTATGTGCCTCATGGCGCCCCGCAGACGCCTGCTTTGACTCTGTTTTTTCACGGGGGCGGTTGGGTGTTGTGCAATTTGGACACGCATGACGCGACCTGCCGGGAGCTTGCAGAAGATAGCGGGTGTGCCATTCTGTCCATTGAGTATCGCTTAGCCCCAGAGGCGCGCTATCCCGCCGCAGCGGAAGATTGTTATGACGCTACCTGCTGGGCACGGGACCATGCGGCCGATTTGGGTGTTGATGGCACAAGGCTGGCCGTGGCGGGCGATAGCGCCGGCGGCAATTTGGCCGCCGCTGTAAGCCTGATGGCCCGAGACCGGGGCGGCCCGACGCTGCGGCACCAATTGCTGATCTACCCCGTGACAGACGCCAATTTTTCGACGCCGTCCTATCTTGCCAATGGCGATGGGGGCTATTTTCTCTCAACCAGCGCCATGCGTTGGTTCTGGAGCCATTATCTTGGCGAGACCGCGCCAGAGGCGGCTCCATTGGCGCGCATTTTGCACACAACTGATTTGAGCGGCCTGCCCCCCGCCACTGTGATTACAGCGCAATATGATCCGCTGCGCGATGAGGGCGACGCCTATGCCAAGCGCCTCGCCGCGGCTGGGGTCGCAACGGATCATCATGTTGCCGACGGGATGATCCATGGCTTTTTTGGCATGACAGCCGCCGTGCCAGATGCGCGCGCCTGGGTCCGGCTTGGCGCACAAAACTTAGCCAAGGCGCTTGCATGACTGGGGCGTTGAATGATCAGGTGATCTTCATCACGGGCGCTGCCTCAGGCATTGGGCGGGCCACGGCAGATGCTGCCCGGCGTGCGGGCGCACATGTTGTGGGTGCGGACATGGGTGGGCAAGACGCGCTTGCGGATTTGGACCTCGCCTTCAACTTGGATGTAACAGATCCAGACGCTTTGACAGAGGCTGCCAACCAAATCGCTTCTGAATTTGGCCGAATTGATGGCCTGGTAACCTGTGCCGGTATTTCTGTGGTTGGCACGGCGGTGGATGTGCCTTTGGTTGACTGGCAGCGCGCCTTGGATGTCAATTTGACAGGGACAATGCTTTCCGCCCGAGCTGTCCTTCCGCATATGGCAAAAGCGGGCAAAGGCTCCATCATCACCTTGTCGAGCATTTATGGGATGACAGGTGGCACGGGCAACTTGCCCTATAACGTCACAAAGGGCGGCGTGCTGCAGTTGACGCGTAGCCTGGCGGCTGATTATGGCCCCGCAGGCATCCGGGTGAATGCGCTTAGCCCCGGATTTATTGAAACCCCAATGACCATGGCATTGCAATCGGAGAGCCCTGTACGGAGCGCCTTCATCGATATGCACTTGCTGAAACGCGCTGGCCGCGCCGAGGAGGTCGCCAAAGTGGCAGTTTTTCTTCTTTCCGACGACGCATCCTTCGTGACAGGGGCGAATATTCCTGTTGACGGTGGCTTTTCCGCCGCGCAGGTCATCCGCTTCTAGAGCCGCGCAAGACAAGACCGGACATAATAGATGAAACCAGAATTTACTGTCGACGATATTGATCGCAGCATTGTCGACCAACTCCGCATCAATGGTCGAGCGACCAACCAGCAAATTGCCGACAAGCTTGGCCTCACGGCAACAACAGTGTCTGCGCGCATCCGTCGTATGGAAGATGCAAATCAGCTGCGTGTTGTCGCTGTGTCTGACTTTTCAGCGCATGGCTATAATGTGCTGATGGAAGTCGCCATTGAAGTCGATGGCCGGGCAGCCTCTGAAGTCGCTGAGGAATTAGCCAAATTCCCTGAAGTCTTTGCCGCCCATGTCGTCACAGGGCGGTATGACATTGATATGCTGGTCGTGCTGCACGATTTTGAAGAGCTTCCCAGCCTCTTGCTCGACAAATTTTCAAAGGTTCGCGGTATTCGCTCTATGCTGCCGACCATCGCTGTAGACGTGATCAAATATAAGTTTGATGTCGCGCCGATCGAAGACAGGGGGAATGCATGAGCACGCCGCAGCTGGATGACCTGGATCGCCAACTCATCGACATTTTGTCGCAGGATGCCCGCGTTTCCAACCGCAAGATTGCAGCAGATCTTGGTGTGACGGAGGGCACCGTCCGCGGTCGAATCAAGCGACTGCAGCAAGAACGCTTAATTGCCTTTACGGCGATTACTGGGTTTAGCCTGTCGAACCATGCCAAACTTGCCTTTATTGGCGTGCAGGCTGAGGTGGGCAAGGTCCGAGAGGTCGCCAAGGAAATTGCAGAACTGCCCCTCGTCACCAGCGTTATGATTGCAATGGGCCAGTTCAACGTTCTGGCGATCTCCGTATTTGATGAACTGGAAAACCTGGTTGAGAACGCATCTGACCGGATTCTAGCGATTAACGGCGTCCACCATGTGGAAACATCCATTGCCGTGAAAACACTCAAATATAACCCCCGTGTGGTCCGCATTACTGAGGCAGATCACGCGATCGACATTAGTGAATAGGCATTTTGCGTAGCATTCTAAATTAGCTGCTACGCAAAATTCTAAAATATCTTTGAGATTTCCACTAATGTCATTGGCATTCTTGCCTTTCCTCTACGATTTGGGGTAAGTCTGAAGAATTGAAGAGGGAGATTCCTGATGGCAACAACGGCTGACTATGGTCTGGGGGAGTACACCTATCCCCGCGGTTGGTTCATGGTGGCAACGTCTGAGGAAGTCACGACGACGCCGTCGGCCGTGCGCTTCTTTGGCGAAGACATGGTCTTATATCGTGGCCAATCAGGCCGCCCGTTTTTGGTCGAGGCTTATTGTCCACATATGGGCACGCACCTCGCCAAGAACACGACCTCTTATGTTGTTGTCGATAAGGAGCATGTTGAGGGCGATAATATTCGCTGCCCCTATCATGGCTGGCGCTTTGGCCCCGATGGCCGCTGTAACGACATTCCTTATTCACCGGCCCCTATTCCAAAGGCCGCCTGCCTCAAAAGCATGAAGCTGGTTGAGCGCGCTGGCTGTTTGTGGACATGGTATGACGCTGAGGGCGGTGAGCCAGATTATGACTTGCCCGCTTTTGACCAATTTGACGCCCCAAGCTGGGTCAATTGGTCGGTCGAAGCTTTGGGTGAACTCCACTGCCACCCGCAAGAAGTTGTCGATAACATGACCGATAAGGGTCACCTCCAGCCCGTTCACGGCTCAATTGATATGGTGAGCTTTGAGAATGTTTTTGAGGGCCATGTCTGCCGCCAAATTCTCACAGCTGGCCACAAGACGCTGGCTGGCGACGGCGCTGAGCCCATGACGAATGACACATGGTACACTGGCCCTGGCATTCTCCAATCAGTTATGATTGGCGAATACCCATCGCACATGCTGATTACGCACACCCCAGTGGACGATGGCGTGATCAAGGTTTGGTATGGCCTGTGCGTCAAGGTAAAGAATGAGCAGCCAACGGCTGATGATGTGCAGTTGGCCAAGGAATATGAAAAGGCTGGCGTAGCAGCCTTCGCGCAAGACTTTGAAATCTGGGCAAACAAGCGCCCTTGCCTCAACCCGATGATGGTGAAGGGCGATGGCCCGTTTGATAAGCTGCGGATTTGGTATCGCCAATTCTACAACCCGCGCGCCCGCGCTGGCGAATTCCAGACGCGCGTCAATGGCAGCTATGTCACGCGCGGCACACAAACGGCACCATGGGATCAAGTCGCCTGATTTGATCTCAGCCTCTAGCACCAAAAAAAGGCCGGCCATCGCGAGATGGTCGGCCTTTTCTATTGCCGTCACAAATGCATCAAAAGGCGGGGCCCAGAGCCCCATTTGTTCATAAAAAAAGGGGCGCACCGAAGTGCACCCCTTAATTTAAAGCCTTGCCTCTGGATTAGAAGGCGAGGTCGGCCGTCAGACCAAAGGTCCGCGGATCACCCCAGATGTCCGTGGCAAAGCCAAGGGCACCAAAGTCAACCGAGCGAACGACATATTCCTTGTTGCCCAAGTTCTTGCCCCACAGCGTGAGGCTGAAGTTCTTGCCCAGACCAAGGTTGTCGAAGCGCAGCTGCGCATCCAGCAGACCGCGGGCATCGCCCTTGGTTTCATTGCGGAACGGCGCAGTGAGCGGGTTGCCAAACATCCAGAAGGATGACGTGTAGTTATAGCCAACGCGAGCCGTCATATCGACCGAACCGATCGGATATTTGAAGGTACCGCCAATGTTGGCCGTCCAGTTTGGCGAATAGCCAAGATTCTGGATCGAGGCGACGTTGCGAACAACGTTGTTGATATCGCCGGCCGGGAATTCGATCGGCTTCTTCTTCACATAGCCCAGCGAGCCATCGATAGAGAAGTGATCGGTCAGCAGCAAATTGCCTTCCAGTTCAGCACCATAATATTTGGTCTTACCCGCATTGACGGTGATGTTACCAAAGCTCTGGCCAGCCGGGGTCG
Source organism: Pseudomonadota bacterium (assembly GCA_041191345.1). Lineage (GTDB taxonomy): Bacteria > Pseudomonadota > Alphaproteobacteria > Sphingomonadales > Sphingomonadaceae > Aquisediminimonas. The sequence continues at coordinate 6,705 of JBEEOY010000141.1, forward strand.
GCACCGGAATGGTCACCAACTGATCGGTATAGACGTTGTAGAACACAGCACCGTTCAGGCGAAGGCGATTTGCAAACTCCGTCTTAGCGCCCAGTTCATACGACCAGATGCTTTCTTCCTCGAACGGTGTCAGCGGGATCGAGCTGGTGTCCTGACGCGCATTATAGCCGCCCGAACGATAACCCCGTGCCACACGTGCATAGAGGTTCACATCATCTGACGCCTTATAATCAACTGTCAGGTGGCCTGTAGGGGCGCTGAAGTTCTTATTGCTGGTCGCGCGGGCAAGAGCCGCACCCGTGAAGGGCACTGCACCATTTTGCGTGACTTGGAAGTTCTTCTTATCCCAGCTGTAGCGCAGGCCCAGCGTTACGCCGAGTGGCGATTCAGCTCCACCCGGACGATATGTGGCTTGGCCATAGACTGCCGTGCTTTCGCCGCGGGCATTATACCCAAGCACCGAAGCAATCGCCATTGCGCGATAGCGTGCCGGGTTCAACGGAGCGAGGAACGAGAGCGGACCAGCAAATACGGCTGCGTTGGTATCCAACACAAAGGCATAGTTTTGCGGGTTGAGTTCACGACCGCTCTCCTTGAAGAAGAAGCCACCCAGCACCCATTCAAACGCACCGCCACTGGCAGAGACGACTTCAATTTCCTGGCTGAACTGCTTTTGACGGCGGTTGTTGCTCGTGTTGAACAAATCCTGTGTCGTGGTCGGCACTGATTGGGTCGACAGGAAGCCAGCAGCCGCGGCCCCAACAATCGGCGTGATCGCTGCTGCCGGCATGCCGTTGAACAGCGTTGCCTGCGAGAACATCGGCCCACGAATGGTGCCCATGCCGTCTAGGTCGCTGCCGCGGATGACGTTATGCCATTGACGATAAGATGTCGTGCTGCGGACTGTGAAGGCATCCGTATCCCACTCGAGACGGAACATATCGCCCCACAGCTTATCAGTCGAAAGACCTGCGCTGTTGTTGCAGATTGAGCTGCGACGCTTGAGCGACAGCTGCGACAAAGGCGTCCCGCACTGCGATTCCACCGAAGAAGCCAAGCCCAAATAGCCAGCCACGTTCGCAGGCTGAACCACCTTAAAGGTGTTGCCATCCAAGGTCAGCGTGCCCGGGAAGCGCGTTGCGTCACCATTGCCAACGGCCACCAGCTGCGATGCGCCCGGCATGCCATCAATATGCGAATAATCGAAGACGTTCGTCATCGTCAGATTATCAGTCAGATCGACCTGCATGGCCCAGCGTGCGCTGTTGTTGCGCATAGCACCCGGATCACGGCTGCCCGGCGCAAGGATATTGTCCACAACGCCATTGCGGCGCTTGTAGAGATACGCGAACGACATGCGGACGCGCTCGTTCAGCTCACCCGTGTTCAAAATGACACGGCCAGCGCGCTGGCCATAGTTACCAACGCCAGCACGGACCGTGATGCCAAAATCCTTTTCCGGCATCCGCGTCACAAAGTTGACAGCGCCACCCGTGGTGTTGCGGCCAAACAAGGTGCCCTGCGGACCACGGAGAACTTCAACACGCTCAATATCAGCAACTTCAAACGACGAGGCTGAGCTGCGTGCCATGTAAACGCCATCAACATAGATGCCGATGGGTGAGTCATAGCCCTGCGATTCATCGGCGGCGGTTGGGATACCGCGGATCGTCACAACAGCTGCTGTCGCATTCGTCGTGCTGCCAACAACCGAAACGTTCGGCGCAATTGCCGAAAGATCCTTCGCTTCAGAAATGCCGCGCAGTTCGAGCTGCGCTGCCGGAACCGCCGTAATGGCGAGCGGCGTTTCTTGCAGGCTTTCTGCACGCTTTTGTGCGGTTACAACAATTTCTCCGAGCGCCGAATTATCTTCATCAGCGGTCGCCTGCGCAAAAGCCGGCGCAGTGAAACCTGCCATGCCGACGCCTGCCAGAAGAAGTGCGGCAAAAGCTCGCGATTGGCCCTTCATCTCCATCTCTCCCCAGAACAAATT
>JBEEOY010000142.1:0-3085 GCA_041191345.1 Pseudomonadota bacterium
GCCGCATTGACTGATGCGCTGCGCCTGTCGCGCGGGATGAGCTATAAAAACGCCATGGCGGGCCTTGCTATGGGTGGGGGCAAAGCCGTCATCCTAGCCGATGCTGATTGGCGCAAATCGCCTGCCCTGATCGCAGCATTCGCGCGGGCCGTGGATAGCCTTGGCGGCCGGTATGTGACGGCGCAGGATGTGGGCATCAGTGCCCAAGACATTATCGACATCGGCAAAGGCACATCTTTTGTGTCTGGCCTGCCACCGCGTGTCGGTGGGGCAGGGGGCGATCCAGGGCCATCGACAGCGCTGGGCGTGTTCTTGGGCGTCAAAGCGGCCATTCAGCGTGGCTTGGGCAAAGCCGATGTGGCGGGCGTCCATGTCGCCATTCAGGGTGTCGGCAGCGTTGGTGGTGGCTTAGCGCGTCATTTGGCGGCGGCTGGCGCCAAATTGACCTTGGCAGATCGTGATGCCGCGCGCGCCAAGGCGCTGGCTGCTGAGCTGGGCGCGGATGTGGTGGATGCGGATAGCATTATGACTGTTGCGGCGGATGTGCTGAGCCCCTGTGCTTTGGGCGCTATTCTCAACGACCAATCCATCCCCGCGCTGAATGTGAACGTGATCGCCGGGGGGGCAAATAACCAATTGGCGCGGCCTGAACATGGGGCTGCAGTGCACGCGCGGGGCATTCTTTATGCGCCGGATTATGTGATTAACGCGGGCGGGATCATCAACGTGGCGCTGCAATATCTGGACGATGCAGACCGCGCGGCAGCGGATGCAAAAATTGCGGGTATTCCGGGCCGTCTCAACGCCATTTGGGATGAAAGCGCCGCCACGGGGGATCATCCCGCAATGGTCGCCGACCGGATGGCGCAAAAGCTGATTGGCCGGGGATAAACCCAGCCTTTGGGCGCTATTCCAGCCAGCTGGGGATGCGTTCCGCTGCCAAAATTGTTTCGGCGGCAATGCGATCTGCCACCACGGCATAATCATCGCCATCGACCATCACTTCGGGCACCAGCGGGCGGCTGTTATAGGTGCTGGCCATCGTCGCGCCATAAGCGCCTGCTGTGCGAAAAATCGCGAGATCACCTGAGGCGACCCGATCAATTTCTCGGGCCATGGCAAAAGTATCGCCACTTTCGCAGACTGGGCCTGCGATATTCGCCACCATCTTTTCGCCATTGGGTGTCACAGCCGCAAAATCGTGCCACGCATCATACATGGCTGGGCGCGCAAGATCATTCATGGCCGCGTCCACAATCACATAGGGGTTGATGACGCCGGGCTTTACCCAAATGACCTTGGTGAGCAACACGCCCGCATTGCCCACAATCACGCGGCCGGGCTCAAACATCAGCATAGCGTCCCAGCCTTTGGTCACGCGGGCGACCATCTGCCCATAATCAGCAGGCGAGGGTGGGTTTTCTTCTGCCTTATAAGGGACACCAAGCCCGCCGCCTAAATCGACGCGGTCAATGACATGCCCCATGGCGCGCAAATCCGCGACCAATTGGCCAACGCGACGATAAGCTGCTTCGAGCGGATCAAGATCGAATAATTGGCTGCCAATATGCAGGGCAACGCCGCGCATTTGCAGGCCGGGGAGCTTTGCCAATCGGTCAAAAATGGCGGGCGCCTGATCAATGGCGACGCCAAATTTATTCTCTTTCTTGCCGGTTGAAATCTTGGCGTGCGTGCCTGCATCCACATCTGGGTTTACACGCAGCGTGGCGGACGCTGTCATGCCCTTGGACGCAGCAATTTGCGCCAGAACAACGCCTTCTTCTTCCAACTCAATATTGAATTGGCCAATGCCAGTATCAAGCGCCTGTTCCAGCTCCGCACGCGTTTTGCCAACGCCAGAAAAGACGACATCTTCGGGCCGCATGCCGGCCGCAATCGCGCGCGAGATTTCACCGCCCGATACAACATCGGCGCCATAGCCTTGCTTTGCCAGCACGCGCAGCACCGCACGATTGGGGTTGGATTTGATCGCAAACGCAATGTGTGATCGGCCCACGGGGGCAATGCCATCCCGAAACACCTGAGCGTGCCGCTCAAGCGTGGCGCGCGAATAGACATAAACCGGGGTGCCAACGTCTTCGGCAATCCGTGTCAGGGGCACGCCTTCGGCGTGGAGCGTGCCGTTCTTTAACTGAAAATGGTCCATGGAATTTTAGCCTTTGGGCGGAAGGTCAAATTTATCGTCGCGACGTTCTTCGGATCGCGTGAGAAGATCATCGCTGCGTTTAGGCTTGGCCTGCGGCCCGGGCGTGATCATCTGATCTACTGTGGGCTGGGCCAGTGAAGATTCAGGTTTAACGGGTAGATTTTCACCTTGTCGCGGCTGCAATTTTACACGCCCGCCACAGGCTGTGAGCGCGACGGCAGCGCAGAGGCAGACGCAAAAGGTGACAGTGCGGCGCATCACAGGCCCAAACTCGCTTTGGCATCCGCAATCCGCGCGCGGACCTGCGCGGGCGCTGTGCCGCCATGGCTCATCCGGCTGGCAACGGACGCATCGACCGTCAGCACCGAATAGACGCCTTCATTAATGGCTGGATGAATGACCTGAAGCTCTGCCAAGGGCAGGTCTGCCAGTGCTGATTGCAGCTCTTCAGCGCGTTTCACGGCCCGGCCCGTAACATGATGCGCTTCGCGGAAGGGCAGGCCAGCTTCGCGCACCAGCCAATCGGCAAGGTCAGTCGCCGTTGCAAAGCCGCTTTCCGCCAAAGCGCGCATTCGATCTGTCCGAAAGGTCACGCTGTCGACCATGCCCGTCATCGCGGCAATGGACAGCGCCAGCAGATCATGCGCCTCAAACACAGGCGGCTTATCGTCCTGCATATCCTTTGAGTAGGCGAGGGGCAGGCCCTTCATTGTCATCATTAACGCAGTGAGGCAGCCCGTGATCCGGCCCGCATGGCCGCGGATCAACTCGACGGCGTCGGGATTGCGCTTTTGCGGCATGATTGAGCTGCCCGTGGACCATTGGTCCGGCAGAGCGACAAAGCCAAAGGGTTGCGAGGCCCAAATGATAATTTCTTCCGACATGCGCGAGAGATGCAGAGCGCATTGGCTGGCCGCC
>JBEEOY010000143.1:0-5793 GCA_041191345.1 Pseudomonadota bacterium
TTGCCGCTGCGACGTTGATAAAGTCACGACGACGAACGCCGCCCTGATCACCGCCAGCGGTTGCGCTGTCTTCCGTCAAACTTGCCATGCTTTCCATTATCCCTGATTCGACCTTTGCCCAGCCTGCCTTGCGGTCCATTTTTGGAATTCCGCGCGAAAGTCAGAACATCGACCCCCGGAACCGTTAGATTTGCGCGCCTGATAGCGATGTTGCAAAAACTTGCAAATACCAAATCCGAGGCGCTTGCCCCAAGACGCGTGCTTTGCTTAACGCATTCAGATGCGAATTGCACTTTACCAACCGGAAATCGCAGGAAATGTGGGGGCAATTTTACGCCTTTCCGCCTGTTTGGGCGTTCCTGTGGATATTATTGATCCCTGCGGCTTTGCTTTTTCAGATAAAAAATTACGCCGATCTGGAATGGATTATGCTGAAAAAGTCGATATTGCCCGCCATGCGGATTGGCACAGCTTCCGCCAACACGTGCCGGGACGCTTGGTTCTCATGACCAGCAAGGCCACCGATTTGATTGGCTCTTTTGCCTTCCAGCCCAATGATACGCTGCTGATGGGCCAAGAAAGCGCCGGTGTGCCCGATGATGTCCGCGCCGCCTGCGATGCGGCCATTCGCATCCCCATGATGCCGGGCCTGCGCTCATTCAATATCTCCGTTGCCACGGGAATCGCGCTTTTCGATGCGCTACGCCAGACTGGGCAGCTGCCACCCGGATAAAGGTCTTATGCGTGCCCACTTGCGTTCAGCGCCGCTGTGCGTAATGCCGCGCGCCATGAACAGACCCAATGTCCCTTTCCCGCTCGATGATGAACAACAGGCCGCTCGGTCGTGGTTTGAAGATCTGCGTGACCGCATTTGCGCAGAATTTGAAGCGATTGAGCGTGAAGCAGGCAGCGATGCTGCTTTTGATTATAGCGCATGGAACCGCGATGATGATCCGCAGGCCCAAGGCGGCGGTGGCGTGCGCGGGGTGATGAAGGGCCGCGTGTTTGAAAAAGTGGGGGTGAACGTCTCCACCGTTGGCGGTGCTTTTTCAGAAGATTTTGCAAAGTCGATTCACGGCGCGGGCGATAATCCCAATTTCTTTGCAACAGGCATCAGCTTGGTTGCGCATATGGCAAACCCGCATGTGCCTGCTGTCCACATGAATACGCGCTTTCTGGTCACGCAAAAACGCTGGTTTGGGGGCGGGGCAGATCTTAACCCGCCTCTGCCCTATGCCGAGGATAGCGAGGCGTTTCACGCGCGGCTGAAGCAAGCGTGCGACGCGCATGGCGCAGATTATTATGATCGGTTCAAAAAATGGGCCGATGACTATTTCTATATCCCCCATCGCAACGTGCATCGCGGCGTGGGGGGCATCTTCTACGATCATCTCGAAGGCGATTTTGCAGCCAATTTTGCGTTCACGCGCGATGTGGGTGAGGCCTTTTTAGACATTTATCCGCAAATTGTCCGCAAGCGCATGGGCATGGCCCATAATGATGCAGAAAAACATCAGCAGCTGGTGTGGCGCGGGCGCTATGCCGAATTTAACTTGGTCTATGATCGTGGCACGCTGTTCGGCCTCAAGACCGGTGGCAATATTGATGCAATTTTAATGAGCCTGCCGCCTGAAGCGAAATGGGACTAACGCCGCTTCCGCCTGATCATCTGGCAACTCTTGTCACCTCGCTGGAAATGCGGGCGCGGCCCAAGCCTGCGCCTTTACCAGAGGCGCCGCTGGTGCTGGTGCGTTGGAAGCAGCCAAGCCCAGCCAAATATCGTGCGCTGTTCACGCGCGTTGGAAGCCCGTGGCTCTGGTTTTCGCGCCTTGCCATGTCAGATGCCGACCTGATGGACATTATCCATCATGACGATGTGATGATTTGGGCCGTCTGTGATCGCGCGGGCATTGAAGTTGGCATTTTAGAGTTGGATTTTCGCGTGGCGGGTGAATGCGAGATCAGCTTTTTTGGGTTGGTGCCAGAATTGACGGGCAAGGGCTATGGCCGTTGGTTGATGGCGCAGGCCATGGCCGCAGCGTGGCGGCCGGGTGTTAGCCGCGTGTGGCTGCACAGCTGCACGCTTGACGCGCCATCGGCGCTCAATTTTTACATAAAGTCAGGCTTTGTGCCTTTTGCTCGCGCGATTGAGAGCTTTGCTGATCCGCGCCTGACCGGGCTTTTGCCTGAAAGCGCCGGCCCTCATGTCCCGCTGTTGCGCGTGGACAGCTGACGATAAAGTGCCGCCGGCACAAGAATGGCAACGATACTAATCAGGCTGGTGCTTGCCGCAGCCAGCACGCCCTGAATTTGCGTGGTCGCCGCCGCGGGCAGCAGCAATTTCGCCACCACGCCAATCACGGTCATTGCAGCCGACGTGCCAATCCATGTCACCACTCCGATAATGGCGATAAAGCCAAATACCTGCCAGCCAATTTGGTTGGTAAGGGCAAAACTGCGGGCTGTTGCGCGCAAGGGGTTGGCAATCTGCTCGGCCATCATGGCAGCTTGGCTCACGCAGGTTCGGCCCATGAGATAGAGGCCGGGAATAATCAGCGCCAATAGGCCAAGTGTCCACAGCGTCTGCACCAAGATGTCGATCATCAACAAACTGGGCAAAAGGCGGCCAGCGCGCTTAATGGCATCGCCCACAGTGGGGCGATCCGCGCAGATCAATAGCGTCAAAATTGCCCCGGTGCCCAATAGGCCCATAAGCCGCTGGGCTAAAATCGCGGGGAAATTATCCTGCAAATAGGTGAGATAAGTCTGCAACGACGCCGCATCAAAGCGGACCATGGCGGGCGGCGGAAAGTACAGCGCCTGCGCCAACCAGGGCAGGAAAATAAAAACGCCTGTGAGGACAAAGATCATATCAGCATGGGCGCGCAGCAGGCGCATCACATCTTGCCAAACGGCATCGTAAGATAACTTCATCGCTGCTCTTTCCTCGTCCTATGCCGCTTTTGCGCGCTTTCCTTACGCGATTGCGCGGTTGGGGACAATTGGTAAGCGCGCGGCAAGGCTTGCACTCGCGCGCGGCACAGTTGATCTGGCAGCCATGGAGCATATCGCTGATTCGGATGTTGTGTGGCGGGTTCTGCCCGGCCTTACAGACTATGCCGCTGCATTGGCGGAGATGGAGGCTGTGGCGGCGGATATTGCCGCAGGGGCAGCGCCTGAACAAATTTGGCTGTTGGAACATCCCCCTTTGTACACCGCAGGCACCAGTGCGGACCCGGCAGAAATGCTGGATCCGCGCTTTCCTGTCTTTGAGGCGGGCCGGGGGGGGCGCTATACCTATCACGGGCCGGGCCAGCGGGTTGGCTATATTATGCTCAACTTAAAGACGCGGGGCCCAGATGTCCGCTGTTTTGTCCATGCGCTCGAAGGCTGGTTGATTGCAGCTTTGGCCAATCTGGGTGTTTCGGCGCGTCGGGCAGAGGGCCGCGTTGGCATTTGGACTGAAGATCGCGGCCAAGAGGCCAAAATTGGTGCCATTGGCGTGCGTGTGCGCCGCTGGGTGACCTTTCATGGCTTTTCAATCAACGTGAACCCGGATTTGACTCATTTTTCGGGAATCGTGCCCTGCGGACTCGGCGAATTTCCGGTAACAAGTCTCTCCGCTTTGGATCTAGGGGCCAATTTGGCCATGCTGGATGCCGCTCTAAGGCGTGAATTTCCGGCGTTTCTTGATGCAATTGCGAAAGCGAACAAAAAAGCTTGAGCCCGGGACAGGAAATCTATAAATGTCCACCCCGATTTGGGTATTTAGGGGGCGCGCCCCTCTCCAGATCATATCTGCCTAGGGAGTTGATATTATGAAGAAGCTGATGATCGTTTCGCTCGTTGCCGCTGGCCTCACCGTTGCTGCTTGCGGCAAGAAGGAAGAAGCCGTTGAAGCCAACGCGACCGAACTCAACGAAGCTGTTGCCACCGAAGGCACTGCTAACGACACCATGACGAACGTTGACGCTGCAGCTGGCAACGCCGCTGAAGCCACCAACGCTCAGTAATCGCTTAACAGCGTTACAGAATTAGGGCCGTCCGGCACGCCGGGCGGCCCTTTTTCTATGCCGGTATGGATTCACTTCCGGCCCGAATCAGCGTAGACACTGGGCTTTCCGCTTCCACAGGGATGCCGTTTCCATGCGAGTTTTGCGTAGAGCCCAGTTTGCTGTGGCCTTTGGTCTGTTGGGCGGGGCGCCGCCGCTTCAGGCTGAGGTTTTTTATAAGCCGCCAGTCATTCCGGCCCCGGTGCTGACGGCGCCAGATCCCGCTTTTGATCCCCTTTTGCCCGGCGCCACGCCGGTCGAGCAGCGGGCTGTTCTGGTCTGGAGCTTGCGCCAAGCGCTGCTTTTGGGCGCGCTGCAATGCCACAGCCAATATCCCACCTTGTTGGCGACCAGCAATTACAACGCCTTGCTCAGCAATCATGCGGCCGAGCTGACGGGCGCGTTCCGCACGCTGTCTGGCTATTTCACGCGCACGCTGCGCCAGCCCAAGGCCGCGCAAGACGCGCTGGACCAATTCGCCACGCGCACCACCAGCGTCTATTCCACGGTGCAGGGCCAAGCGGCCTTTTGTTATATGGCGGGCCAAGTGGGCCGGCAGAGCTTGGCTGTGCCGCGCGGGCAATTGGCGGGCTTTGCAATGGTGCGGCTTGGTGCCTTGCGCGAAAGCCTGAAGGCGGGCGGTGAACAGCAATTTGATATTCTTCAGCCTGATGCGCCGCTGCCCCAGCATGCCGTGCCCAGCATGGCCGCGCGCTGCTGGTCAAAAAAAGGCGTCTATAATGCGCGCAAATGCGGCGCACCGGGGGACGCGCGCTGACGGAGTTTGAAGCCTTTGCCGCAATTGACTGGTCGGGCCAGGCCGTTGCGCGCCCGGCAGGGCTGGCCGTTGCGCTCGCTGAACGAGGCGAGGCGGCCCCCCGGCTGATTGCCCCGCCCGGCGGCTGGTCCCGCGCTGATCTGGTCGATTGGATTGCCGGCTTTGCCCAATCCGGCACGCGCATTTTGATTGGGCTTGATCTTTCGCCAGCCTTTCCTTTCGTGGATGCAGGGGCCTATTTCCCGGGATGGGAGGCATCACCCAGCCATGGCCCCGCTTTATGGGCCTTGGTAGAGGCGCTTTCGGCGCAAGATCCGCATTTGTCCGTCGCGTCGTTCCTCGCGCATGATGAGGCCCGCCGCCATTTCCGCCATAGGGGCGATTGTGGGGATGTGTTTGGCACCGGCCGGGGCCGGTTGCGCGTGTGTGAGGGCGTGCAAAAAGCCATGGGCCTTTCCCCCTATAGCTGCTTTAATTTGGTGGGCGCAGCGCAAGTTGGCAAATCCAGCCTCACAGGCATGCGCGTGCTGCACCGGCTGCGCGGGGCTGTGCCTGTTTGGCCTTTTGATCCCCTGCCTGAAACTGGCCCGGTGATTGTGGAAATTTACACCAGCCTTGCGGCGCGCGCCGCCGGCATTCGCGCCGGACGCAGCAAAATGCGCGATGCCGCCGCCCTGGATTCTGCCTTGGCCGCGCTGGGCAGCGCCCCGCACGCGCCCCTGATCCGTTATAATGACCATGCCACAGACGCGATTTTATCCGCCGCGTGGCTGCGCGCGGTGGCCCAAAACTCGGCCCTTTGGCAGCCGCCAGGCCTTACAGATAAAATTGCCCGCACCGAGGGCTGGACCTTTGGCTGCATTTAAGGCTAGAGGCGCATCCAGCGTGCCGGCTTAGCTCAGTTGGTAGAGCACCTGATTTGTAATCAGGGGGCCGCGGGTTCGAATCCTGCAGCCGGCACCA
>JBEEOY010000144.1:0-6331 GCA_041191345.1 Pseudomonadota bacterium
AGCTGGCGTAATCGTTAGGCGGGCATTGCCCCCACAACAGACTTAAATCCCCCCTTTCGCCCACTTGCCCCGCCTGAACAGATGTGGAACAGCAGCGCCATGCTGACTCATATTCAGGTTCGGGGCGCCCGCGAGCACAACCTCAAGGGCGTTGATGTCGATATTCCGCGCGATACGCTGACTGTCATCACGGGCCTGTCCGGCTCGGGCAAGTCGAGCCTCGCCTTTGACACCATCTATGCAGAAGGCCAGCGGCGCTATGTCGAATCGCTCTCGGCCTATGCGCGCCAATTTTTGGAGATGATGCAAAAGCCCGATGTGGATCACATCGAGGGGCTCTCGCCTGCTATTAGCATCGAACAAAAGACCACCAGCCGCAACCCGCGCTCCACAGTGGCCACTGTCACTGAGATTTATGATTATATGCGCTTGCTCTGGGCGCGCATTGGCATTCCCTACTCGCCGGCCACGGGCCTGCCGATTTCCGCACAAACAGTGAGCCAGATGGTCGATCGCGTGATGGCGCTGCCAGAAGGGACACGGCTGTATCTGCTGGCCCCTGTGGTGCGCGGCCGCAAGGGCGAATATCGTAAGGAACTGGCAGAATGGCAGAAAGCGGGCTTCACCCGTGTCCGCATTGACGGCCAATTTTATGACATTGATGAGGCCCCAGCACTCGACAAGAAGTTCAAGCACGACATTGAAGTGGTGGTTGACCGCATTGTTGTGCGCGAAGGCATGGAAACCCGGCTGGCTGACAGCTTTGAAACAGCGCTAAAGCTGGCAGAGGGTCTTGCCTTTGTTGACCCTGCCGATGCGCCAGCCGAAGCTGAGGAAAATACCCGCCAAGTGCTTGGCGACCATGCGCCACCGGGCCGCATTGTTTTTTCTGAGAAATTTGCCTGCCCAGTTTCGGGCTTCACCATCTCGGAAATTGAGCCGCGCCTCTTTTCCTTCAACGCCCCGCAAGGCGCGTGTCCAACATGCGATGGCTTGGGCGAAAAGCTTTATTTCGATCCAGAGCTCGTTGTTCCAAATGAAAGCCTGTCAATCAAGGCAGGCGCAATTGTGCCTTGGGCAAAGTCCAACCCGCCCAGCCCCTATTATATGCAAGTTTTGGCCTCAGTCGCACGGCATTTTGAGTTCAGCCTTGATACACCGTGGAATGAGCTCAGTGCCGAAATTCGCGATATTCTGTTGAATGGGTCAGGCGCTGAAATCATCCGGCTGACCTTTCAGGATGGTCGTAAGACCTATGACGTCCACAAACATTTCCACGGCGTTATTGGCAATCTCAATCGCAGGTTGCTGCAAACTGAAAGCGCGTGGATGCGCGAGGAGCTGGCCAAATATCAAAGTGCTGCGCCCTGCGAAAGCTGCGGTGGCGCACGCCTAAAGCCCGAAGCGCTTTGCGTTAAAATTGCCGATAGCACGATCAGCGCCGCCACCCAGCTCTCGGTGGTTGATGCCGTGGAATGGTTCGGCGCGCTCGAGGCAAAGCTGAGCCCACAGCACCAGCAAATTGCCAAAGCCATTCTGAAAGAAATTAATGAGCGGTTGGGCTTTCTTAACAATGTGGGGCTGGATTATCTGAACCTCAACCGCACATCAGGCACTTTGTCTGGCGGAGAAAGCCAGCGTATCCGGCTTGCCTCGCAAATTGGCTCAGGCTTGTCAGGCGTGCTTTATGTGCTGGATGAGCCATCTATCGGCCTCCACCAGCGCGATAATGATATGCTGCTCGCCACGCTCCAGCGCCTGCGCGATTTGGGCAATACCGTTATCGTTGTTGAACATGATGAGGATGCCATTCGTCAGGCAGACCATATCATTGATATGGGCCCGGGCGCGGGCGTGCATGGCGGCACAATTGTGGCGCAAGGCACGCTAGCGGATATTGAAGCCAGTGAGGGCAGCCTAACAGGCGATTATCTGACAGGACGTCGCCAGATTGAAGTTCCTGCCAAGCGCCGCAAAGGCAATGGCAAAAAGCTGACTGTCAAAGGCGCGCGCGAAAACAATTTGCGCAATGTGTCTGCCGCAATTCCTTTGGGCACCTTCACCTGCATCACAGGCGTGTCGGGCTCAGGCAAATCCAGCTTTACCATTGATACGCTGTATGCAGCTGCCGCCCGGCAGTTAAATGGCGCGCGTGTCGTGGCGGGCAAGCACGACAAGATCGAGGGGCTGCAATTCCTCGACAAGGTCATTGATATTGACCAATCCCCCATCGGCCGCACACCGCGCTCCAACCCGGCAACTTATACGGGTGCCTTCACCAATATCCGCGATTGGTTTACCGGCCTGCCCGAGGCGCAGGCGCGCGGCTATAAGCCGGGCCGCTTCTCGTTCAATGTCAAAGGCGGGCGCTGCGAGGCCTGTCAGGGCGATGGCGTCATCAAGATTGAAATGCACTTCCTGCCCGATGTCTATGTCACCTGCGAAGAATGCAAAGGCGCACGCTACAACCGCGAAACGCTCGAGGTGAAGTTCAAAGGCAAGTCGATTGCCGATGTGCTCGATATGACCGTGGAAGATGCGGTGGAGTTTTTCAAAGCCGTGCCCCCTATTCGCGACAAAATGGCAATGTTGGCTGAAGTCGGCTTGGGCTATGTGAAGGTTGGCCAACAGGCCACCACCCTGTCTGGGGGCGAAGCTCAGCGCGTCAAGCTGGCCAAGGAACTCAGCCGCCGCGCGACCGGCAACACACTCTATATTCTCGATGAACCCACAACGGGCCTGCATTTTGAAGATGTCCGCAAATTGCTTGAGGTGCTCCACGCCCTTGTCGAACAAGGCAATAGCGTTGTCGTGATTGAGCATAATTTGGATGTCATCAAGACAGCAGACTGGATCATCGATCTGGGGCCTGAAGGCGGTGTTAAAGGTGGCGAGATCATTGCCGAAGGTCCACCAGAGGCAATTGCGCAGGTAGAAGCCAGCTATACGGGTCGCTATCTGAAGCCACTGCTTGCGAAGGCCTAGGCCGAGAATAAGCGCGTGTCATGAGAGAGGCTTCACCTGCAGTCCAGAGTGGCTGACGGGTTCAATGCCCCTGTTTCATGCGCCCGCGCAAAAAATTTCGGCCTTTTAGAGTTTTCATCCAACCATATTTTCATATATTTCCATAATGGTGATATTAAGCAAGATATTGATAATGCAATCAGACCTGGCTGCACATCTTACGTAATTTCCACAAATCTCTCTTTTTCCCAGTTTCACGGCATATTAACCTTTCCCCCTCATCCATTTTTTGGTTAATAGGAGCCGATATGTTTAACACCATTCCGGCTGTATTGGGTGGAGTAAAGGGGATACCCCATGCGCGTATTGCTGATTGAAGATGAGCCAACAACGGCGAAAGCCATTGAACTTATGCTCTCAAATGAGGGCTTTAACGTCTACACAACAGATATGGGTGAAGAGGGCTTAGACCTCGGCAAGCTCTATGATTATGACATTATTTGCCTAGACCTGAACCTGCCGGACATGCACGGCTATGATGTGCTGAAAAAGCTTCGCAACGCCAAGGTGCAAACACCCGTCATGATTTTGTCGGGCATTGGCGAAATAGACTCCAAGATCCGCAGCTTTGGCATTGGCGCGGATGATTATGTGACCAAGCCGTTCCATCGTGAAGAACTGGTCGCCCGCATTCATGCAGTGGTCCGCCGATCCAAAGGCCATAGCCAGTCTGTCATCCGCACGGGCAAGCTGCTGGTCAATTTGGATGCCAAGACCGTGGAAGTGGATGGCATGCGCGTTCACCTGACGGGCAAAGAATATACGATGCTCGAGCTGCTCTCGCTGCGCAAAGGCACCACGCTGACCAAGGAAATGTTCCTGAACCATCTTTATGGCGGCATGGATGAGCCCGAGCTGAAGATTATCGACGTCTTCATTTGCAAGCTGCGCAAAAAGCTGTCTCTCGCCTGCGGAGGGGACAATTATATAGAGACTGTCTGGGGCCGTGGTTATGTGCTGCGTGACCCCGAAGAGCAGGCTCAGGCCGCCTGATACACAGGGCGCGGAGTGCCCCTTCCCTATTTAGCTCGCCCGCAATGGCCGGGCGGCCCACTGCCCAGTCTTTTTAGGCAGTAAAAAACCCCGCTGGCGAACCAGCGGGGTTTTCTATGTCCGTTAGGCCAGAGGCGAAGATTTTACTCCTCGCCCATGTCCTCCACTGTTTCCGGCGTGTGGACGACCGCACCCAGAGGATCATCCCCGGTATCGGCTTCCACTGGCTGACGCAGCTCAGCAGCATGTTCTTCCGCAGCCGTGCGCGGTGCGATAATGCTGTCCTGCCAGGCGCGCTGCTGCACGCGCAGAGCGGCATCACGGCTGGAGGCTGCAACGCGCAGGCGGTTCATGCCGGCGCCCGTGCCAGCGGGGATCAGGCGACCCACGATGACGTTTTCCTTCAGCCCCATCAGCGTATCCTTCTTGCCTTCCACGGCCGCCTGCGTGAGCACGCGGGTGGTTTCTTGGAAGGAAGCAGCAGACACAAAGCTGCGGGTTTGCAAGCTTGCCTTGGTGATGCCCAAAAGGATCGGCTTGCCCTGCGCGGGCTGGCCACCATTGGCTTCCACCTTGGCGTTGACTTCGAGCATTTCCTCATAGTCAACTTCTTCGCCCGGCAGCAGCGTGGTGTCACCAGCGTGCGTGATTTCAACCTTTTGCAGCATCTGACGGACAATCGTTTCGATGTGCTTGTCGTTGATCTTCACGCCCTGCAAGCGATAGACTTCTTGGATTTCCGCAACCAGATATTCGGCCAGCGGCTCAATGCCCAAGGCTTCCAGAATGTCATGCGGATCCAGCGAACCGGCCACCAGCACGTCGCCGCGCTTGACCAAATCGCCTTCCTGCACGTCAATCACCTTCGACTTGGCGACCAAGAATTCGACCAGATCACCATCTTCCGGCTGAATGCCAATCTTGCGCTTTGCCTTATAATCCTTGCCGAAGACGACACGACCAGAGACGGGCGCGATAATCGCGGCGTCCTTGGGCTTACGGGCTTCAAACAATTCAGCAACGCGCGGCAGACCGCCCGTGATGTCACGAGTCTTGGCGGCTTCACGCGTGACACGCGCCAGCACGTCACCAGCCTGCACCTGCGCACCATCTTCAACCGAGAGCATCGCGCCCACGGCCAGCATATAGCGGCCAGCTTCGCCAGACTCACCATCCAGCAGCGTCAAGCGCGGACGAAGATCGATCTTCGAACGGCCCGGACGGAATTCCGTCACCACCTTCTGCGCAATACCCGTGGCTTCGTCCGTCTGTTCCACCAGCGTCTGGCCTTCGACCAGATCCTGATACTTCACAGTGCCGGGGATTTCCGTGATCACTGGCATGGTGAACGGATCCCATTCTGCAATGCGAGCGCCCTTCTTAACGGCAGCGCCATCGGCAAACAGCACGTAAGACCCGTAAGGCAGACGGTCAGCAGCCCGTTCACGGCCATCGGCATCGAGAACAACGATTTCCCCGTTGCGCGACAGAACGACGTTGCGGCCATTCTTGTCCAAGATGGTCCGCAGTTCGCGATACACGACCTTACCATCAACTGCCGCTTCAAGGTGCGACTGTTCGTTCAACTGGGCAGCACCGCCGATGTGGAAGGTCCGCATCGTCAACTGCGTGCCCGGCTCACCAATGGACTGTGCTGCGATAACGCCAACGGCTTCACCGATGTTCACTGGCGTGCCGCGTGCAAGGTCACGGCCATAGCACTTGCCGCAAACACCCATGCGGGTTTCGCAAATCAGCGGCGAGCGGATGCGAACGGCCTGAATGCCAATCTCTTCGATGCGGGCAACCATCGGCTCATCAAGCAGCGTGCCCGATGCAATGATGGTTTCCTTGGTCTTCGGATCGACAATGTCTTCCGCAACCGTGCGGCCAAGAATACGCTCAGCCAGTGACGCGATGACCGAGCCACCCTGCACAATGGCCTTCATTTCCAGCGCGCGTTCGGTGCCGCAATCTTCTTCGATTACGGTGCAATCCTGCGACACGTCCACCAGACGGCGCGTCAGATACCCCGAGTTTGCGGTTTTCAACGCCGTATCCGCCAGACCCTTACGGGCACCGTGGGTGGAGTTGAAATATTCAAGAACGGTCAGACCTTCCTTGAAGTTCGAAATGATCGGCGTTTCAATGATTTCGCCCGACGGCTTGGCCATCAGGCCGCGCATACCGGCCAGCTGCTTGATCTGCGCCTGCGAACCACGCGCACCCGAATGGGCCATCATGTAAATCGCGTTGGTCGGCAGTTCACGGCCATCCTCGCCCTTCTTAACGGCTTGGATTTCCTTCATCATTT
>JBEEOY010000145.1:0-3201 GCA_041191345.1 Pseudomonadota bacterium
GGATTTTGCCGCCGCGATATTGGCTGGCGTGAAGTGGCGCGAGAGGCGGGGGACTAAGCCTTACCCCTCGCGGTGATAGGGATGGCCGGCAATGATGCTGGTCGCGCGATAAAGCTGTTCCACCAGCATTGCGCGTGCCAGCATATGCGGCCATGTCGCCTTGCCAAAGGCGATGAAGAGGCTGGCGGACGCCCGCTCTTCGGCGGTCAGACCATCTGCAGCACCAATTAAGATGCGCAGTTCGCGCGTGCCTGTGTCGCGCCATTTTTCAAGTTTTTGGGCGAAGGCGGCAGACGTCAGCTGCTCGCCCGTTTCATCCATGGCGATGGTCATCGTGCCGGGGGAAGCTGCCGGGGCTTTGCCGCCCACATCTGGCAATTCAGTAATCTGGAACGGCCAAGTCAACCGCTTGGCATAACGCACGATCAGCTCTGTTTCGGGGCAGCGGCCAATCTTCCCACGGGCAATAATATGGAGCTTCAAGCGGCGGGCGCGTCCCCAAACGCCCACATGCGTTCAAGATTGTAAAAGCTGCGGACTTCAGGCCGGAACAGGTGGACGATAACATCGCCTGCATCAATCAACACCCAATCAGCACTGGGCAGGCCTTCCACGCGCGCAATACGGCCGCATTGCTGCTTGATCTTTTCTTGCAGCTTTTGCGCCATAGAGGCGACTTGCCGAGTCGAACGACCACTGGCGATGACCATATGGTCGGCAATGGCGGACTTGCCAGCAAGCGGGATGGAGACTGTTTCCACAGCCTGATCATCTTCCAGCGATTGCAAAATCAGCTTGTGGAGCGTTTCCACCGAGTCTGCGGCTTGGGCAGTCTTGCGTTTAGGGGCAGCAGGCAAAATCGGTCCTCAATCAACAAGGCGATGCGTGATTGCATCGCGCACAGGGGTTTGTGGGGTGGCGCTCAACCAATCCGGATCAGCCCGGCGAAGCGCTGTGGCGGAGGTCTTATCGGGGCGAAAGCGCAGCAGCACGAGCGCCGGCGGTCTCCACATCGTCCACATCATTGCGGCAGATCGGGGGCGGACGAACCCCCGTAGCCAGCCCATCGCGCGGCTCGCACGGGCAGGGCCATCATATCCCGGACGCGCGATAACTGCAATCGGCATCGTCTGAGCAATTCGGCGCCAGTCTTTCCAGTCGCTAAACTGGGCCAGATTATCAGCCCCCATCAGCCAGATAAAGGCGCGCTTGGGGTGGCGTTGCTTCAATGCCCGCAGCGTATCGACAGTATAGCGTGTGCCTAAGTGCCGCTCAATCGCAGTGGCCTTAATGGGACTGCGCCGGGCCATGCGCTGGGCCCTGCGCAGGCGCACAGGCAAAGGGGCCATGCCGGCCTTTGGTTTTAGCGGATTTCCGGGCGAAACCAGCCACCAGACCTCATCCAGGCCCAAGGCTTTTGCGGCCATCAGGCTGATCTGGCGGTGCGCGCCATGGGCGGGGTTGAACGACCCGCCAAGAAGCCCGGTGCGGATCAGGGCCGGATTTGCCCGGTCCCCCGGACAACCCATTTATAGGTGGTGAGCCCTTCCAACGCGACAGGCCCACGCGCGTGCAGCCGCCCCGTTGCAATGCCAATTTCTGCGCCCAGCCCAAATTCCCCGCCATCGGCAAATTGCGTGGAGGCATTCCACATGACAATGGCCGAATCGACTCCGGCCAAAAAGGCTTCGGCCGTTGCCGCATCTTCGGTGATAATCGCGTCCGTATGGTGTGATCCATGCGCTGCAATATGCGCCATGGCCCCTGCCACGCCGTCCACCAGTGTGACCGCGCAAATCGCATCGAGATATTCCGTATCCCAATCTTCCGGTTCCGCAGGTGTCACCCGCGGCTCAAGCGCTTGAATATCGGGCGTACCGCGCACGGCGCAGCCAGCCTCGAGCAAGGCGGCCACAATCTTGGCCGGCTGGGTAAAGGCGCGGTCAATCAACACCGTTTCTGTCGCGCCACACACGCCGGTGCGGCGCATTTTGGCATTGGCAATAATGCTTGTCGCCTTGTCGACATCGGCTGCCTTGTCGACATAGCTATGATTGATGCCATCCAAATGCGCGAGCACAGGCACACGTGCCTCTTGCTGCACGCGCGCAACTAAGGCCTTGCCGCCGCGCGGAATGATAATGTCAATCAGCCCATGTGCAGCCAGCATTGCCCCCACGGCCGCCCGATCTTGCGTGGGGACCAGTTGGACTGCATCAACTGGCAATCCCGCCGCCTTCAGCCCTGTTTGAAAGGCAGCAAAAATCGCCCGGTTGCTGTACACGGCTTCGCTGCCGCCGCGCAGCACAGCGGCATTGCCCGAGGCGAGGCAAAGTGCTGCGGCATCTGCTGTCACATTGGGCCGGCTTTCATAAATAATGCCAATCACGCCCAAGGGCACGCGGACGCGGGACATTTTGAGGCCATTGGGGCGATGTGTTTCATCAATGACTTGGCCAACAGGGTCAGGCAGTTGGGCCACGGCGTCGACCCCCGCGGCAATGGCTTCAATCCGGCCTTCATCCAGTTTTAGTCGATCGAGCATGGCAGAGGAGAGGCCCAGTGCGGCGCCTGCTGCCATATCCTGCGCATTGGCTGCCAAAATCTGTGCGGCATCAGCCCGCAATTGAGCCGCTGCCGCCTTTAGGGCCTGTGCCTTCTGCGCAGTGGGGCATAAGGCCAGCGCCGCCGCGGCCGTGCGGGCGCGCTGTCCCATTTCGGCAATAAGCTGGTCGGGCGGCGGAAAATCAGGCATTTTTGTGAGGTAGCAAAGAGCCCGGAAAAACGCAAAATCGGTGACAAGACCCGTCCACGCTGCAATATTGCCCCCATGAGCAGTGATATGGACGCATTGGGCACTGTGGCAACGGGCGCGCTGTTGGCCCGCACGGTAGAGCCGCACAGCGGCGAGGCCCGTCTTGGGGGAGACGGGGCTTGCCTGAACTGCGGGGCCATGCTTGCCGGTGCCTATTGCAGCCAATGCGGGCAAAAGGCGCATGTGCACCGCACATTGGCTGCCTTTGGGCATGATTTGCTGCACGGTGTTTTTCATTTTGATGGCAAGATCTGGCGGACCCTGCCTCTGCTTGTCTGGAAGCCGGGGGAATTGACGCGCCGCTATGTCCATGGAGAGCGGGCAAAATTTGTGTCGCCTTTCGCGCTCTTCTTGTTCAGCGTCTTTTTGATGGTAGCGATTTTTGG
>JBEEOY010000146.1:0-3779 GCA_041191345.1 Pseudomonadota bacterium
AGTTTCCGGCTCAACCACGGAGGCCTGCACGGCAGTAAGTGTTTCATACCCGCGTGCGGAAAGGGCCGCCTGAAGCGGGGACGGAATCAAAGGGGACATCATTGCAACAACAGCCTGTTCACGAGGATGAGCAGCAGCTTGCCGCTCCAATAGCTGGCCCAAAGGCCAAAATGGGCCACACCCACGTGGCGCGCCATAGCGGCATTACGCCGCTAAAGCCACTGCCAGTTTTATAACGCTTGCAGCCAAAAGGGATTTTGCCGGATTTATTACGCCAGCGTCGCCTTAATAGCCGCCAGCGCATCCGCCGCCTTGCTGCCATCTGGACCGCCGCCTTGCGCCATTTCTGGCTTGCCGCCACCGCCTTGACCACCCAGCGCCTCAACGCCCGTGCGGACCAAATCCACTGCGCTAAACCGCCCGGTTAAATCATCCGTCACAGCAACCAGCACAGACGCCCGCCCATCATTCACGGTAACAAAGGCGGCAATGCCAGAGCCGAGCCTGGCCTTGGCGTCATTTGCCAAGCCACGCAGGTCTTTGGGGTCGAGCCCATCAAAGCTTTGGCCTAGGAACAAAATGCCGTTCACATCCTCGGGTTCGGCAGCTGACGCTCCGCCCCCGCCCAAGGCCAAGGCCTTTTTGGCCTCTGCCAAATCTTTTTCCAACTTACGCACTGTTTCCGCCAAGGCCGCCACACGGGCCGGCACTTCATCCGGATTGGCGCGCAACTGGGCCGCAATATCCTTCAGCTTGTCTTCGCGGTCGGTCAGCCAGAGCCGCGCGGCTTCACCCGTCATCGCTTCAACACGACGAACACCAGCCGCCACTGCGCCTTCCGACACAATCTTAAACAATGAGATATCGCCCAACGCAGTCACATGGGTGCCGCCACACAGCTCAACGGAATAGGCGCCGCCCGCGCTGCGGGGGCCCATGGTTAAGACGCGAACTTCATCGCCATATTTTTCACCAAAAAGCGCAAGCGCCCCGGCGGCAATCGCGTCATCCGGGGTCATCAACCGCGTCGACACTGGCTGATTTCCGCGGATCTCGGCATTCACTTCAGCTTCAATGGCTGCAATATCCTCTGCCGTCAGCGCGGAAGGGTGTGAAAAGTCAAAACGCAAGCGGTCAGCTGCAACCAGACTGCCCTTTTGCGTCACATGCGCGCCCAAGCGATTGCGCAGCGCCGCGTGCAGCAAGTGCGTGGCCGAGTGATTGGCCCGGATCCGATTTCGCCTGTCTACATCAACAGACAAATGCACTGTTTGCCCCACCGAGAGGGTGCCGCTGGTGATAACAGCCTGATGTGCGTGCAACCGGCCTAAGGGCTTGGCTGTATCGTCCACCTGCGCGGCCAGCCCCCCATCGGCGCGGATGCTGCCCGCATCGCCTGTCTGGCCGCCGCTTTCCCCGTAAAAGGGCGTTTGGTTGGTCAAAATGACAAGTTTGTCGCCCGCCTGCGCTTTTTCTACACGCTGGCCATCTTTGACAAGCGCGACAACTTGGCCTTCACCCTCGGTGCTGACATAGCCTGTAAACTCGGTCCCGCCCAATTCATCGGCAATATCAAACCAGATTTCATCTGATGCTGTTTCGCCAGAGCCCTTCCAAGCGGCACGTGCCATGGCCTTTTGCCGGGCCATGCCCTCTTCAAACCCCGCGCGGTCAATCCCAAGGCCTTGGGCGCGCAGCGCATCTTCTGTCAGATCATAAGGGAAACCATAGGTATCATAGAGCTTAAAAGCCGTATCGCCCGGCAGAACATCGCCCGCCTTCATCGAGACTGTCGCCTCGTCCAGCAGTTTCAATCCCTTATCCAGCGTTTGGCGGAAGCGGGTTTCTTCTTGCAACAGCGTGGCTTCGACCAATGGTTGTGCGCGCAACAGCTCAGGATAGGCTGCGCCCATTTCCGCCACGAGCGAGCCGACCAAACGGTGCATCAACGGCTCTTTCGCGCCCAAGAGGTGCGCGTGCCGCATGGCGCGCCGCATGATCCGCCGCAAAACATAGCCCCGGCCCTCATTGGAGGGCAGGACGCCATCCGCAATCAAAAAGCCTGAGGCGCGCAAATGGTCCGCAATCACGCGGTGTGAGGCCTTCATGGGGCCATTGGGGTCGCTTTTGGTCAAGTCCGATGATTCGCCAATCAGCGCTTTGAACGTATCCGTGTCGTAATTGTCATGGACGCCCTGCAGCACGGCTGCCAAGCGCTCCAGCCCCATGCCCGTATCAATAGATGGCCGGGGTAAGGCTGTGCGACTGCCATCCGCCGCTTGGTCAAACTGCATGAACACAAGGTTCCAAATTTCGACAAAGCGGTCCCCATCTTCATTGGGGCTGCCCGGGGGGCCTCCGGGAATGTGATCGCCATGATCCCAGAAAATTTCGCTGCACGGGCCGCACGGGCCCGTATCACCCATTGACCAGAAATTATCGCTGGTTGGGATGCGGATGATGCGGCTTTCGGGCAGGCCAGCAATTTTGCGCCACAGGTCAAACGCCTCATCATCGGTATGATAGACGGTGACAGTCAGGCGATTGGGATCAAGACCCCATTCCTTCGTGGTCAGGCCCCAGGCCAGCTCAATCGCGCGCTCTTTAAAATAATCTCCGAACGAGAAATTGCCCAACATTTCGAAAAATGTGTGGTGGCGCGCGGTATAGCCCACATTATCAAGGTCATTATGCTTGCCGCCAGCGCGTACGCATTTCTGCGATGAGGTCGCAGTTGAATAAGGGCGACTTTCCAGCCCGGTAAAGACGTTCTTAAACGGAACCATGCCCGCATTGGTGAACATCAGCGTCGGGTCATTATGCGGCACCAAAGGCGCAGAGGCCACGCGCTCATGCCCATTGGCGGCGAAATAGTCGAGAAAGGACCGGCGGATATCGTTTGTCGAAGTCATATCTAACTGCGCTTAGGCGAGGCATCGCCGCTACTCAAGCACCAGCTGTACCCAATTGGCCCAAATTGCGTTGAAAACGCCCAGCATCCCTATGAAACCCAGCATCCCTATGAAAAAGGCCCGCCAAAGCGGCGGGCCTTTCGAAGCGTGAGACGCGAGACCATCTTCTAGCGCTCATGCCGGGCGATCGCTCCCAGCATGTCGATTAGAGATCGTCATCCGCCTCTGGTCCTACCATCAGGCCTTCTGCCACCTCTTCGGTGCGGCCACGGATCTGCTGTTCCAGCTTCGCCGCCATTTCTGGATTTTCCTTGAGCCATGTCTTGGCATTTTCACGACCCTGCCCAATGCGGATCGAGTCATAGCTGAACCAAGCGCCAGATTTTTCGACCACCCCGGCCTTCACGCCAAGGTCCAGAATTTCACCAGTCTTGGAAATGCCTTCGCCATACATGATGTCGAATTCAACTTGCTTAAACGGCGGCGCAACCTTGTTTTTCACCACTTTCACTCGAGTGGTGTTGCCGACAATGTCTTCACGGTCCTTAATTTGGCCCGTGCGGCGAATGTCGAGACGTACCGAGGCATAAAATTTCAGTGCATTGCCACCCGTTGTGGTTTCAGGTGAGCCGTACATCACGCCAATTTTCATGCGGATTTGGTTGATGAAGATTACCAAACAATGCGACCGATTGATCGAGCCTGTAATCTTGCGCAACGCCTGGCTCATCAAACGGGCCTGAAGACCGACATGGCTATCGCCCATTTCGCCTTCAATTTCAGCCCGCGGCACCAACGCGGCAACCGAATCGATCACCAGAACGTCAACCGCGTTTGAGCGCACCAGCGTGTCGGCAATTTCAAGCG
>JBEEOY010000147.1:0-5569 GCA_041191345.1 Pseudomonadota bacterium
GATTGGGGCCATCATGCCCCCCACCAATGGCCACCCAATTGCACACGAGCGGGCCCATATAATGGCCATTGCGCACCAGCCGCTCAACGGTTTCCAAATCGCGGGCGCAGCCCACTTGGAAGTGCGTTTGAATGCCAGCTGCCGTCAGCCTCCTCATATGTTCCTTCATGAACTTTGGCCCGGCATCATAATACATTTCAGTATAAGCTTCGCGGTAGACGTCCCACATTGTGGTGCCTTTGACGTCTTCCTCCGTGATGAGCTCCATCACATTCATTTGATTGGTGTTTACAGCCAACGTCACTTGATCCGGCACGGGCTTCAAATCAGCGAGCATATGGCGCGTATCGTCATCGAGCCACTCGGCCGCCGCGCTCTCGCTCTTGGGGGCAAAGCTGATCGACCCGCCTACTTGCAACACCATGTCCGGCACCGCCGTCCGCAGACGATCAAGCATTTCGTTGAACCGATCGAGGTCTTTCGAGCCCGTGCCATCCGGCTCACGAACGTGCAGATGGAGCACCGTCGCGCCCGCATTATAGCAGTCGACAGCTTTTTGGACCTGCTCTGCAAAGCTCACCGGAATGTCATCGCTGTCCTGCGGCATGAAGCTGGGGGCGTAGGGCGCCACCTGAATGACCAGAGGATCTTGATATTCGGGCAAGAGGCTTTCGTCGAAAAACTGCATGGTCTCTCTCCTGTCTTAAAAAGGTTTGTCGCCAATAATACCGGCGCGCTCCATCTTCCGGACGGTCGGCGCGTAATCCATCACCGCGTAATGCTGGGTGCAGCGATTGTCCCAGATTGCTATGGAATTGGGCTGCCAGCGCCAGCGCACCTGATATTCCGGAATGGCGGCACGGCTGATAAGATAGGCCAATAACTGCCCCGCCCCGGGCGCATAATCCTGCCCGTAACGGACATTGTCCGCCGTATGAAAATTGGTGAAGTGCGTTGTAAATCCGCAAACGAACAGCACCTTGCGCCCGGTTTCTGGATGGGTGCGGACAACGGGATGTTCGGCATCGGGGAAGCGCGCCTTCAACGCAGCCCGCGCCTCATCGCTCATGCGCGCACCAAAGCTCGCTTCAATTGAATGCCGCGCCTTTAAGCCCGCAATCTGGGCTTTGATATGGTCGGGCAGATCATCATAGGCCTTTTCCATATTGGCCCACATCGTGTCGCCACCGACGGGTGGGCAGGCAATGCAGCGCAGCACCGCCCCCATTTGGGGTGCCTCGCGCCATGTGGCGTCAGCATGCCAGGAATTCTCATAATAATCAGGCGGGGAATTCTCATCTTTATAGATGCGCACAAGGCCCGGATTTTCAGGATCGCTGCCAGCGACAGGATGATCCTCCAGCGCGCCAAAACGCTCGGCAAAAGCGACATGGTCCGCGCGGCTAATGTCCTGATCGCGCAGGAAGAGGACTTTATGGTCCAGCAAGGCTGCCCGAATTTCGGCAAAGAGATCATCATTCTTCGCCGCTTCAGCAATATTCACGCCCAAAAGTTCGGCGCCAATATGAGTGGTGAGCTTCTCGATCCGCATCGCCCGCCCCTTCAGATCACAAAGATGGAAGAGCCAATGGTGCGGCCGGCTTCCATATCCTGGTGCGCCTGCACAGCGTCTGCCAGATCATAACGCTGGCCAATTTCGACCTTGATCTTGCCGGCCGCGAGGTTGGAAAACCAGAACTCAGCAAGTTCGGCCCGCTCAACCGGATCAGCATAATAATCGGCAAAGGCGGGCCGCGTGAAATAGACCGAGCCCTGCAGCATCGTTTGGAAAGCATCAATCGGCGGGAATGGGCCCGAAGCGGTGCCGCAACCTACCAGCATCCCGCGCCGCCGCAGCGACTTCAGCGAGCCTTCATAAGTGTCTTTGCCAACGCTATCGAACACCGTCTGCACGCCCATGCCGCCGGTCAATTCCTTCACGCGCGCGGCAACATCCTCACGACGATAAAAGATGATGTCGTCAGACCCATAAGATGTGGCGAGCGCGGCCTTTTCCTCGCTGGACACTGTGCCAATGACGCGCAGCCCCAGCATCTTTGCAATCTGGATTGCAAGCAGCCCAACGCCCCCGGCGGCGGCATGCAGCAAAATGCTATCCCCGGCCTTCAAGCGCGGATCAGTTTTCATCAGCCAATAAGTGGCCGACAGACCACGCATGGTGGAGGCCGCAGCGTCTTCAAAGCTGACATTATCAGGCAATTTGAACAATGGCGCTGCGGGCATCACCCGCTCAGTGCTATAGGCACCCAGCGGACTGCCATTATAGCTCACCCGATCGCCCACTGAGAAACCGGAGACGCCTTCGCCAATGGCCTCAATTGTGCCGGCCGCCTCGACGCCCAAGCCGCAAGGCGGCTGAACGGGGTAATAGCCAGAGCGAAAATAGGTATCGGCAAAGTTACAGCCCACCGCGGCGTGGCGGATGCGGACTTCGCCCGGACCGGGCAAGCCGACATCCACGTCTTCCAATTGCAAGACCTCGGGGCCACCCGCTTGGTGAAAGCGCACCGTCTTTGCCATCATCCTCTCTCCTAACTCTCTCGCTTTAGCTTTTACGGGAAGGCTCACTTGCATTTTTCACATTTCGTGCCATTAATTTAACAATTCGCGCCACCAAAGACGCGACCGTTACCGGTGAGAGGAACGGATTTTGCCAGAGCTCGTCCGCGTCGCGGCGCTTACAGGTTATTTTGAAACGATGGCGCATTTTGGCGTCGACACTCGCCCGCTGCTGCGTGAGCAAGGTTTGGGGATTGATCTCTTTATTAACCCGGAACAGATGATCCCTGCCATTTCTGCCGTCCGGCTTCTCGAACGCAGTGCAGATGTTACTGGCTGCACGACATTGGGTCTGCGCATGGCGCTTGGCCGGTCTCTTGCCAATCTTGGCGCGACAAGCTTGCTGATTGCGCATCAACCAACCTTGCGCAGCGCACTTGATGCACTGCGCGAGTTCCGCGTCAGCATCAATTCCACGTTGATGATGCATTATGAGGAGGAGGGCGAGACCGCGATTTTGCGTGAGGATTTTCAATTGTCACGGCCAGAACCAACGCGTCAGTCGCTGGAACTTGCCTTGGGCGTTTTATCACGCCTGTGCATGTCCGTGCTCACGCCGGGCTGGACCGCTCAAAATGTTTGCTTCACGCATAATGCACCGCCGCGTGAGGAACTGAGCATCTATCAAGACCTGTTCCGCTGCCCGCCCATTTTCAATGCTGAGTTCAATGGGCTCCTGATCCGCAGCGCGGATTTGGATTTACCCAATCCGCAAGCTGATGAACAACTCGCCCGCCATGCGCGGCAATTGCTCAAGCCCGCGGCTGGCGACCACGGCGCCTCTTGTTCCGAACATGTTGAACATCTGATCAGGATTTTTTTGCCCGCCGGCAAAGCCACCGTGCAAATCTGCGCCGCAACATTGGGGATGACGGTGCGTACGTTGCAACGCACGCTGGACGCAGAGGAAACAAGCTTTACGGCCCTGCTGAACCAAGCCCGCCGCCATCTTGCCCAACAATATCTCTCTAACCCGCGCATGCGGGTAACGGATATTGCCGATTTGCTCGGCTATACGTCCATTGGCGCGTTTTCGCGATGGTATAAGAGCAGCTTCGGCACCTCTCCCAAGCAGCGAGGAGCAGGGCATAGCCGGACGTAAAAAATCTCTGGTCATAGTCTTGTGGCGCGCCATGCGGAATGAAGAGGCGAACACATTCTGTGTACAGCTGGGCGCTGCGTAACAGATACATATAAAGGGGTGCGGAAGTAGGGGCTGGCCGACATTGGACTTCGTTCGAACAAATTAACATCGCCAAGCGGCACTGGCGTGGCAAATAGACAACCCAAAACCTTGGCAATGTTCAGGGAGCTGCTCTAAGTCATAGCCTGCCAAGTGCGGTCAGCTCGTCACGGTTTTATCTGCGCGCTCCAAACGATCAATCTCTGCTCGGTATATCGGCATGCCTTTGGCGAGCATAAGCGCCATGATCGGCAGGAAGATCGCGCCCGTTAAGGCAATTGAATAGCGGAGCGATTGCTCATCGCCGAAAACAAAGTCTGTAAAGGCAGCAATGATGCTGGACCCTAGCCCCAAGCCAATCAAATTCACTGCGAGCAGAGTTAAGGCCGTCACCTGCCCTCGCAGGCGATTGGGCGTAACATCTTGAATAGCAGTCAGAATAACGCCTTGGGAGGCTTGGCCCACCAATGTACCAACCGCCATCAACGCTAAGGCCAATGTCGCCGTGGGCATCAACGGCCCAATCACA
The DNA here is from genome assembly GCA_041191345.1 of Pseudomonadota bacterium. Classification (GTDB taxonomy): domain Bacteria; phylum Pseudomonadota; class Alphaproteobacteria; order Sphingomonadales; family Sphingomonadaceae; genus Aquisediminimonas. The sequence continues at coordinate 4,293 of JBEEOY010000147.1, forward strand.
AGCGGCAAGGCTTTGACGCAAGTTGCGACGAACATGATGCGCAAATTGCTGTCAACTGTGCCGCGGCGTTGCAAAACGCCCGAGAGCCAACCGCCCGCCAGCGTTCCAAATGTTCCGCACACCAGCATCAAGGTGCCATAGTAAAATCCAACATCTAATGGGCTCATGCCATAGGTGCGGATTAAGAAAGTGGGATACCAGAGCGAGGTTCCAATCGCCAATAAGCCCGATAGCGCTGTAACCCCAATCAAGATGGAGTAGAGCTGCCAACGCGTCTTGAGATAGGCCATTACCTGCCGAACAGGGATCACGGCATCCGTTGCTATACCGCCACTCTCTCGCCGACCCGGATCACGAATGGTCGCCACCAAGGCTGCAATCACTATGCCCGGCGCGCCAACAGCGATGAAGACCAATTGCCACGGCTCAAAACCGGCGAATACACCCCAGCCTGTCATATCGGTCGCAGTAAAATAATTCAGCAAGACCCCGCCAAGTATCAGCGCAAGACCGCCGCCAATAGGATAGCCGATGGCGTAAAAGCTGATGGCCAAGGCGCGCTTATCCTTGGGAAAATAATCGCTGATAAGTGAATAGGCAGACGGGCTTAGTGTCGCCTCGCCCACGCCGACACAAACACGGGCTAGAAAGAGTGTGAAAAAGTTTTTCGCAAGGCCGCAACACGCGGTCATGATGGACCACAGCACAATGCCCCAGACAATCAACCTGGGACGACGCGGACTGCCATCGACCATCCGCCCCACGGGCAGGGCCGCAATCGAATAAAGCAATGCAAAAGCAAAGCCCTGCAGCAAGCTGATTTCAAAATCGCTCAGCCCCATGCTGGCCTTAATGGGAACAACCAGCAGTGTCAGGACCCGCGCATCAATGGCACTAAAGGCGTAAGCGAGGAACAATATCGCAACCACATACCAGCGATACCCCGCTGATCCGTGCGACGGTGGGTTAGCAGCAGCCACGCCCTTATGCGCCATCGGGCCTCACCACGCTGATGGCGGATCAACCCGCGCCAAAATATTCGTCATCCGATCTCGCAACATTGCATCACCCGTTTCGCTTTCGGGCAACAGCCAGAACCGACCTGCCTTCACGCCATCTACTGCAAAATCAGCGACTTCTTCAGGCTCCGTCAAGGAGATTTTAAGGCCCGTTTTTTCGACCAGTTCTTGCATGGTACGATAAGCAACCTCGCGGCTCGTTCCTTCCGCATATTCATCGGGGCGGACCAAATTGGATGCCATGATCGATGTGTTGAC
>JBEEOY010000148.1:0-3592 GCA_041191345.1 Pseudomonadota bacterium
CGCTGTGTTTTAGAAGCTCATCTCATCATAGACTTTGGATAAATCGCCGCCCCATTCCCCGTGATATTTTTCAAGCAATTGTTGCGCGGGGGATTTGCCGCAATCGACAATTTGGCGCAGCGGGTTGAGGAACCCACTTTCATTATCGCCCATTGAGTTAATTTGCCCGCGCGCATTGAGGCCGGCGGTCGCAATGTCCAGCACCTCTTTTGCCAGATCATTCATTGTCCGGCCATCGGGCATTGGCGTTGCAAGCCCCAATTTCGGCACGGCATCACGGATGCGCTGATGGTCTTCAATCGTCCAATGCTTCACCAGATCCCAAGCGGCGTCGAGTGCGCCTTGATCATAGAGCAAGCCGACCCACAAGGCGGGAAGCGCGCAAATGCGGTTCCACGGGCCACCATCTGAGCCGCGCATTTCGAGGAAGCTTTTTAGACGCACCTCGGGAAAAGCCGTCGAGAGGTGATCGTTCCAATCGCCAATTGTTGGCTTTTCATGCGGGTAAACATCGAGATTTCCGTCTAAAAAGTCTCGAAAGCTCTTGCCCGCAGCGTCAATATAACTGCCATTGCGGTAGACGAAGTACATTGGCACATCGAGCATGTAATCGGCATAGCGTTCATAGCCAAAGCCGTCTTCAAACACGAAAGGCAGCATGCCTGTGCGTGCAGGGTCGGTATCGGTCCAGATATGTGAGCGATAGCTTTGATAGCCATTGGGCTTGCCCTCCAAAAAGGGCGAATTGGCAAAAAGCGCTGTTCCCAAGGGCTGCAACGCTAGGCTGACGCGGAATTTCTGCACCATATCTGCCTCGCTCGAATAATCGAGGTTGGTCTGGATGGTGCAGGTACGCAGCATCATGTCGAGCCCCATAGAGCCGACGCGCGGCATATGGCGCAGCATGATGCCATAGCGCCCCTTGGGCATGATGGGCAGCGCCTCGCGTGTTTTGTCCGGCCACAGGCCAAGGCCCAGAAAGCCAAGGCCCAGTTCGGCGCCCACTTCCTTCACTTGCTTCAAGTGGCGGCCAGTTTCGGCGCATGTTTGGTGCAAATTTTCAACGGCGGCGCCAGACAGCTCAAGCTGCCCTGCAGGTTCTAGGCTCACCGTGCCATCGCTGCCGGACAGCGCAATAACATTGCCGCCTTCCATAACGGGTTCCCAGCCATAGCGAGTCAGGGCCATCAGCAAATCGCGAATGCCGCCGGGTTCGTCATAAGATGGGGCGCGGTGATCAGCGGTCCGATACACGAATTTTTCGTGCTCAGTCCCAATGCGCCAACGTGTTACGGGCTTTTCGCCCTTCGCAAAAACGCTGATTAGATCGGCGCGGTTTTCGATCGGCGGGTCAAAGTCCCCGCTCTCGGTGCGTGTGCTCATGTGCGCTCTTTAAGACGATCCGTTGCAGGATGAAACGATTATCTGCGGGGCCGGTGTCTTGGGTTACCAAGTTCCGAAATCGCCGGGGGGCTGGCTGGTGCGCTTGTTCACACGCTGGGGGCGCCGCCAGCCATAGCGCGGGCGCTTCACAAGGCGCAGGCATGGCCATTCGCCTACATCCTGGTCGGCCAGCCGCAAGCCCTGCCGCCAATAGGCGCTGCGCACGGCATCGACCTGACGGTCCAGCAGCCCGGCGAGAATAAGCGTGCCGCCTTCAGCGAGAATTGCGGAAAGGGCGGGAGCCAGTTCAATCAGCGGTCCCGCCAAAATATTGGCGATAATCAGATCATAAGGCGCGCGGCGTTGAATCAGCTCATGGTCGGTGCCAGAGGCAACACACAGCGCCACTTGTCCCGGCAATTGGCCCAAAGGCACGCCGTTGACAGCCGCATTTTCTTCCGAAATCTCAATGCTGATAGGGTCAATATCAGAGGCTGTTACATCGGCAATTGGCCAAAGGTGGCGCGCTGCAAAGGCCAAAAGGCCTGTGCCCGTGCCAATATCAGCAATGTTGCGGAAATGTGCGCCTTGGCGCGCCATTTTGTCGAGCATGGCAAGGCAGCGGCTGGTGGTTTCATGGCCGCCTGTGCCAAATGCGCGGCTTGCCTCAATCTGAAATGTGACTGCACCTTGCGGCGCATCGCCTGGGTAGCTGGAGGTGTGAATGAAGAACCGGCCAGAGCGCACCGGCGCAAGGCCTTGTTGGCTCAGCGTCACCCAATCTTGCGCGGCCACTTTTTCAAGCATGGGTTTGGCCTTGGTGGCGCTTGGGAAGAGCGACTGGATCAGCTTAATATCGGCAGCACTAGGCTTTTGGCTGAAATAGGCTGAGATTTCCCACGCCTCGGGTTTTGCCGGATCAGGTTCGCGCGCGGCAAAAGTGGGGATTTCCCCAAGCTCCCACAGCCGGGCATCTTCATGATCGACATTTTCTGCTTCGGCCCGGGTGCAAGGCAGGGTCAGCGTCCAGCTTTCAGGTTCATCAGCCATGGCGGCTGATTGCCGCATGGGCGACCACTGGCAAGAGGATAAATGCGTTCACAATGGAATTAATGATTGACCTTGGGTCGGAACATCTCAACATTTGTCGCGTTAAGTCGTGTGTGTGGGCGTCTGCCATGCACATTGGCAGTGACTTAATGGGTAGGAGGGGTCATGGTTAGCGTAAATCCGACAAATGCGTATCTCACCACTGCAGAGACGGATGTTGAGTGTCCGCCCATTGATGGGCGAGAACTTTTGAATGGATTGCGCCAACAGCTTGCCTTGTCAGACCGTTTGGGACTGGACTTGGTGTCCATTCGCATCGCGGAGTCGCTGGACCAGCTGGTGGCTGAACTTGAAGGGGCAGATGCCCTTGCCGTATCATGCCACCCGCACCAGCGGCATTAACAGCCACGGGGCGACCACGCCCAGCGTCTTTCACATGTGTCTAAAATCAGCGGCTGGGGCTGGCAGCAAAGCCAATTGTGCCATCGCTGGGCTGTGTCGGGGTAATGCTTGGCTCGATACCAAAAGAGTCGCACAGCCGCCGATAGCCTTCGCTTGTTAAGGCCACAAAGACACGACGGCGATCATTGGGATCTACCCGGCGCGTGATGAGGCCATCTTTTTCCAAGCGTGTCAGATAGCGCAGCACTGTTGTCAGTGGGATGCGCGATTCCACGCCAATATCAGTAATGGCAATTTTATGGCCCATGCGTTGCGCGCGTTCCAGCTCGAGCAAAATATCCCACGCGGCATCGCCAAAATAGCCAAGGTTAAAGGTCCGTTCCCGGCGACGGCGCAGGCGCAGCTCAGCATCGACGGGGTGGAGCAGGGCCTCCACATCCGGTGCCGCAATACGCTGCGATAGGGCATTAAGCGCCCCCATGGTCTGCTGAATAAGTGCCTGCATCTCGTCATGCGAGTTGTGAGACATGCTGTGCTTCCTTTGCCACAAAAGGGCCGCGAAGCCCTTTTGTTGAATGGTCAATTCTGCAAGGACGCGAGCCAACGCCACACAAGCCAAAGGCTTACGGGCGTACCCCAAACGGGCAGTACATCTCCCGTTTTGGCTAAACACTTGCCGTTCTGTCGCCGAAACAGATACGAATGGGACGAAGTTATCGCCATATCGTAGATATACGCAATAGCAACGATTGCATAA
>JBEEOY010000149.1:0-3267 GCA_041191345.1 Pseudomonadota bacterium
GCAAATGGCAGTGCGGATTTGACCGCGCGTCCCGCTATGGCCCCTAAAATTGCGCCTTTAATGCCACTATCACCATCGCGCCGGTCCAGCGCTGCGCCTGCCAATGCTCCTAACCAACCCATATCCATCTCCTTCTTCGCTATGGGGGCTAACTTTGCTGCAGCTCGTCTGGTTCCATGGGCTTGCGATATGGGTAGGCCCTCGGCTAACGCCGCTGTCATGAAGCACGCTCTCACTACCACTCGCGCCCAGAATTTCGCTGCTTGGTATCAGGAGGTCATCGCCGAAGCGGACCTTGCTGAAGAATCGGGGGTGCGCGGCTGCATGGTCATCCGCCCTTGGGGCTATGGCATTTGGGAACGTATCCAAAAACTGATGGATAGCCAGATTAAGCTGGCCGGCGTTGAAAACTGCTATTTCCCACTGTTCATCCCTTTGTCTTTCTTTGAGAAAGAGGCAGACCATGTGGAAGGCTTTGCCAAGGAAATGGCGGTTGTCACGCATCATCGTCTGATTGGCGATGGCAAAGGCAAGCTGGTGCCCGACCCAGAGTCGAAGCTGGAAGAGCCGCTGGTTGTCCGCCCGACATCAGAAACTGTGATTGGCGCAGCGATGAGCCGCTGGGTGCAAAGCTGGCGCGATCTGCCTTTGCTTACCAACCAATGGGCCAATGTTGTCCGCTGGGAAATGCGCACCCGCATGTTCCTGCGCACGTCGGAATTTTTGTGGCAAGAGGGCCATACCGCGCATGTCGACCGCGACGATGCCATGGTTGAAACGCGCCGCGCGCTCGAAATGTATCGCGCTTTTGCTGAAGGCCCACTCGCCATGCCTGTGGTGGCAGGTGAAAAGCCTGAGAATGAGCGCTTCCCCGGCGCCGTTGCAACCTATTCAATTGAAGCAATGATGCAGGATGGCAAGGCGCTGCAAGCGGGCACTTCGCATTATCTGGGCAAGGGCTTCGCGGAAGCAGCGGGCATCCGATATCAGGATAAGGAAGGCACCCAGCAATATTGCCATACGACCAGCTGGGGCGTGTCCACGCGCCTCATCGGCGGCGTCATCATGACGCATGGCGATGATGATGGCCTGCGTTGCCCGCCGCAAGTGGCGCCGCAACAAGTGGTGATTATCCCCATGTTGCGTGACACAGATGAGGATGAGGCAATTCTTGAGTATTGCCGCAAGCTGGCAAGCGATTTGCGTGCTCAGTCCGCCTTTGGTGAGCCAGTGCGCGTGCTGCTGGATACCAAAGCCACCAAGGCCTCCAACAAGCGTTGGGCATGGGTGAAAAAGGGTGCGCCAATCCTTGTCGAAGTCGGCCCGCGCGATGTGGCGGGCGGCAATGTCGCCGTCCTGCGCCGGGATCGGCTCTATAAAGAGGATGGCAAGCTCGCGTCTTCCTTTGATCCGCGCGATGGCTTTATTGCCGCAGTATCCGCCATGCTCGAAGATATTGAGCGCACGCTGTACACCGAGGCGAAGGATCGGCTGGAGGCCAATATCCGCCGGGATGTAACGGATCTGGCCGCCCATTTTGCTGCTGAAGAAAAAGTCGTTGGCTGGGTGGAAGTGCAATGGTCACGCCCGACAGGGGCCGCGCTTACCAAGATTGTAGAGCAGCTAAAGGGCCTAAAGCTTACCATGCGCAACGCGCCTTTAGATGCAGCACCTGCCGATGGTCCGTGTTTCTTCACAGGCGATGCGGCGGTGGAACGTATCTTGATTGGACGCACCTATTAATCCCGCTAGACAGGCGCGATAAACAATCAAGAAAATGCCGGTAGGGCCGGCTTTGGGGGGATTTTACATGGAACGCACCCTAATCGGTCTGGCGGGCATTGCCCTTATCTTGCTCATTGCTGTTGCGCTCTCATCCAATCGCGGGGCCATTCGCCTGCGCGTTGTGGGGGCAGCTTTTGGGCTTCAGGCAGCCATTGCCGTGCTGGTGCTTTATGTGCCTGCAGGCAAAGCGATTATCCAAATGATGGCACAAGGCGTCAGCAATCTTCTGGGCTATGCCCGTGCGGGCGTTGATTTCCTATTTGGCAATTTGGCCAAGCCAGAATTGGGCGGGTTCAGCTTTGCCATTTCGGCGCTGCCCGTCATCATCTTCTTCGCTAGCCTTGTCTCGATCCTCTATTATCTGGGCATCATGCAATTTGTGGTGAAGTGGATTGGCGGCGGCATTCAAAAGGCAACAGGCATTACCAAGGTGGAATCCCTAGGTGCAGCTGCCAATATTTTTGTTGGCCAAAGCGAGGCGCCATTGGTGATCCGCCCCTATCTCGCCACGATGACACCGGCCCAGCTGTTTACCATCATGACCGTCGGTATGTCGGGCGTGGCAGGCACAATTTTGGCAGCCTATGCCTCCATGCTTGGCAATGATATTTTGCCCTATTTGCTGGCGGCCAGCTTTATGTCAGCGCCAGGCGGCATTTTGATGGCTAAGCTGATGATGCCTGATGATCCTGCGGATTATGGCAAGGAACCTGTTGTCGAAGGTGAAATTCGCTTTGGCGATGAGCAACCCGCCAATATTATCATGGCGGCGGCTGAAGGTGCGCAAACAGGTGTCCGGCTGGCTGTGGCCGTGGGGGCCATGGTGCTGTCCTTCGTGGCGCTGGTCGCCTTAGCCAACGGGCTGTTGGGCGGCGTTGGGGCGTGGTTTGGCTATCCGGATCTCAGCTTCCAGCAGCTTGTTGGCTGGGTCTTTGCACCAGTCATGTACATGCTCAACGTGCCTTGGTCTGAAGCGCAAGCTGCAGGTGGCCTGTTTGGCACCAAGCTGGTACTCAATGAATTTGTCGCCTTTTCGCAACTTGGTCCAATGAAGGCCACGCTGTCCGCCACAACAGTGGCCGTCGTCACCTTTGCGCTGTGCGGCTTTGCCAATTTCAGCTCTATTGCCATTCAAATGGCGGTCACAGGCGGCCTTGCCCCCAATCAGCGGGCAACCATTGCACGTTTGGGCTTGAAGGCGTTGCTTGCTGGCAGCTTGGCGAATTTGATGAGTGCAGCCTTGGCAGGTTTGTTGGTTGGGGCCTGAATTTAGGCGGTTTCGCGCGCCATTAAATCGGCCATATCAATATCAAGCCTGTCAATCAGGGTGCGCATGCGTGGCCAGATGCGCGTGAGGAAAATCTCACGCTCTTGCACTTTGAGCGCCTGAACAGCACCCGGGGCAACAAACATGCCAATGCCCCGGCGCACCACCACATGGCCATCATCCTGCAAGGTTTGATAGGCTTTGGCGACAGTCAG
>JBEEOY010000150.1:0-37314 GCA_041191345.1 Pseudomonadota bacterium
TCAACGCCCAAACCTGAAATGGTGGCCCGCCCGCATGCGCCACTTGGCTGGTAAAGCCCGATACACCGCCCCAGAAAATGCCAAGCCAATTGGGCATTTTGGTCTTAAACTTAAGTTGAACGCCCCGCCCAAGGGCCAGGCGATACGCCCCAAACACAATCGCAATAAATCCAACCAGCCCGCGCACTGCGTCAACGGGCACCGCCGTTGCGAACAGCCAGCCCAGGAAAACGCCGACGAGCCCACCGGACAGCATGAGCTTTAAAGTTGGCAAATCAAAATCTCGGCGAAAGGCCCAGACGCTGACAATGTCTTGTGCGATGAGGATGGGAAGCAGCATGGCTGCAGCAGGTGCTGGATCCATCACCAGCACCAAAATCGGCATGGCGGCGGCACCAAGCCCCGCAAAGCCGCCCTTGGCCACGCCGACTAAGATAACGGCAAGGGCAGCAACACTATAGAAAATTGGGTCCGTCGGCAGGCTCACCCAGCCCGCATCCGTCGGCGCAGAGCAATGAGGTAAATGATCCCCGCAATGCCCGCGAACAGAAACCATTGGACGGCATAAGCCAAATGGTTGTTCGGCACATCATCGGGAGAGGGCGGCGCACTCGCCTCCAGTCCCGGAGCCGGCGTGGTCGCAATCAGCATTGGTCGCAACACTTCGGTCTTGCCGCCAAGCCGGTCGAGCAGGCTCATATGGCTTGGCTCGCTGGTAATGCGTCCAGACACTTGGCCGCCCGCCCATTTTGGCCGCAGCGTGGGATTGCGCGTGATCCCCATATCAACCAGCGCGCCCGGGGCTGAGGCCGCCGTGCGGCAGTCCGCAATCCAGCGATAGCCAGATACCCCTTTGGCAGACCGGCCCGCCTCGGTGCGCCAGCCAGTTACCTTAACGCACATCAGCGATGATGGTCGGAATAACGCGGCATCTGGCACAGGGGGTTGGGCAGGAAAAGCCAGTGCCGGCTGCGTTAAGTTGGCCCGATAGAGCGCCAGCAGAGCTGCTTTTTCGGCCCTGCGGTCAAGCTGCCACAGGCCGAGGGCAATCATTGTTGCAATGGCGGCAATAACAATCAGCGATGCAAAAATGGGCAGGCGTTTCATGATATCAGTCGGCCTTCCCGCGCGCGGTTGCGAAACTCAAGCACCAGCAACGCGCCTTTGGCCAAGCGCAACAGGCCCAGCACCAAGGCCAGCGTCAGGGGCAGCCAGATAAGAATATGAACCCAAAAGGGCGGTGAGACCGCCAGCTCTAGCCAGACGGCGCCAATGGTGATCAACGCGCCCACAATCAGGATTAAAAAGGCAGCTGGCCCATCGCCCACATTAAACTGCGTAAAATCCAACTTGCAGGTGCTGCACCGCTCAGAAAAGCGAACGGCGCCCGCGAACAAAGTCGGGGCGCCGCAGCGAGGGCATAGCCCCCGCACCGACGCTTGGGTCGTGTCGGGGGTTTGCCAGTTGGTCATAGGTTAGGCGTGGACCGGCGCGCCCCAGCCGCCCCATACATAGATGACGACAAAGAGGAACAGCCAGACAACGTCCACAAAGTGCCAATACCATGCAGCCGCTTCGAAACCGAAATGCTGACGGCTGGTAAAGTGGCCCTTGTACACGCGCGCGAGGCAGACGATCAGGAAGATCGTCCCGACCAACACGTGGAAGCCGTGGAAGCCCGTCGCCATGTAGAAGGCGGCGCTATAGTTCAGGCCCTTAAAGGCAAAGGGTGCATGAACATATTCATAGACCTGCACGGCACTGAACAGCACGCCCAGCGCAATTGTCAGCCAGAGGCCCTTTTTCACATTGTCGTTTTCACCAACGCCAATCAGGCCCCATGCGCCGCGCAGTTCGCCACCACGCTCACCGTTGATGAGCGCGTGGTGCGCCCAAGTGACCGTTGTGCCTGAACAGAGCAGAATCAGCGTATTGAGCAGAGGGAAGCCAAAGGCATCAATGACTTCAATACCCTTGGGCGGCCATGCGCCCACGACCTGCGAAACAGATGTTGCGCCTGCGATCCGCTCAACCGCGCCGTCAATCAACTGAACAGGCTCGGGGAAGAGCGCAAAATCAAACCAAGACCAGAACCAGCCCACGAAGAACATGACTTCAGAGGCAATGAACAGGATCATCCCATAGCGCAGGTGCAACTGCACCACAGGCGTATGCTCACCGCCCTGCGCTTCTTTCACTACATCCGCCCACCATGCATAGAAGGTGTACAGAATGCCGATCCAGCCAATGGCAGACACAAGGCCGCCATAAGGCATTTTGTGCATCCACATGACCAGGCCGCCAAAGGCCAAAAGCGCAGACATTGACCCGAAAAAGGGGTGAATGCTGGGTGGAAGGATATGGTAGTCGTGGTTCTTAGCGCCCGCCATGGTGTATCGCTTTCCCTGTAAATTCGAAAAATCGCTTAGCTTTGCTTTTTGCGCTCGTCCACCGGATAGAAGGTGTAACTGAGCGTGATTTCCTCAATTTTCTTTGCATCCGGATCCTTGAGGATGGCAGGATCCACATAGAAGATCACCGGCATACGGACCTTTTGGCCCGGCTGCAGTGTCTGCTCGGTAAAGCAGAAGCACTGGATTTTGGTGAAATATTTGCCAGCTTGAGACGGTGTCACGTTGAAGGTCGCCGTCCCGACCACTGGCTTATCCGAAAGATTTTGCGCCTCGTAAAAGACAATGTCTTGCGCCCCAACGGTGACCACTTCCCGCGTGGTTTCCGGCTTGAACGTCCAAGGCAAATCGGCCGCATGATTGGCATCAAAGCGCACCGACATAGTCTCGCCGGCAACGGCGCCAGGTGCGGATTGACCCACTGCCTTTTGCGTTGTCCCGGCAAAGCCAGTGACTTGGCAGAAGAGCCGATACAGCGGTACACTCGCATAACCCACGCCGACCATGCCAAAGGCAAGGCCCGCGGCCAAAACTGCAGTTCGAGTTGTCTTGTTCATCATTGAAGCCTCGCCAGAGTGATGAAGTAAAACAGCGAACACATCGCCACCAACAGCCCAGCTGTTACCAAGGAGCGCTGCCGACGACGGCGGTTAAATTCGTTTTCAGGATCAGTCATGCAGTCACCATAGCGTCTGCGGCGACTGCCGCGAAGAGGATGAAAAGATAAAGAATCGAAAAAGCAAATAAGGCCTTTTCAGCTCGCATAGGATCATCCGCGACGGGCCGGCGCGTGGCAACGCGCACAGCCATCAACAGGAAAATCACGTTCAATAGTGCGGCAGTGACGCCGTAAATTGCGCCCAACAGGCCAAGTGCCCAAGGCGCCATCGCGCACGCCACCATGGGCAGCGTGTAGAGCAGCACATGATGGCGGGTGGTCTTTTCCCCGGCAACAACAGGCAGCATCGGCACGCCCGCATTGGCGTAATCGGTCTTTACGAACAGCGCGAGCGCCCAAAAATGCGGCGGCGTCCACAAAAAGATGATGCCAAAAAGCAAGATAGGCAGCAGGCTCATCTGCCCCGTGGCTGCCGCCCAACCAATCATGGGAGGAAAGGCGCCTGCCGCACCCCCAATAACGATATTCTGCGGCGTCCGGCGCTTCAGCCAGACAGTATAGACCAGAACATAAAACAGGATCGACGCTGTCAAAATAGCTGCCGCAAACCAGTTGGTTGCAACGCCGAGCGTCAGAACTGAGAAGAAAGATAGGCCAACGCCAAAGTGAAGGGCCGATTGGCGGTCCATCCGCCCAGCGGGCAAGGGACGATCGGCCGTCCGCTTCATGCGGGCATCAATGTCAGCTTCATACCATTGGTTGAGCGCACCTGCAGCGCCAGCACCCAGCGCAATGCAGAGAATAGCCGTAAAGGCGAGAACCGGGTGAATAGACTGGGGCGCCGCCAACAGGCCGCACAGCCCCGTAAAGACGACAAGCGACATAACCCGCGGCTTGGTCAGCGCAAGAAAATCACGCCAATCCGCCGGAAGAGTGTCAGAGTTAGTCACGCTGAGGCTTGTCATACAGTGTCAAACCCGGGTCCCTTGTGAGGCAAGGCCCGGACCATGAAACGATCATGGTCCGGGCAACGCATGTCCTTGAAGGTTGGGACAACGGAATAAACCGTTTCCTTAGTCAACCTTCGGAAGGGTTTCGAACTGGTGGAACGGCGGCGGGCTCGACAATGTCCATTCGAGCGTCGTCGCACCTTCACCCCAGTAATTGGCTTCCGCCTTCTTACCCGCGACCAGCGCGTAGATGACGTTGGCAAAGAAGATCACCATTGAACCGGCCATGATGACATAGCCAAGCGAGGCAATCTCGTTCCAATAGGCAAAGGCATCCGGATAATCAGGGTAGCGACGCGGCATGCCCTGCAGACCCAGGAAGTGCATCGGGAAGAACACAAGGTTCACGCCAATGAAGAACACCCAGAAATGCAGATGGCCAAGCGCTTCCGACAGATGCCGGCCGCTCATCTTCGCAAACCAATAGGTGAAGCCGCAGAACAGCGCGAACACGGCGCCCAGCGACAGCACATAGTGGAAGTGCGCGACCACATAATAGGTGTCGTGCATATAGTTATCGACACCACCATTGGCGAGAACAACACCCGTCACGCCACCCACGGTGAACATGAAGATGAAGCCCAAAGCCCAGACCATCGGCACCGTGAAGCGAATCGAACCACCCCACATCGTCGCGATCCAAGAGAAGATCTTGATGCCCGTGGGCACCGCGATCACCATGGTGGCCGCCGTGAAATACATCTTGGTGTTCACCGACAGACCGACGGTGAACATGTGGTGCGCCCACACGATAAAGCCAACAACGCCAATCGCGACCATAGCATAGGCCATGCCGAGATAACCGAAGATCGGCTTTTTCGAGAAAGTCGAAATCACCTGGCTGACAATGCCGAAGCCCGGCAGAATCATGATGTACACTTCAGGGTGACCGAAGAACCAGAAGAGGTGCTGGTACAGCAGCGGATCGCCACCGCCAGCCGGATCAAAGAAGGTCGTCCCAAAATTGCGGTCCGTCAGCAGCATGGTGATGGCCGCAGCCAGAACTGGCAGCGCCAAAAGCAGCAAGAAAGCAGTCACGAGAACTGACCACACGAACAGCGGCATCTTGTGCAACGTCATGCCGGGGGCACGCATGTTGAAGATGGTCGTGATGAAGTTGATGGCACCCATGATCGAGCTGGCACCAGCGAGGTGCAGCGAGAAGATGGCAAGGTCAACCGAGGGGCCTTGGGCGCCATAGGTCGACAGCGGAGCATATACAGTCCAGCCCGTACCAGCGCCCAAGCCTGTGCCGCCAGGCACAAAGGCCGAGGCGAGCAGAAGGATGAAGGATGGCACCAGCAGCCAGAACGACACGTTGTTCATGCGCGGGAAGGCCATGTCCGGCGCGCCGATCATGATCGGAACAAACCAGTTACCAAAGCCGCCAATCATGGCTGGCATGACCATGAAGAACACCATGATCAGGCCGTGGGCCGTAATCAGCACGTTCCACATGTGATAGGCCTGATCAATGCTGGCACCTTGGCCCTCCAGCATAGCAGCCCAAGTGGTCAGATATTGAATACCCGGCTGCGCCAATTCGGCGCGCATCAGGCCCGAAATAGCGCCGCCAATGATCCCCGCGATAATCGCGAAAATCAGATAGAGCGTGCCAATATCCTTGTGGTTGGTCGACATGAACCAGCGGGCGAAAAAGCCCAGCTGATGATCGTCATGATCATGTGCATGATCGTGCGAAGCAGCGATAGTTGTCATGGTCGTTATGCCTTGGTGGCGGCTGCAGGCGCAGCCGGTGCAGTTTCATTCGCGCCTTCTGCGGCAGCCGGAGCAGCAGCAGGGGCAACAGCGGGAGTGGCGGCCGGGGCCGGCGCAGCGACGGGCTCAGCGCCCGGCATTTTGCCGCCCTTAGAGGCAACCCAGCGTGCGAAATTTTCCTTCGACACGACTTCAACCGCGATTGGCATGAAGGCGTGACGCGCGCCGCACAATTCAGAACACTGGCCGTAATAGACGCCTTCCTTCTCCACCTTGAACGTCACTTCGTTCAGGCGACCGGGGACGGCATCCATCTTGGTCCAGAAAGCAGGAACGGCGAAGGAGTGAATAACGTCTTCCGACGTCACAATGGCCTTAATTTCCGTCCCAACGGGGACAACAAGACGATTATCAACAGCCAGCAGGCGGGGCTCACCACGCTTGGCCGCTTCGGCATCGGTCAACATGTTCGACACGATTTCGAAATCGCCATGGTCAGGATATTGGTAGGACCAATACCATTGATGGCCGATCACCTTGATCGTCACGGCATCCTTGCCAGCCGGCTTATATTGCGCGGCGAGCAGGCTGATCGACGGAATGGCAACAGCCACAAGGATCAGAACCGGAACCAGCGTCCAGATAACTTCGATCACCGTGTTATGGCTGGTTTTGGAGGCGACCGGGTTGGCTGCGCGACGATAGCGCACCATGACCCAGAGCAGCAGCCCCAGAACGAAGAGCGAGATAACCGTAATGATCGGGAGCAGAATCACGTCATGCAAATGACGCGCACGTTCCCCATTTTCGGTGACTTGCGGCTGAATGCCGATTTTGCCGGGAACCGGCTGGCCAATGCCCGCAACGGGCGCAAGCGCAGCAGGCGCTTCAGGCTTTGCCTGTTCGGCAGCGGGGGCAGCAGCAGCACCCGCTTCAGGAGCGGGGGCAGCAGCAACCGGTGCGGGAGCAGCGGCAGCGGGCGCCGGAGCGACCGGAGTTGCTTGCGCCATCGCAGCTGCCGGTGCGAGCACCAGGCCAATTGCGATCAGGGCAGATCTCAGCTTCTTCATTACCTGTTTGTCCATGTTGACGCCCGGAAAACCGGGCAAAAATAAGGCCCCTGGAGCTACCCCTAATGGATAGTCCGGGCTGGCCTATACGCGGCAAAGCCCGGAGGCTCAAGGGAGTTGCACCGCATTTTTTGCTTAGGATTGCAGCTGCCGTCCAGCCCCCCTAAGGGATGGGTTCCCAAAGTTCACCACAAGCCGGGGGAATGATGACCAACGACGACATCCTTCAGGAGTTTCGTGACGCAGAAGCGCTGCTTGAAGGCCATTTCATTCTATCATCTGGCCTGCGCAGTCCTCGCTATCTGCAGTGTGCGCGGGTTTTGATGAATCCCGCTCGTGCCGCGCGGCTGGCCGAGGCGCTGGTCGCCCGCCTGCCAGCGGACGTGCGCGCCGCAATTGATGTGGTCATTTCGCCCGCCATGGGCGGCATCATCATTGGCCATGAAATGGGCCGCGCCTTGGGCAAAGATGCACTCTTCCTCGAACGTCCCGATGGAGTTTTTGGCCTGCGCCGCGGTTTTCGCCTTGAGTCGGGTCAAAAGGCCCTGATGGTGGAAGATGTGGTCACAACCGGATTATCGTCTCGCGAAGCAATTGCTGCAGTCGCCCGTGAAGGGGGAGAAGTGATTGCAGAGGCCGCTCTTGTCGATCGCTCAAATGGCAATGTGGATTTGGGCGTGCCCTTCTACCCACTCATCCGCCTTGATGTGCCCACTTATAAGGCGGACAAGCTGCCGCCTGAGCTCGCCGCTATTCCCGCCATAAAGCCAGGCAGCCGAAAGGACGCCCAGTGAGCCAGCATCTGCGCCTTGGGGTCAATATTGACCATGTGGCGACGATCAGAAATGCCCGGGGCGGTGACCATCCCGACCCTTGGCGTGCGGTTGAGATTGTAGAGCAGGCGGGCGGCGATGGCATTACTGTCCATCTGCGAGAGGACCGGCGGCATATTCGCGATGCCGATCTGGACACACTTATGGCGCGCACGCAGTTGCCCATCAATCTTGAGATGGCGGCCACGCAAGAAATGCTGGCGATTGCGCTCAAACACAAACCTCATGCCGCGTGCATCGTGCCAGAGCGCCGGGCCGAGCGTACGACCGAAGGCGGGTTAGATGCCGCGGGCCTGCACAACGAACTGGCACCGATTGTTGCTCAACTCAGTGATGCAGGGATTCGCGTGAGCCTGTTCATTGAGCCTGATGCGCGTCAAATTGAGGCTGCGATGCGACTCAAAGCACCAGTGGTTGAGTTGCATACTGGCAAATATGCGCATTCTACAGGGCCGGAACTGGCGACCGAGTTGAAGCGACTGAGCGATGCCGCGGCTCTGGCAGCGCACAACGGCATTGAGCCTCATGCTGGCCATGGGCTCACTTTTGAAAATGTGGGGCCAATTGCCGCCATCCCCCAAATTGCCGAACTCAATATCGGGCACTTCCTGATTGGCGAGGCCATTTTCATTGGGCTGGCAGCCAGCATCCAAGAGATGCGCGCTCGCATGGATGCCGCACGGGATGCCGCATGATTGTCGGCATGGGGTCTGATTTGTGCAATATTGAGCGCATTCAAAATTCGCTCAACCGTTTCGGCACCCGTTTTGAAGACCGTGTCTTTACGCCAGTGGAGCGCGCCAAGGCGGCTCGCCGCCCCTTCACCAAGGCAGGCACATATGCAAAGCGATTCGCAGCCAAAGAGGCCTTTTCCAAGGCCGTTGGCACTGGCTTTAAACGCGGCGTTTTTATGAAAGACATTGGCGTGGTGAATGCACCATCGGGTGCGCCCACTTTGGCACTGACGGGAGGGGCCAAGGCAGCGCTCGACGCTCTTGTCCCGGCGGGGCATGAAGCGCGCATCCACCTGACGCTTACCGATGACCATCCTTGGGCGCAGGCCTTTGTCATCATAGAAGCCTTGCCCATAGGTCCGCTTGGCTCCTAAAGCGCGGCAAACACTCACCGCTGACGAAAGATTCCCCCCCCATGGCCAAAGCAAAGCGCCCAAAGAGCGAGCGGATTGATTGGATTGCGGAAATTCGCGGTGCCGTGATTTTGCTGGCAGCTGTGCTGGGCTTTCATAGCTTTGTGGCCAAGCCATTCTACATCCCGTCCGAATCAATGGTGCCCACATTGCTGGTTGGCGATCGGCTGGTTGTGAACAAATTTGCTTATGGATGGAGCCATGTTTCCCCCACTATTCCTTCCATCCCCGCGCTGTTCCGGTGGATCGTCTTGCGCGAGCCCGTCGAGTCGCTGGCTGTGCAATTGCCAGACTGGAAGGGCCGGATCTGGGGCAGCACACCTGAACGGGGGGATGTTGTCATTCTGACGCCGCCCGGGACAAAGACGGATTACATCAAGCGCGTTATTGGCTTGCCCGGAGACCGGATTGAAGTGCGCGGTGGGCTTGTCATCATCAATGGCCAAGCCGTGAAGCAAGACCGATTGGGGGATCGGCTGGTGCCAGTAGATTTGAACGACCCATGCACACCAGAAGAATATCCGGGCCGCCGCATTGCCAAGCCAGATGGCAGCCTGTGGTGCACGCTTCCTATTGTCCGCGAAACGCTGCCCAATGGCCGGACTTATGAAACCGTGGATACGGATCGTGACTCGGTCGGGGATAGCTATGGGCCCATCACTGTGCCCGAGGGCCAGTATTTTATGATGGGTGATAACCGCGATCACAGTGCCGATAGCCGCTTTCCACAATGGCAACGCGGTTTGGGCGGACCTGTGTCTTGGGAGCAAATTGGCGGGCGAGCTGAGTTCATTACCTTCTCGCTCGATGGCTCAAGCAGCTTGCTCAATCCAATTAGCTGGGTCCGCGCGCTGCGCCCCGGCCGCGCCTTTACAAGCCTTAAGCCAAAAAGCGCCGCACAGTAAAAAGCCCGCGCCAAAAGCTGGCACGGGCCTTTTAACGATCAGCAGAAAAAGCGCAGATCAGCGGGGTTCTGCGCCACCTGCGGCTGCGCCCGCTGCCTGTTGCTGACGCTGCATCATCTGTTGCATCATCTGCACTTCGGCTTGGCTACGGAAATCCAACAAATCCACGTCAAAGACGAGGACCGAATTTGCCGGGATCGGCCCAACCTCTTGCGCGCCATAACCCAGCGAGGCGGGGATGCAGAGACGATAGGAGCCACCGCGTGCCATCATTTTCAAAGCTTCTGAAAAACCGGGAATGCTGCCCGCAACTGGCATAGGCACTTGCTGATTGGCATCAAATTCGGTGCCATCGGCCAAGGTGCCCTTATAGCTAATCAGCGCAATATCCTGATCTGTCGGGCTGGGGCCGTTGCCAGCCTTGCGTGTCTGGAACACCAGCCCAGAGCCAGTTGTCTCAGCTGCCGCCACGCCATTGCCAGTGGGCAGCATCAGCCGTGCCGAGCAGCTTTGGCCAACGGCCTTGGCAGTGCCGGCCCAGGCTAGGCCACCTGCAATTGCCGCGACCAGCGCGACCCCGCCCCAGAGCTTTACAAGCGAGCCCTTGGAAATTGGATGAATGGGAACAGCAGTGTTCGACATGGATGGCCCCTATTGGTCAATCAATCTGGCGAAGGCCTATGGCGCATCCGCGCGCGCACGCCAAGACCAAAGAAAAAGGCGCTGGGAAATCCCAACGCCTTTTTTGTAATTTGGCAATCGCCGTGTGGCTTAGCGGATGCCGTCACGCTCCATGCGCTTGCGCTCCATCTTGCGGGCGCGACGCACAGCAGCAGCCTTTTCACGGGCGCGCTTTTCAGACGGCTTTTCATAGTGGCGACGCAGCTTCATTTCGCGATAGACGCCTTCGCGCTGCAGCTTCTTCTTAAGAGCCCGAAGCGCTTGGTCCACATTATTGTCGCGAACGATAATCTGCATAAAAAAGCCACACTCCAAAGTCGAATTTGCACCGCCAAAATTGGCGGGCTGAAGCCAAAAACGAAGCAGCGTCGCTCAAAGCGCCGTGCACGAGAGATGCGCCCCTAGCCACCGATTCCCCAAAAAGCAAGGGAAAAGGCCTGATTGCCACGCAAGATGGCGCTTGCGTCAAATAGGCCGGGCAGATTCTCGTCAGAAAGCTGATCCACGGCAGCATCCAATGCGCTCTGCCATAGTCCTGATTCGCACAGCCTGCCAGATGGCGAGGATGGACAATGCCTTAATGCGGGCGGCCGCCCGCGCGGGCCATTGGGGAAGAGGGAGGCATATGCCAGTTTGGAGCAGCTTTCGGCATCTTTTGCATGCGTCGATCAGCGAAACCCAGTTCCACGCAGTTAAACAAAGTGGCACAACGTGCGCGACCTTTTTGCCCATGCTGAAAACCGTCTTGCGGACACGCGCGTTGCAACATTTGATGGAAGCGCTAGGCTGAGACGATGAATAGCACAGCCTTCGCGCCGATTAATGATCTTCGGGACACACTAACAATTGGCATCGATTGGCTGGGAAGCCACACCACACAAATCATGCTGGGCATTGCGGCCGGGCTTGTCATCATTGCTGTTCTCTGGGGCCTACGCAGCTTTGGCACTTATGTCTGCCGGACGCATTTGGGGACATCGCACTGGCCGCGGATCATTGGCCAAGCATTGGGAAAAACACGCCTCTGGTTCATGATCGCCATTGCAGTCCGCATTATTGCGGCCATTGCTCATGCCCCAGCAGAAATTGCGTATCCAATTCATATCGGCTTTGTCGTTGCGACGGTGCTGCAAGCGGCCATCTGGGCGCGCACGCTGATTCTTGGGCTTGTTGATTACCGGGCTGGAGAAACAGATTCGACAGGCAATTTGCAAAGCGCCATTGGGTTGATCCGCGTACTGGTAACAGTTGGGCTGTTTCTGCTGGCAGCCATCCTCATCCTCTCAAATCTGGGCGTGAATGTTACCGCTTTGATTGCCGGCTTGGGCGTAGGCGGCATCGCAATTGGCCTTGCGGCTCAAGGTATTTTTTCTGATTTATTTGCGGCCTTATCCGTCCTGTTCGACAAGCCCTTTTTAAAAGGGGATATGGTTCGTTTTGATCAAACACAGGGCACAGTTGAGTCGATCGGCCTGAAATCCACTCGGATTCGCGCCATTTCTGGCGAGGAGATTGTTATTTCCAACGCCAATTTGCTCAACAAAGAATTGCGCAACCTGACGCAGCAACACACGCGCCGCTATTTCCAAGTTTTGGCGCTGGTTTACCAGACAACGCCAGATGTTTGCCGGGCGCTGCCAGACATGCTGAAAGACATTGTCGAAAGCGTTGATGGCTGCCAATTTGGACGCTGTGGGCTCGACAATTTCTCCCCCTCCAGCCTCGATTTTCTGCTGATCTATGAAATCGAGGGCGACGATGCGGGAGAAGCGCTGGACCGGAAACACCAAATCAACACCCGCATCCTCGAAGTCTTTGGGCAAAAAGGCATTGCCTTTGCCTATCCCACGCAGACGACGTTCACAGCTGCGCCCGATGGCCGAATGGTCATGCCATATTTTGACCCCAGCCTCGGCGCAGGCGGCACAAAATAGGCGTCACTGGGCTGCGTTAGGCAGCCCAGTGAATGTCAATTGGCTGCTCAGCCTCGGCCAGGACCCGACCTACGGGCAGCGGAGACAATGGGCCATCTTTAATCGCCTGTTCGAGCAGCGCCTTTTTATCATTGCCAGTCAGCACAATCATGAGCGTGCGGGCCGATAAAATGCTATGCCGCGTCAGCGTGACGCGCGCGACGGGTGCTTCGGGGGGCAGAGGATTGGGCAGGACACCCACCGCGCGACGCGCCTTGGGCGCATTAAGTGCATCGTCAAAATCTGGTCCCGTGAAGATAGACGCTGTATGGCCGTCACCGCCCACGCCCAGCCAAACCAGATCAGGCGGCCAGTGCAAATCTTGGAGGCGCGCGTCGGCCGCGTTACCCGCAGCCTTATGGTCAGTATTCTCGGTTGCGATTGGCAGGACGCGCGCGCCCTTGGGCATAAACGCGCGGGCCAGCATGGCGGCATTGGACAAAGGATTATCAACGGCCACCAGACGATCATCAGTTGGAATGATCGTCACATGCTTCCACTTGAGGGGCAAAGCAGCCAGCTTTTCGTAAATGGGCAGCGGGGTTTTTCCGCCCGGCAGCGCGATCAGCGCCTGGCCGCGCGCGTCCAAAGCACTTTCAATGATGAAGCCGACATCGCCGGCAACTGCATCGGCCAGCTCATCCATATCGTCATAATCCCACCATTCTGCTTCAATCATGAAATGCTCCCATATACCGATGCAATGTTGAGCCGATATGGACGACAACGCCTCAGCGCAAGGCCGATCCATTTAGCCGGTGCGAATTACAAAGCGTCTATCTGCCGCAAATTAAGTCCTATAGGCCTGCCGTTAAGAACAGCGGGCGCAAATCTTTTCGCACATCAAGTCAGGCAACAGCCTAACATATTTTGACCGCCCGTTCCTTGCGCTTCTTGCTTTTTCGACAAGATCCATTTCTGCAGGCTTATTGATGCATTCATAGGCTGTCCGCGTCGAAACGGCTGCCAAATTGATCTGCCATTCAATTCGGCAAAACTGGCCATTGTTTGATTGCTCAACCCGTCTCAACGCATTGAGACCCGTCACGACATGTCAATAGGCGGGAGCCAGCAACAGTCTAGCACGCGCCTAACTGGCGAGGACGAGGGTTATTTCAGAAAAATGGTCGGGGAGAGAGGATTCGAACCTCCGGCCCCTGCCTCCCGAAGACAGTGCTCTACCAGGCTGAGCTACTCCCCGACGCGTGACTCGGGACGGATCCCGATGAAGGCAGGCGCGCCCCTTAGCTGGCGAATGGAGATGGTTCAAGGGCGCGAAACGAAAAAGGCAGGTTTTCAGTTTCAAATTGCGCGCCCGCCCGCAACCATGGTTGACGCATACGGAATCTCGACAGGCAGCCCAGCATCCCCTAACCGCCCCCTACCAGTCGCAGCAAGTGGGGTGATGGATGCGCGCATTTATTTTTCCGGGTCAGGGCAGCCAGTCGGTTGGCATGGGCCAATCTTTGGCCGAGGCCAGTGCAGTTGCCCGTGAAGTCTTTGAGGAAGTGAACGAGGCTTTGGGGCAAGATTTGTTCCGCCTGATGACGCAAGGGCCGGAAGATCAGCTCACGCTGACTGAAAATGCCCAACCCGCGATTATGGCCAATGCCATTGCCACATTGCGCGTTGCTGAAAAGGAAGGCGGTATTCGCCTATCCGAAAAGGCGGATTTTGTGGCAGGCCATAGCCTTGGCGAATACAGCGCTTTGTGCGCGGCAGGGGCGCTCGATTTGGCAACAACGGCGAGGCTGTTGAAGCTGCGTGGCCAAGCCATGCAGGCCGCCACCCCCGTTGGGACGGGCGCCATGGCAGCGTTATTGGGCGCAGATATTGATAAAGCACAAGCCTTGGCCGATGCGGCCGCCCAAGGCGATGTCTGCACTGTTGCCAATGATAATGACCCCAGCCAGGTTGTCATTTCTGGCCATAAAGCCGCGATTGAGCGGGCTGTAGAGCTGGTCAAAGACCATGGCATTAAACGCGGCGTCTTGTTGCCCGTTTCTGCGCCCTTCCATTGCCCGCTGATGCAGCCCGCTGCAGATGCCATGGCTGAGGCGCTGGAGGGTGCTGCCCTCACCGCCCCGCTCGTCCCGGTCTACGCGAATGTAACCGCCGCGCCCGTTGCCGATGCCGACACCATCAAGCGCCTGTTGGTGGAGCAAGTCACCGGACGCGTCCGTTGGCGCGAAACTGTGATTGCCATGTTTGCAGCTGGCGTCACGGATTATGTCGAATTTGGCGGCAAGGTATTGGCCCCCATGGTCAAACGCTCTGCCCCGGATGCCACGGCCAACAGCATCATCACGATGGACGACATCGAAACGCTGATCAAAAGCCTGTAAAACGGCCCGCATGGGAGATTTTTATGTTTAACCTCACAGGAATGACTGCGCTGGTCACGGGCGCTTCGGGCGGCATTGGCTCTGCCATTGCCAAGGCGCTGGTAGCGCAAGGCGCGAAAGTTGCGCTGTCTGGCACGCGCGAAGAGGCATTGAAGGCTGTTGCTGCAGAAATTGGGGGGGATACAGTTATTCTGCCCTGCAATCTGGGCGATGCAGAGGCAGTTGAGGCCCTGATCCCAGCGGCGCTAGAGGCACTGGGCGGCCAGATTGATATTCTCGTCAACAATGCCGGCGTCACCCGCGATGGCCTGATCCTGCGGATGAAGGATGAAGATTGGGCGGATGTGATCCGCATCAATTTGGAAGCTGCCTTCCGCCTATGCCGCGCAGCCGCCAAACCAATGATGAAGGCGCGCTTTGGGCGCATCATTTCAGTCACCAGCGTGGTGGGCGTTACCGGCAATCCCGGCCAAGCCAATTATGCCGCCTCCAAGGCAGGCATTATTGGCATGTCGAAAAGCTTGGCGCAGGAACTGGCCAGCCGCGGTGTGACTGTTAACTGCATTGCCCCGGGCTTTATCTCGTCTGCGATGACCGATGTTCTGCCTGAGGCGCAAAAAGAGGCCCTGAATGCCCGTATCCCCGCCGGCCATATGGGCGCAGGTGCTGATATTGCGGCAGCGGCCGTTTATCTGGCCAGCCGTGAAGCGGGTTATGTGACCGGCCAGACGCTGCACGTAAATGGCGGAATGGCCATGATCTGAGCCATTTGGCAGGGGGTGGCACTGTGCTTCATCAACAGGGAATACGCCCTGCCCCCACCATAAGGCTTGCATCGCCCATAAGGGCCTATTAGGGCTTTAATTCGAATATTGCTCACACATGAACGAGAAGGGTTATCCATGAGCGACACCGCCGACCGCGTTAAGAAGATCGTCGTCGAGCACCTCGGCGTCGAGGCCGACAAGGTGACGAATGATGCCAGCTTCATCGACGATCTGGGTGCGGACAGCCTCGACATCGTCGAGCTGGTCATGGCGTTCGAAGAAGAATTCGGCGTCGAAATTCCGGACGATGCAGCCGAGAAGATTTCGACCGTCAAGGACGCGATTTCCTATATCGACAGCCACAAAGGCTGATTTCAGGGCCACGCTGCCTTGAACGAATCGTAGTTATCGAAGACGGTTTCCGGCGACGTCGGAAGCCGTTTTTGATTCTGGAGCACTGGAGACGCATATGCGCCGCGTAGTTGTGACTGGCTTGGGCCTTGTGACCCCGCTGGGTGGTGATGTTGAGACGACTTGGACCAATTTGCTTGCCAGCAAGTCTGGCGCAGGCAAAATCACTCGGTTCGATGCGACTGACCAAAAGTGCCACATTGCGTGCGAGGTAAAGCCCAAAGACCATGTTTGGGGTTTTGACCCCGACAAGCGCGTGGATCACAAAATCCAACGTCAAGTGGATCCGTTCATTGTCTATGGCATTGATGCCGCTGGTCAGGCTTTGGAAGATGCTGGCCTTGCGGACATGGATGATGATCTGAAAATGCGCACTGGTTGCTCGATTGGATCGGGCATTGGCGGGCTGCCGGGGATTGAGAGCGAATCCATCGTCCTCCATGAAAAAGGGCCGGGCCGTGTCTCGCCGCACTTTGTGCATGGCCGCTTGATCAACCTGATTTCAGGCCAAGTTTCGATCAAATATGGCCTGATGGGCCCCAACCATGCCGTTGTCACGGCTTGCTCCACGGGCGCGCACTCCATTGGCGATGCTGCGCGGATGATTAAAGATGGCGATGCTGACATCATGCTCGCTGGCGGCGCCGAAAGCACAATCAACCCCTTGGGCGTTGCCGGTTTTGCGCAGGCACGGGCTCTGAACTGCAGCTTTAATGATCGGCCTGAACAGGCCAGCCGCCCTTATGACAAAGACCGTGATGGCTTTGTCATGGGCGAAGGCGCAGGCGTGGTTGTTCTCGAAGAATATGAGCACGCCAAGGCGCGCGGCGCCAAGATTTATGCTGAAGTCGTGGGTTATGGCCTGTCGGGCGATGCCTATCACGTCACAGCGCCGCACCCCGAAGGCAAGGGTGCGGAACTTGCGATGCGCATGGCGCTGCGCAAGGCTGGGCTTTCTGCGGGCGATATTGACTATGTGAATGCCCATGGCACCTCGACCATGGCCGACACGATTGAGTTGGGCGCAGTCAAGCGCGTGCTGGGCGATGATCTGGGCGGTGCCTCAATGAGCAGCACCAAATCTGCCATTGGCCATTTGCTGGGCGGCGCAGGGGCTGTGGAAGCGATTTTCTGCATCCTTGCCATTCGCGATCAGATTGTGCCGCCAACGCTCAATCTCGATAATCCAGATGAAGGCACCGAAGGCGTTGATCTGGTTCCCCATGTTGCGAAGAAGCGTTCGGTGAAAGCCGTGCTTAACAACAGCTTTGGCTTTGGTGGGACCAATGCCAGCTTGGTCATGAAGGCGGTTTAAGCCATGCGTCGTCGCGGCAGCCTGTTTGCGCTGGTTGCCGCCATTGCGGCCTTGCTTTGGCTATTTGCCAGTTGGTCGTTGCCGGGGCCGGGGCCGCGTGATCAAGACTTTGTTGTGCCCCGCGGCGCTAGCCTTAGCAGTGTTGCTGCACAGCTGGAAACGGCAGGGGCCATCCGCAGTGCAACTTTGTTCAAGCTCAGGGCGCAAATTCTAGGGGGCACGGCTCCCGTTAAGGCAGGGCATTTTGTGCTGCCCAAACGCGCCAGCGAACGCACCCTCCTAGATATTCTTCAGGGCGGCAAGGTGCTGCGTCGCTTTGTGACTATCCCCGAGGGCATGGCCTCTATTCTTGTCTATGAGCGGTTAATGGCCACAGCTGGGCTGGAAGGGGACATCCCCGTGCCAGCTGAAGGCTCTATTCTGCCAGACACCTATGAAGTAGGCGTTGGCGAGAGCCGGGCCGCAGTGGTCGCCCGGATGCAAGCGGCGATGAACGCCACCCTCGAAGAGCTTTGGGCCAAAAGATCACCCGCCACTTTTGTGAAAACGCCTCAAGAGGCAGTTATTCTTGCCGCTATTGTGGAGAAGGAAACTGGCAAGGCTGAGGAGCGCCGCCTGATTGCCGGGCTCTACACGAACCGGCTGCGCATTGGCATGCGGCTGCAAGCTGACCCAACTGTTATTTACCCCGTGACGAAGGGCAAGCCTCTGGGGCGGCGCATACTGAAATCAGAACTTCGCGCGAAGAATGGCTATAATACTTATGCGATGGCTGGGCTGCCGATTGGACCAATTACCAACCCGGGCCGTGCCTCAATTGAGGCAGTACTAAACCCTGCTTCGACCAAGGATTTATTCTTTGTCGCCGATGGCACGGGCGGCCATGTGTTTGCCCAAACGCTGGCGGAGCATAATGCCAATGTGGCGCGCTGGTATAAGCTGCGCCGCGAACGCGGCGAGATGTAGCTATTCGCCGACAGGGTGGACCATTTCGCCAGGCCCAGCTTTGGGTGGCTTCATCAAGAGGATAAGGGGCATGAATATAATTAGGCCCCACATCATCAGGTGGAAATCATCAAGATAGGCAATCATTGCCGCCTGACGATTTATTTCTAAATCCACCATGCGCAGCGCGGATTCCCCCAACACTTGATAGCGGTCTGCCGTTGCCGGGTCGATCATAGCCATGGAGGATGAAGTCACATGGCTCGCCAAATCTGAATGGCTGGTCTGCATATTGCGCGCGAACATGGTCGACATGATGGAAATGCCAACACTGCTGCCAATGCTGCGCACCAGATAGAGCAAGCTCGATCCATCTGTGCGGTGCCGCATGGGCAAGGTTGCAAAGGCCAGCTGGTTCATCGGGATGAACACAAAGCCCATGCCAAAGCCCTGCAACAGCCCCGTCCAGAAGACATAGGTCCAGTCCATCATCAGGCCCCATTGGGTCATCTGCCAGAGCGAAATGATGGTTATTACAAAGCCTGTGCCCACAATTTTGCGTGGATCCACTTTGCCCGCAAGGCGCGTTGCGATCATCATGGAAATCAAAATCCCAATGCCTCGCGGCGCGAGCAGCATGCCCGTATCCACCACAGTATAGCCAAACAGGCTTTGCAACATGGGGGGCAATAGCGCGAAGACACCAAACATCATCACGCCAATCAGCACCATGAACAGCAAGGCCGTGGTAAAGTTGCGATCAGTGACCAGCTCTTTGTCGAACATGGGTTTTTTGGTGGTCGCTTGATGGACAAAAAAGATCCAGATGGCCGAAATGGCGATGATCGCTTCAATTCGGATTTCCCAGCTTTGCAGCCAATCTTCATGCTGGCCACGATCAAGCAGCAATTGCAGCGTGGCCACGCCCAGCGCCAGCGCGGCAAAGCCCAGCCCGTCAAAATATCGTTTGTTGATCGGTCGGCCTGGAAGCAGCCACAAAAGGATCAGAACCGCTGGAATGCCAATGGGCAGATTGATATAAAAGCACCATCGCCAATCATAGCTTTGCGTCAACCAGCCGCCAATCATTGGCCCAAAAATGGGGGCCACCATAATCCCCATGCCCCACATAGCCATGGCCTTTGCCGCGCGTTCAGGTGGGTTGATATCCAGCAAGATGGATTGCGACAAAGGGGCAATAAAGGCAGCGCATACCCCCTGCAAAACCCGAAAAATCACCATCTCCGTCAGGTTGACGGCAATGCCGCACAGCATGGAGGTGATAATAAAGCCAATCACGGCCCCAATGAACAATTGGCGCGAGCCAATGCGGTCTGCCAGCCAGCCCGTAATGGGCATCACAACTGCACCTGCGACAATATAGCTGGTTAACACCCAGGTCACTGTGTCCTGGGTGGCCCCAAGGCTGGTCTGCATATGCGGGATGGCGACATTGGCGATCGTTGAATCCAGAATCTGGATCATTGCCGCGCCCATGATGGCAAGCGTCAGCAGCCCCTTATGCTGAACCGCCAGCAGGGGCTTGCCCATCACAGGCGCTGCCGAGGCAGCCATGTTATTTGCTGGCTGTGTCGATGCGGACATGCGTGGACAGACCGGCAATGAGCGGGCGGGCGGGCTGCCCATCAAGCGCAATCCGCACGGGCACGCGCTGCGTGACTTTCACCCAATTGCCATTGGCATTTTGCGCCGGCAGCACCGAGAATTCTGACCCCGTCCCCGCACCAATGCTTGCCACATGGCCTTTGAGCTTGAGCGACGGATACGCATCAAAAGACAGGACGGCCGATTGGCCGACCTTCATATGGTTCAGGTCCGTTTCTTTAAAATTCGCCTCAACCCATGTGCCAGACCGCGCAACAATGGTGAGTGCGGGCAGCCCCGACACCATCGTCTGGCCAACCTGCAATCGTTCTGCTTGGCTCACCACCCCATCCACAGGCGCGCGGACGACGGTGCGAGACAGATCAAGCAGGGCCTTTTGCTTTTGCACTTGGCCCGCCAGCACTTGCGGATTGACACCGGGCGCGGCAGCACCCGTGGCCAGAGCAGCGCGTGCCTTTTGCACCTCAGCCTCGGCTGCTGCCAATTGGCTGCGCGCTTCCGACAGCGCGTGTTCGGCCTCTTGCAGCCGTGCCTTGGTGGTAAAGCCAGTTTGCATCAAAGCGGACTGGCGCTGATATTCTTTGGTGTAAAAGGCAACAGCTTCCCGCGCCTTATCAATGCCCACACCGCGACTTTGAAAATCAGCTTCCAGCGTTGTCACACGCACCTGCGCTTGCGCAATAGTGGCATCTGCCTGCGCTGCTGCAATACGATAGGGAGCCGGATCAATGCGGAACAATATTTGGCCTGCCTTTACTGGCTGGTTTTCGCGCACCAAGACTTCCACAATCTTGCCGCTGACTTCGGCTGCAACTGACACTTTGTCCTGCTGGACATAGGCATTGTCGGTTGAGACATAATGATCATTGGCAAGATAATAAGCGCCGCCTGCAGCCAAGAGGGCAAGCGGAACCGAAACCATGAGCACGGGGCGCAGCCAAGGGCGTTGCGCGCCCGGCCGCTCCACGGAATGCGCTGTGCCTTGGCCAGCGGAAATTTGCGGGTCACGATCAGCCATGAGCCATTATCTCCTGCGGCGTCCGCCGCGACAAATTTGTGCGCACACGCGCCAGTGCATGGATAAGCCCATCCCGCTCATCTGCTGAAAGGCCCATCATCGCCTCGTCAAACAAACCAAGCGCAAGAGGCCGCATTTCATCTAACAAGGCGCTCGCCCGCGCTGTCAAAAACAGCCGCCAAGCGCGACGATCAGCTGGGTCCGCCCGGCGCTCGACAAGGTCTGCCTCTTGCAGCCGATCCACCATGCGACACAAGGTAATCGGCTCCACCTCAATCAGTTCAGCAAGCCCGCCCTGATTAATGCCTTCATGGCGACGCAGCATTGTCAGCACCCGCCATTGGGGGCGCGACACGCCAATATCCCGAGCGCGCTCGTCAAAGGCGCGACGCAGCAAATGCGAGACATCGGCGATTAACGCCCCAAGGTTATCAGGTTCAGTCATAGCCACGCATAATATAGCAGTGCTTATTATTTTCAAGACTTGATGCACATCAATGCGCGCCCTGAGCCAGACGCTATACTGGCGCCACCGCAAGTAACTGAAGGAGCCGGAGAAATGCTGGACGTTCGGGTAGATGAAGAAGACGGCTTTTTGGAAATCACCGTCGCAGGCCCCATTCATGATGTGGATTATACAAATGTGGTGACAGCCATTGATCGGCTGTTGGCACGCCACAAAAAACTCAATGTGGTGCAGGTCATTCGAGACATTGGATGGATTGATCCCAGCGTCTGGTGGAAAGACCTAAGCTTCCACCTTACCCATCACAATTTCCTCCGTCGGGCCGCTTTGGTCTCCGACTCGCCTTGGGTAGCGCCGCTAACCAAGTTTTTTGCGCCCATATATCCCGCGACCCTCAAATATTTCCCGCTCGCCGATTTAGAAGAGGCCCGGCATTGGGTGCGCGAGACGGAAGATGAAGAGGCGAATACGCCCCAATCGGATTTTGCTTAGGCCCGCATATTGGCAATTTGGGGCCCCCGGTCGCGGTTGGGGGGGAGGTCAATCAACTGCTCGCGACCGGAGGAAAGGAAATTGGCTGGGTTAGGCAGCGTTTGCCGTTTCCACCCATTGGGAAATTTCGTCCATCAACAACAAACGCTGCTTTTTCAGATCTTCCGCACGGGCATCAGAACTTGGCTCCACTTCCGCCTCAATCCGGTGGATTTCGCGATTCACCACATGATAGCGTTCGGCGAGCACAGCAAAATGCGCATTGGCGGTTTTCAAATGATGAAGGATGTCTTGTGCATCGGGAAATTCATCCCGCAGCTCATGGGGCGTATGGCTCATTCTTCAGACTTACCTTGGCGGGCATCCGTAATCGAACAAAACAGCAGAATGGCGGCGAACATCGCCGCTGCCGTCAACGCACCGAGAACGGGGGCTTGCATCAAATAAGGTGACATGGTGACTTCCTCCTTTTGCGTGGAGGATGATCTGCGCAAACGACCCCGTATCGTCTTTGATTTGGGTCAAACACCGAAAATAACAGCGCGCGCCGACAAAAAAGGAGGAAGGAGAAGCATAGCCCTCCTTCCCCAAATTTACTGCTACACCAAACCCCGTTGCAGGAGCGTTTGAGAGCAGGTCTTCACAACAAGCCCTTTCTAAATGTCGTCTTCATACAAAGGAGTCAAGGCGTCGCGTTAAGAAATATCGACTGAAAAGGGCGCTTATTTGGGGGCCGCACTCCCTTTGGGTGGCGTTAACCGCGCGATCAGCAAACTGCCCTTTGCAAGGCAAAGATTATGTTAACCAAGTTTCCGACGGCAGCTTGGGCATTTGCCCGGCCCTGCTGATGAGGCGTGGCATGGGGTTGCCCCCGCCCCTCGACAAGCGCACGACACACGGCAGGCGGACGCCTGGCCGATACATAGTCTGCAAAAATATGGTCAGATGCGGCGTTGAATACCACGCATAAGCGGCGAACGGCGATGCGACTCGGTGGTCAGGCTTAGCCTTCATCCCCCATGCGCAGTGCCGCAATAAAGGCCTCTTGCGGAATGCTGACCGAGCCATATTCGCGCATCCGCTTTTTGCCCTCTTTTTGCTTATCAAGCAGCTTGCGTTTGCGGCTGGCATCGCCGCCATAGCATTTGGCCGTCACATCCTTGCGCAGCGCGGCAATGGTTTCGCGCGCAATTACCTTGCCGCCAATCGCCGCTTGGATCGGGATTTTGAACAAATGGCGCGGAATGAGGTCTTTCAATCGCTCACACATGCCGCGGCCACGCACTTCGGCGGAGGCGCGGTGGACAATCATCGAGAGCGCATCGACCGGCTCATTGTTGACGAGGATGCTCATCTTCACCAGATCGCCCGGGCGATGACCGATTTGGTGATAATCAAAGCTCGCATAGCCGCGTGAAATGCTCTTCAATCGATCGTAGAAATCGAAGACGACTTCATTGAGCGGCAATTCATACGTCACCTGCGCGCGGCCGCCGACATAAGTCAGGTTTTTCTGAATGCCGCGCCGGTCCTGACACAGCTTCAAGATGCTGCCCAGATATTCATCGGGCACGTAAATCGTAGCTTCAATCCAAGGCTCTTGAATTTCGGCGATACGGTTGGGATCGGGCATATCCGCAGGGTTATGCAGCTCAATTGCGCGACCTTCCGCCTCGCCCGCTGCCTTGGTGAGCTGCAATTGATAGACAACCGACGGGGCAGTTGTAATCAAGTCGAGATCATATTCGCGGGTCAGGCGCTCTTGAATAATTTCAAGGTGCAGCAGCCCCAAAAAGCCGCAACGGAAGCCAAAGCCAAGTGCGGCAGAGGTCTCCATTTCGAAGCTGAAGCTCGCATCATTCAAGCGCAATTTGGAAATGCTTTCGCGCAGCTTTTCAAAATCCGCCGCATCGACGGGGAAGAGGCCGCAGAATACCACCGGCTGCACTTCCTTAAAGCCCGCAAGCGCCTCTTCGGCTGGCTTTTTGGCGTCGGTCACAGTGTCACCGACGCGCGCTTGGCTGACGTCTTTGATTTGCGCCGTAATAAAGCCAATTTCGCCCGGCCCCAGTTCGGGCAGATTTTCAATCTTGGGCCGCATACAGCCAACACGATCCACCAAATGCGTGGTGCCCGCCTGCATGAACTTAATCTGCTGGCCCTTTTTCAGCACACCATCCATGATGCGCACCAAGATGACGACGCCCAGATAGGGATCATACCAGCTATCAACCAGCATCGCCTTTAACGGCGCATTGGGATCCCCCTTGGGCGGCGGGATGCGCGTGACAATG
This sequence comes from Pseudomonadota bacterium, assembly GCA_041191345.1. GTDB lineage: Bacteria > Pseudomonadota > Alphaproteobacteria > Sphingomonadales > Sphingomonadaceae > Aquisediminimonas. The sequence goes on from JBEEOY010000150.1 coordinate 24,048, forward strand.
GATTCCAGAACATCATCAATACCAATGCCCGATTTGGCACTGGTCAACACCGCATCCTCAGCAGGCAGACCGATAATCTCTTCAATTTCGGCTTTTACCTTTTCCACTTCCGCTGCGGGCAGGTCGATCTTGTTGATAACGGGCACAATCTCATGGTCATGCTCAATCGATTGATAGACGTTTGCAAGCGTCTGCGCTTCTACGCCTTGAGCAGCATCGACCACTAGCAACGCCCCCTCACAGGCAGCCAAGCTGCGCGAAACTTCATAGGCGAAGTCCACATGGCCCGGCGTGTCCATCAGGTTGAGCGTATAGGTTTTCCCGTCCTTCGCGGTGTAATCCAAACGCACAGTCTGCGCTTTGATGGTGATGCCGCGTTCCTTCTCGATATCCATATTATCGAGCACCTGCGCGGTCATCTCGCGCTCGCTGAGGCCGCCCGTGCGCTGGATCAGCCGGTCGGCCAGCGTGGACTTGCCATGGTCAATATGGGCAATGATCGAAAAATTGCGGATAAGGTCTAAAGGCGTGGACATGGCCGCGCCCTAGCAGTGCCAGAGCCAAAGGGCAAAGGGGCTTTAGGCGCGGCCCAGCCAATCCGCCAAAATAGCGTTCACCTTTTCCGGCGCCTCTTGCTGCACCCAGTGGGAAACCTTGGGCAAGCGATGGAGGTGCAACTGCGGCACCCATTGCTCTGTGCCAACCGTGCAGCCCAGGCCGAGGGCTGCGTCTTCTTCTCCCCACACCATCAGCGTGGGAATGGTGATCCGCGCATCGCCCAAATCAATGGCATCGCGATAGCGCAGAAGCGCGCGATAATAATTGACCATTGCCGTCATAGCGCCCGGCGCTTGCGCGGCCGCGGCATAGACATCCAGCACGTCTTTTCCAAAACGGCTTTTGTCGACAGCCATGCCGTAAAATGCACGGCGCACGCCCGCGGCATCATTGGCGGCCATATAATGTTCAGGCAGGCGTGGCAGCTGGAAAAAGAAAACATACCAGCTTTTCTTCAACTGCTCCCACCGGCGCAATTCGCGCTGCATAACTTTGGGGTGCGGCACATTCATAATCACCAGCCGCGTCAGCGGGTAGGGCTTGACCGCCTTTTCATTCAAAATGGCAAAGGCCCAGCCAATAATCGCCCCCCAATCATGCGCGAGGATCATCACTTCCTCCACGGGGGCCTCAGCGGCAGCGGCGTCAATTAAGGCGCCGACATCGGCTGTCAGATGGTCCATGCCATAGGCCCGCACATCGTCAGGCCGCGAGGTCCGGCCATAGCCGCGCAAATTGGGGGCCCAGACGCGCCAGCCCTGCGCTGCCAATACAGGCATTTGGAACCGCCAGCTAAAGTTCAGCTCGGGAAAACCATGGAGGCAAATGACCAATTTTTTGGACGTGCTTGGTCCAGCCTCTGCCAGTTCAAAGTCTAAGCCATTGGCCATCACAAAGCGTTGGCGAATGCCCGAGGCCGGGTCTGGCACCCAGGAAAAGCCTTTTCCTTCAGACATTCACTTGCCTCCTTACGACACTGCCCTGCACGCCATGGACACGCCAATGGCCCCAACACATCATGGCCTCATGCGCTAGGCTTTGTCCATAAACGGAACAATTATCAATTTACCGTCATTTTGGTATAGACATTCCAACCAAAATGAACGATCTTTTCTACGCGGCACCAAAAAGCGCAGTCGCCCGGATGTTCGGTGCCGCGAGTAGAGCGTATTTACCGGGCCTGCGCACCTAAAGGGTCGGGCTTTACCCGGCCCTTTTTTTAACTGCCGGTGCTAAATGACACGGTTCAGGCGGGCCGATGCCTTAAACGGAAATGTACTGGTCAACAGCCTTTAGCGCCGAGGCCAATCGGGCCTCGCCATCGCCGCGGATAAGTGCATAGGGCAGGCCACGCGCCTCTAGTTCCGCGACAGACAGCGCGAGGAAGCGGGCACGCTCATCTGGCGCGCCCAGATAGCGCAGGCCATCCGCCACCCAAGGCAAATCAATATCCGGCACCAAATATAAGTCCGCCACCGGGCCGCGTGCGGCCAAAGCGGCATCTTGCTTGCCATAGAGCATTTGCGCCCACACGGCTGTCATCACGGGGTCTGTATCGAGGATAAGCCAGCTTTGGCCTGCTGCAATGGCCCGTGCGCGGGCAGCCTCAATCTGCGCGCCATGCGTTTCGGCAATTGCCACAAGATCCGCCATGCTGGTTTCAGCGCCATGTTCGGCGCACCAATCCCGGCCATATTCCGAGACCAGCTCTGCCCCGAAATGCTGGGCAAGCGCCAGCCCAAGCGTCGATTTTCCGGTGCTTTCCGGGCCATGGAGGCAAAGCGTGCGCAGGGGCATTATAGGGCCCCTTTTTGGCGCGCTTCGGCCCGACGCCATTCCACAAGGCCCAGCACTGCCATGCCCAAGAAGAGGATATAAAGGCCAGTGAACCAATAAAGCCCCTTGGCCGCATAAAGCCCGATGGACAGGATGTTGATGACAATCCACCAATGCCAATTATCAATATAGCGGCGCGTCATAAGGATTTGCGCACAGACGCTGAGCACGGCAACGCTGGCATCCCAATAAGGAAAGCTCGCTTGTGTGTGGCCGGCCATGAACCACCCCCAGCCCCATACGGCAGCTAAGGCGCTACTGGTCCATATGATTTGCCCCGTTAGGCCCAATCGATCGACCATGATTTCGCCTGCCGCGCCCTGATTGCGGGCCCAAAGCACCCAGCCAAGAATGTTGACGATGAAGAAGAATATCTGCAGCGCAGCATCAGAATAAAGCCGCGCATCCCACAGCACGACGCCCGATAGCGAGACCATGACCAAAGCGACTGGAAAATTCCAGACGCTGCGGCGAATGATCAGCGCGATATTGGCAAGGCCGAACAGCGCGGCAAGGACCTCAAGCAGGGACATGATGCAGGCGATCTGGTCTAGAGCGACAGGCCGGTCAACGCCGAAAGTTCTGTCAGCGCCTGATCTTCGCCCACAACCTTAATGGCAGTCATGCCCAAGGCGGCGGCTGGCTTACAGTTGATCCCTAAATCATCCAAATAGATGCAGCGTGCCGGATCAACAGATAGGGCTGCGCACATCATTTGATAAATGCGCGGATCAGGCTTGCGAATGCCGGCTTTTGAGCTTTCAATCACATGGTCAAAGCGCGCCATAATCGTCCGCACAATGGCCGCTTTGTCTTGCGTGGATGACATGCCAGCCCCATGACCTGCAGGCACATTATTGGTAATGCAGCCAATTTTATGGCCCGCCGCTTTCACGGCATCAAGCGCCGCCACCATGCGGGGGCGGACATCGCCTGACAACAGCGCCAGCACCTCATGCCCGCGAATAGCATGGCCCAGTCGCGATGCTTCTTCCGCAAAAAGCGCATCAAATTCAGCTGGGGTAATCTCGGCTCGCTCAAACAACGCCCAGGCATTCGAATCTGGGTCTGCTGCATTAATTTGGCGGATGATGTCCGTGGGCAGGCCCCGATCGCGTTCAAATCGGTTGAAGGCCTCAAAGGGCGATGACGTTACGACACCGCCGAAATCCCAGATGACTGCATCAAAATTGCTCATGCCGCATCGCTTAGGCAGTTATGCTGCCCCTTGCAAACTGTCCGCGAAACTGTTTGACTTAGAGCGAGAAGGAAGAGGGGAATAAGAGGATGCGTGCACGCAATTGGCTGGGCAGTGTTGCCCCGGTATTGGCGCTTGGCTTGGCACTGACTGCTTGCGGACCAGTGCAAGACCTGGTTTCCGGCAAAAAATCAGAAGCCGATGTTAAAGAAACGGAATATCCCGAGCAGGTTTATTTCGGCGATACGCACTTACACACATCCAACTCATCGGACGCCTTTGGGCTGGGGGTGCGGCTTGGCCCGGAAGAGGCCTTGCGCTTCGCCCAGGGCGAGGAAGTGACGTCAACCACTGGCATCAAAGCTAAGCTGGCACGCCCGCTCGACTTTCTGGTGATTGCCGACCATTCCGACGGATTGGCCGCGCTAAAACAAATTCATGATGCGCCCCGCCTGCTGCTGACGGATCCAATTTTGCGGCGTTGGCATGATGAGCTGCAAAAAGGCCCCAAGGAATCACAGCAAGTGGCCATGGAGCTGATTGATCGCTTCTCAAAGCGGACTTTGCCAGCCGATATGCTTGATCCCAAATCCATGGAAAAGCGCACCCGCGATGTCTGGACAGACCATACATCTGTTGTGGAACGCTATAATTATCCGGGCAAGTTTACGGCCTTTATGGGCTTTGAATATACGCTAATGCGCAAGGGCGATAACTTGCACCGCGTCGTTGTGATGCGCGACGGCAAGGATAAGGCAGATAAGGTTCTGCCCTTCTCATCTTTGATTGGCACCACGCCTGATCAATTGTGGGATTATATGGACGCCTATGAGAAGAAGACGGGCGGCAAAATCCTCGCCATTCCGCATAACAGCAATATGTCCAACGGCTTGATGTTCCAGCTAACGGGGCCAGATGGCGGGCCGATGACCGCGGCCTATGCCCGCCGCCGCAGCGCGCGCGAGCCTTTGGTGGAAGCCACGCAGATTAAAGGCGATAGCGAGAGCCATCCCTTCCTGTCGCCCAATGATGAATTTGCCAATTTTGGCGATGCCGGTTGGGATTTGGGCAATCTGACGTTGGAAACAGCAAAAAAGCCTGAAATGTTGGCCGGTGATTATGTGCGCGAGGCCTTAAAGCGTGGCTTGCTGATTGAACAAAAGACGGGGGTGAACCCCTATAAGCTGGGCATGATTGGCTCAACGGACAGCCATACGGGCCTTGCGACGGGCGATGAAAATAACTTCTTTGGCAAACATTCTGGCAATGAACCAAACGCGCAGCGCGCCTCTGACCCGCAGAGCCTCGGCCTGCGCACAGGCCGCATTGGCTGGCAATATCTGGCCGGTGGCTATGCGGCTGTCTGGGCGCGGGCCAATACGCGTGGCGCCATTTTTGATGCCATGATGAAGCGCGAAGTCTATGCCACTACAGGCCCCCGCATGAAGGTGCGTGTCTTTGGCGGCTGGGACTTTAACGACGCGGATTGGAAAGCCAATTGGGTGAAGGCTGGCTATACGCGCGGCGTGCCCATGGGCAGCGATTTAAAACCCGGCAAGGGCACACCGCGCTTCCTGATTTCAGCCCTGAAAGACCCGATGGGCGCCAATTTAGACCGCGTCCAAATGGTCAAGGGCTGGGTGGATGCTGGCGGCAAGCTGCATGAAAAAGTCTTTGATGTGGTGTGGAGTGATCCTGCCAAGCGCAAGATTGCCAATGGTCGCTTAGCGCCTGTAGGCGACACGGTGGACTTGAAGACTGCCAGTTACAAAAACACAATTGGCGCGCCAGAACTGCGCACAGTGTGGAGTGACCCAGAATTCGACCCCAAGGTTCGGTCCTTCTACTATTTGCGCGTGCTCGAAATCCCAACTCCACGTTGGCCCGTTTTTGATGCACTGCGTTATGGCGCAAAACTGCCCAAAGATACGCGCCTGAAGGATCAGGGACGCGCCTATACCTCGCCTATCTGGTATAACCCGAAGGCCTAACCCATTGGGCCGGCAGGTCTGTGCCTGCCGGCCACTTGGTCGATGCGACACACCGTTTATCGAATTTGCCATTGACGATGCGCTTTGGCTGACTCACATACAAGCCATCTTATGCAATGGCGGATGACCGGATGTCCGATACGACTGAAAAGCCTGAAGACAATGAAACTGTGCGCGCTGTAAAGCGGGCCCGCGCGCGCGCTGAGGCGGCAGCGGAAAGCAGCAAAAAGCCCATTAATTGGAAGGCTGCAGCTGGCATTGGCATTGGCTCTGCTGCCATTCTTGGGGCGCTGATCTACGCCACGCGCAATCGCGATAAGTCAAAGTAACACGCTCGGCGCTGGACGCAGCCCTTGGCGCGTGGCAAGGCGCGCCTATGCTTTTAAGTGATCGTGTTCTTTTTCTCGATGGTGAGGCCCTCGTCATCGATAAGCCCGCCGGGCTGCCTGTTGATGCCCCGCGTGATGGATCGCTGAGCGTTGAAAACTATCTTGGTAGCCTGACTTTTGGGTTCCAGCGCTGGCCGCTGCCCGTCCACCGGCTTGACCGCGATACATCTGGCTGCCTGTTATTGGCGCGCAATCCCAAGGCGCATAAACGCTTTGCTGCTGCTTTTGAGGCCGGCGAGGTCGAAAAAACCTATTTGGCGGTGCTTGAGGGCATTCCTGCCGACACCAGTGGCACAATTGAAATGGCTTTGGGTAAAACCAGTACAGCCGAAACAGGCTGGCGCATGGTGGCAGACCCCAAAGGCAAACCTGCCATCACGCATTGGGACGTGTTAGACACTGCCAATGGCCAGGCGCTTATTCGCTTTCGGCCCAAAACGGGGCGGACACACCAATTGCGTGTCCATGCGGCCACCGGCCTTGGCTTGCCCATTGCAGGCGACCCAATTTACGGGACAGGCCGTGGCCCCATGCTGCTGCATGCCAGTGCGCTGCGGCTGCCGCGCGGCACAAAGCCCCCCATAGAGGCTGAGGCGCTTCTTCCTGCCACATTTGAGGCCGCTGGCTTTGCGGCGACACGCGCCGATCATGGCTGATTGGCCGCCCATCCCTGAACATGTGCTCGAGGAAAAGTTCCTCGCTGCAACGGGGCCGGGCGGGCAGAATGTCAATAAAGTGGCAACGGCCGTGCAAATCCGAATGGATGTGTTTGCGCTGCGCCTTTTGCCCGCTGTTTATGCCCGGTTAAAGCAGCTTGCGGGCAGCCGCTGGACAAATGAAGGCGAAATCATCATCACAGCCCGCAGCTTTCGCACGCAAGAGGCCAATCGCGCCGATGCACGCGAGCGGCTGGCCGAATTGGTTGGGCGCGCACATCAACTGCCTGCCAAACGCGTTAAAACCAAACCGACTCGTTCGGCCAAGGAAAAGCGCCTGACAGGCAAGTCCCTGCGCAGTGATGTGAAAAAGGGCCGGGGCAAGATAAGGATCGACTGATGTTCAGCTTTGACATCAACCACAGCAGCAAACCCGCACTTTATGCTGACCTTCTGGCCGCAGCCGATGCTGTGACGTCTGGCGAGCACGATGCCATTGCCAATATGGCGAATGTTGCAGCCTTGATTTGGGAATTTGTGCCCGACCTCAACTGGGCTGGTTTTTACCGCATGGTGGATGGGGAATTGGTGCTGGGCCCGTTTCAGGGCAAGGCAGCTTGCATCCGCATTCCCCTGGGCCGGGGCGTGTGTGGCGCTGCTGCACATAGCCGCGCGACGCAGTTGGTGACGGATGTCCATGCCTTTCCCGGTCATATTGCGTGCGATGCAGCGTCTGCGTCGGAAATTGTGGTTCCGCTGATCCATGCCGGCCAACTTCTGGGCGTGTTAGATTTGGACAGCCCCAAGCCCGCCCGCTTTGACGCCGAAGACCAAGCTGGGCTGGAAGCGCTTTGTGCCCATATCACCCCACGATTACTGGGCTGATCTGGCTCAAGCCCGTCCAGAATCGAGACAGAAGGCACGCCACCTTTGGCTCGAACACAGGGCTGCTCCCTGATAGATAGAGGATGTGCGGTAATGTGTATCTGCCGCGCTTAGGCAGGTGGAGTTGCGTATGCGATTGGGAGTTGGGTTGCTGGGGGCATGGCTGATTGCGGGGTCCCATGCAGCAATGGCGCAATCGAGTTGGTCGCCAGACGCCTATGAGCCGCGCCGGGTAGAACGTCCGCGACCCGCCTCGCCGCCGCCCAGACCAGCCCACACGCGGTCAAGTGATCATCCTGCTCAAGGATATTGGGAAGGGCATTGGGAAGGCCGCTGGATTCCTATGGCCCCGCCGCCACCGGCCCCAGTTTACGCGCCCTATAGTCGCGCCTATGCGCCGGAACCTGTTTATGTGGAGGACTATCCCCCCGCACCACCGCCCCGTCGCCATCGCCAAGAACGTCCGGGATATGGGGATAGTTGGTCAAACATTACCAATTCCGCCTCGGCCAATGTGGTGGTGCAAAATGCCCCCATGACAATGACAACCACCGAAACGATTACGGAATATATTGTTGAAGATGCGCCACGGGTGGTGCGCCGGGCCGCCCCTGCCAAACGCCGCGTTGCGAAAAAGCCGCGGTGCGTGTGCCATATTGTCTATCGCTAAGGGGTGCTCAACTGAGCCGATCCAGCGCCTCGCGGGATAATGTGCCGGGAATGATCATCAACGGGCAGGGCAGGTGCGCCATAGCTGCGCCGGCAAAATGGGCAATTAAGGGCCCGGGTGCGCCACTTTTCGCCGCGCCAAGAACCAAGGCCCCTATTTCCGGATTTTCGGCCAAGGCTTGCTGGACTGCGGCGATGGCCTCTCCCTGCTTTACAATGATACGTGGCAGAACACCGCGTTCTTCCCCCAACATATCAAGGGCGCGATCAGCGACTTCTTGTGCGCGCTCTTCCGCTTCGGCCTCAATGGTCGCCTGAATAGAGCCAAAAGCAACAAATTCCTGCGGCTCAATAATCGCCAGAATCTCGAGCGCGCCGCCCGTCTTTGCAGCGCGACGTGCTGCAAAACGGACTGCAATTTCTGCCTCTTCGGTGCCATCTACCACGGCGAGATAGGTGCGCATGGCGGGGCCTCCCCTTCATTGGAAACGTATGCCTGCACGTTGCGCCAATCGAGAGGCTGGCGCAAGCTGCCATGTGACGCTAGGGAAAGGCGATCCCTAAGATGAGACCTTCCCAGAGGTAAGAAATTTCATGTCCATTGAACTGAAAATGCCCGCACTTTCGCCCACCATGGAAGAGGGCACACTTGCCAAATGGCTGGTGAAAGAGGGCGACACAGTCAGCTCTGGCGACATCCTTGCCGAGATTGAAACGGACAAGGCCACGATGGAATTCGAGGCCGTGGATGAAGGCACAATTAGCCAGATTTTGATCCCCGCTGGCACCGATGGCGTGAAGGTCGGCACTGTCATCGCACTGATTGCGGGCGAAGGTGAGGATGCAGCAGCGCCGAAAGCGGCAGCGCCAGCCTCTAAGCCGGCAGCACCGGCACCGGCACCTGCCCCCGCTGCCGCTGCACCTGCGCCAGCCGCAGTTGCGCCCGCCCCTGCCGCACGACCCAATAATGATCGTATCATTGCCTCGCCACTGGCGAAGCGCATTGCCGCGCAAACGGGCGTTGAGCTGGCTGGGTTGTCGGGCAGTGGCCCCAATGGCCGCATTGTGAAGGCAGATGTTGAGGCCGCAACGGCTGGCACGCGGCCCAGCGCGGCCGATGCCCCCAGCCCGGCCCCTGCCCCGGCTCCCATTCAATTGGGCGATATTCAGACGCCGCATGAGGCGGTCAAGCTCTCCAACATGCGCAAGACCATTGCGCGCCGCCTGAGCGAGGCCAAGCAGACCATTCCGCATATCTATCTGACGGTGGATGTCCGCCTGGACGCTCTGCTGAAACTGCGGGCGGACTTAAACGCCAGCCTGGAAAGCCGGGGTATCAAACTCTCGGTCAATGACATGCTCATCAAAGCGCTCGGCTTGGCGTTGGTGCAGGTGCCGAAGTGCAATGTCAGCTTCGCGGGTGATCAACTGATCATGTATCAGCGGGCCGATATCAGCGTCGCTGTCTCCGTGCCCAATGGCCTCATCACCCCCATCATCACTGGTGCGGACAGCAAGGCAATCAGCAAGATTTCGACAGAAATGGGTGAACTTGCCGGGCGTGCCAAGGACGGCAAGCTGCAGCCGCATGAATATCAGGGCGGCACTGCCAGCCTCTCCAACATGGGCATGTTTGGCATCAAGCAATTTGATGCTGTCATCAATCCGCCCCAAGGGATGATTCTGGCAATTGGCGCAGGCGAGAAGCGGCCCTTTGTCATTGACGACAGCCTGCAAATTGCCACCGTCATGTCCGCCACGGGCAGCTTTGACCATCGCGCCATTGACGGGGCTGATGGCGCACAATTGATGCAAGCCTTCCGCGATTTGTGTGAAAAGCCATTGGGTCTGGTGGCATAACATGGCTGATGCTGCGTACGACGTCGTTGTCCTCGGCTCTGGCCCCGGTGGCTATGTGGCCGCCATTCGCGCGGCGCAATTGGGCCTGAAAACGGCAATTGTGGAGCGTGAAAATCTGGGTGGCATCTGCCTCAATTGGGGCTGCATCCCAACCAAGGCGCTGCTGCGCTCGGCCGAGATTTATCATTATATGCAGCATGCTGGGGCCTATGGGCTGGCAGCTGAAAAGATCAGCGCAGACCTAAACGCGGTCGTCCAGCGTTCTCGCGGGGTGGCCAAGCAGCTTAATCAGGGCGTCACGCACCTGATGAAGAAGAACAAGATCACCGTCCATATGGGCGATGGCAAGTTGGTGAGCGCCAACACGCTGTCCGTCACCAAAGATGGCAAGACTGAAGAGCTGGCGGCCAAGCACATCATCCTCGCAACCGGGGCCCGCGCCCGCGACCTGCCTTTTGCCCCGGCTGATGGGAAACGCATCTGGACCTATCGTCACGCAATGGTGCCGTCCGAAATGCCGACCAAGCTGCTTGTCATTGGTTCAGGCGCAATCGGCATTGAATTTGCCAGCTTTTATAATGACATGGGGGCAGAGGTAACAGTCGTCGAAATGATGGACCGGATCGTCCCTGTCGAAGATGCCGAAGTGTCTGACTTTCTTGAAAAGGCACTCACCAAACAGGGGATCAAGATCCTAACTGGGGCCGGCGTCAACAGCCTCAAAGCTGATGCCAAGGGCGTGACCGCAGAGATTAAGGCCAAGGATGGCAAGGTGGAAAAAGCCAGCTTCAGCCATGCCGTTGTCGCGATTGGCATTGTGCCGAATACCGAGACAATCGGGCTGGAGGCACTGGGCGTGGCAACTGAGCGCGGCCATGTGAAGACCGATGGCCTGTGCCGCACCAATGTGGCCGGCCTGTGGGCAATTGGCGACATTACCGCCCCGCCATGGCTCGCGCACAAGGCCAGCCATGAAGGCGTGATCGCAGCCGAAGCCATTGCGCAGTCGCTGGGCAATAAAGATGTCCACCCGCACGCCATGGACCCCAAGAATATTCCGGGCTGCACCTATTGCCACCCGCAGATCGCCTCAGTGGGCCTGACTGAAGCCAAGGCCAAAGAGGCGGGGCATGACGTGAAAGTTGGTCGCTTCCCCTTCATTGGCAATGGCAAGGCGATTGCGCTGGGCGAAGCCGAGGGCTTTGTGAAAACGGTGTTTGACGCCAAGACGGGTGAGCTGCTGGGCGCACATATGGTGGGGGCCGAAGTGACAGAGCTGATTCAGGGCTTTACCATCGGCAAACAGGCCGAACTGGTTGAGGCAGATTTTATGCAGACCGTTTTCCCGCACCCAACATTGAGTGAGATGATGCACGAAAGTGTCTTGTCCGCTTATGGCAAGGCGCTGCATTTCTGATGGCGAAGGTCACGCAGGACTTTACGCCTGACCCGCGCAATGAAGCGATCCTGATCAACGTCAATGGCGTGCTTAAGCCGCGCGCTGAGGCCGTGGTTTCGGTGTTCGACAGCGGCTTCATGCTGGGCGATGGCGTGTGGGAGGGCATTCGCGTCCATAACGGGCACATGGCCTTTCTGACCGAGCACCTTGATCGGTTGTGGGAAGGGGCAAAGGCCATTGCGATGGACATTGGCATTTCCCGCGCAGAGATGGTCCGCCGTCTTTATGAAACCATTGATGCCAATGCCATGCAGGCTTGCCATATTCGGCTGATGGTCACGCGCGGGGTGCGCTCCACACCCTATCAGGACCCGCGCGTTGTGGTGAGCCCGGCCACCATTGTGATTATTGCCGAACATAAAGAACCCCATGTCGAAGTGATTGAACAGGGCATTTCGCTCTTCACGGTTCATGTCCGGCGCGGCGACCCGGCAGTGCAAGACCCCAAGCTCAATTCTCATTCCAAGCTCAACTGCATAACGGCCTGTATTCAGGCGACCGAGGCTGGCGCGAATGAGGGCCTGATGCTGGATCCGCATGGCTTTGTCGCCACGTGCAATTCGACGCATTTCTTCATCGTGCGCAAAGGCGAAGTCTGGACCTCTACCGGTGATTATTGCCTTGGCGGCATTACGCGGGGAAACATCATTCGCATCTGCCGCGAAGAAGGCATTCCGGTTTTTGAAAAGAACTTCTCACTGACTGATGTTTATGGCGCAGAAGAAGCCTTTGTCACTGGCACCTTTGCCGGCGTTGTGCCAGCCCACACCATAGACGGGCGGCGGATCAGCGACGGGCGCGGGCCAATGGTGGCACGCTTGCAGGGCCTTTATAAAGCGCTGGTAGAGCGTGACATTCAGGCAAATCCCCGCCCATGATCGACGGCGCGGTCCGAATTGCCATGTGGTCTGGGCCACGGAATATTTCGACGGCCATGATGCGCAGTTTTTCTGCTCGAGCAGATACCGCCGTCACCGATGAACCCTTTTATGGCGCCTATTTAAAGGCAACGGGGGAACCGCACGCCATGGCCGAGGACATCATGGCCGATATGGACTGTGATTGGCAGTCAGTGGCCAATGCAATGCGCGGGGACGTGCCGGGCGGCAAAGCGATTTGGTATCAAAAGCATATGTCACACCATATGGAAGGCCCCGTTTCGATCGATGATTTTCCCGATCATTGTCACGCCTTTTTGATCCGCGAACCCGAATTGATGGTCGCCAGCTATGCGGAAAAGAACGAGTTGCACGATGCAGCCCAACTCGGCTTTGCGCGGTTGCTGGCTTATCATGACCAAGTTTCCCAACATCTGGGCCGGGCCGCACCGGTGGTGGACAGCAATCGGCTGCTGGCAGACCCAGAAACGGGGTTAAAGGCGCTGTGCGCGGCCATTGGTATTGGCTGGGATCCTGCCATGCTGCGCTGGGCCAAGGGCGCGCATCCGGCAGACGGTATTTGGGCGCGCCATTGGTATAATGCGGTTTGGAACAGCGAGGGCTTTGGTCCGCCAACGCCCTACAGGCTGCTTAGCGACGCGCAAAAACGCATCGCAGACCAGTGTCGCCCGCATTATGAGGCCTTGGCGCGCTACGCCGTCTGACGACAGCCTCCCTCTTGCCAAGTGCGGTTTGGCCTGCCAGCAATTGCGTCATGAAAAACATTGCCTTTTCGCTCTGCGCGACAGCCGCCTGTGCCCTTTCCGCCCCCGCTTGGGCAGAAGAAGCGCCGATCACCTATTTCACGGCCGCCCATATGGTTGATGT
>JBEEOY010000151.1:0-2581 GCA_041191345.1 Pseudomonadota bacterium
GTTGCGATGTTATCACTAATATCGAGTGTAATGGTTTCAAATTTCATGATTTTTTCTCCATCCTCTCCAGTGTCTCAATGCGCCGCTTTGGGCGTTTCCATTATTTCAGTCAGAACCCCGCCCATATCTTTGGGATGAACAAAGAAAATCAGAGTGCCATGCGCGCCAATGCGCGGTTCCCCCAACACGCGCTTGCCCATGGCGTCAAATTCCGCCTTAGCGGCATGAATATCGGGCACTTCAAAGCACATATGGTGCTGGCCGCCCTGCGGGTTCTTCTCCAAGAAGCTCGCAATGCTGGTATTGCCAGGCAGTGGCTCAATCAGCTCAATCTGCGTGCCATTATGCGGCCCCTCAGCCGGCGTATCGACAAAGCAGACCTTAACCCCCTGCTCCGGCAGATCAAAAGGCGCATGAATATGCGTTGCGCCCATCACATCCCGCCAAAACGCGATGCTGGCCTCGATTGAAGGCGTTGCGACGCCAATATGGTTTAAGCGGCCGAGTTTCATGACATCAAATCCTCAAAGCGGGATATTATCGTGCTTCTTCCAAGGGTTCTCGAGCTGCTTATTGCGCAGCTTGCGCAGACCCAAGGCAATGCGGCGGCGGGTGGCGTGCGGCATGATGACCTCATCCACAAAGCCCTTGCTGGCCGCGACAAATGGGTTGGCAAAGCGGTCTTCATATTCCTTGGTCCGCTCGGCAATTTTTTCTGGGTCGCCAATGTCAGACCGGAAAATGATTTCCACGGCACCCTTCGCGCCCATCACAGCGATTTCAGCGGTGGGCCAGGCATAGTTCAAGTCCCCGCGCAAATGCTTGGAGGCCATCACGTCATATGCACCGCCATAGGCTTTGCGCGTGATAACCGTAATCTTCGGCACGGTTGCCTCGGCATAGGCAAAGAGCAGCTTTGCCCCATGCTTAATAATACCATTATGCTCTTGGCTCACGCCCGGCAAAAAGCCCGGCACATCGACAAACGTCACAATCGGAATATCAAAGGCATCGCAGAAGCGAACAAACCGCCCCGCCTTCTTAGATGCGTTGATGTCCAAGCAGCCCGCCAGCACCATCGGCTGATTGGCCACAATGCCCACAGTCCGGCCCTCAATTCGGCCAAAGCCAATGATGATATTGCCCGCATGATTGGGCTGAACTTCAAAGAAATCGCCCTCATCCACGGTTTTGCGGATCAGCTCATGCATATCATAGGGTGTCGCCGCAGACGCAGGGATCAGTGTATCCAAGCTCGGTTCCACACGATCCCATGGGTCATTGGTTGGACGTTCTGGCACGCCCATACGGTTGTTTTCGGGCAGAAAATCAATGAAGTCACGCGCCGCGAGCAGTGCCTCAATGTCATTTTCCAGCGCCAAGTCGGCCACGCCGGACTTTGCCGTGTGTGTAATCGCGCCGCCAAGTTCTTCCTGCGTGACCACTTCGTTCGTGACGGTCTTCACAACATCCGGGCCAGTCACAAACATATAGCTCGAATCCTTCACCATGAAGATGAAGTCCGTCATGGCAGGCGAATAGACTGCGCCGCCCGCGCACGGGCCCATGATGAGGCTCAGTTGCGGCACCACGCCTGAGGCCAACACATTGCGCTGGAACACCTCTGCATAGCCGCCCAGTGAGGCCACGCCTTCTTGAATGCGGGCGCCGCCGCTATCATTCAGGCCAATCACCGGCGCGCCAACTTTCAGCGCCATATCCATGATTTTGCAGATTTTCTGGGCGTGACGTTCAGACAATGAACCGCCAAAAACAGTGAAATCCTGGCTGTAGACATAGACCAAGCGGCCATTGATCGTGCCCGATCCAGTGACAACGCCGTCCCCCGGGATCTTAGTCGCTTCCATGCCGAAATCGACGCAATTATGCTCGACATACATGTCCAGCTCTTCAAACGAGCCTTGATCCAAAAGCACGTCGAGCCGCTCTCGCGCGGTTAAGCGACCCTTGGCATGTTGCGCGTCAATGCGCTTTTGCCCCCCGCCCATATGGGCAGCAGACCGGCGCTTTTCGAGCTCTGCGATGTTCGATGACATGGCGATCCCCTAAAAATTGAAGCGTCGCTTTTGGGACCAGTCATTGGCAATGTCCAATGTGAATTTGCGAAGTTGCAAAGTACAGGTTTGCAAACTTCCCGCGCCGAGCGCATATTGCGCGACATGACCAACGAAGCCCGCCCGCCGCAATTAAGCCGTCGCCGCATTTTTGCCGGCACAAAGCTGCGCGCCCTGCGTGCTATGCGCGACTTGAAACAAGCGGATATGGCCGCACGTCTTGGCATTTCTGTTTCCTATCTGTCGCAGCTGGAAAGCGATGATCGGCCCCTCACTCCGACCTTACTCGAAATATTGGCGCGCGATTTTCCACTTGATTGGCAAGACTTTGAAGAAGATGCCGCCACACGCCGCTTTGCCGCCCTGCGCGAAGCGGCGGCCGACCCTCTTTTCCACAGCCCGTTAAGCGCCGATCAGTTGGCCCGGATCGCCGAGCAGCAGCCAGCTTTGGCCGATCAGTTCGTTCAGCTTCACGCCGCCTATCGCAATGCCGGGCAGCGCCTTCA
>JBEEOY010000152.1:0-5889 GCA_041191345.1 Pseudomonadota bacterium
GCGGAGCCAAAGGCTGTTTGGCTGTTAGGCCAAGCGACGAGCCGTGCCTTGATTGGGGCAGATTCGACAGCGACTCTAGACAAAATAGGCCAGAATATTAACCACTTCCGCGGTAAGGTACCTTGCATTGCCAGCCTGCATCCGCGCCTGTTGCTTCAGGCGCCGCAGCGCAAAGCTTCAGTCTGGAAGGACATGCAGGTGCTTATCGGGGGATTGACTTGAGACGTTTTGCTGGACTGCTTGCCCTAAGCCTATCAACTGTTGCGACTGCCGCTCTGGCCGCGCCTGATGTTCCGCTTGCTGGCAGTTTTGTGTCCAACTTTATCCCGCAATTGGGGCCCAATGCGCGCCAGCGGTATAAAGATGTTTTCATCGCCATTCGTGAAGCGCGGTGGGATGAGGCGCAAGCGGGCTTGAACTCAATGCCTGAAGGCCCGTTGCACAATGTTGCGCGTGCCGAACTCTATCTCGCCAAAGGCTCTCCCAAGCCAACGTCTGAGCAGCTTATCGCTATTTTGCAGGACGCCCCTTATCTGCCGCAGGCGCCACAACTGGCGCGGCTGGCGCGGTCGCGCGGCATTATGGCTGATATCAGCCTACCTGTTGTGCGAGATCTTATTTGGCTGGGCAGTGCCCCCCGTCGGTCGCGCACAGCGCAGACGAGTGATCCGGCTGCCTCCACACTCAATGCGCGCATCCAGCCTTTGATTAAGGACAATCTGCCCTTTGAAGCCGAGGCCGTGGTCTTGGATAATGAGGCGCAATTGTCGCTCGAAGGGCGGACAGAATTGTTCCAGCGTGTCGCCTGGTCGTACTTCATCACAGGAGAGGATGAGGCGGCTCGCCGCGTGGCGGCCAATGCGCAATTGGGCGTTGGTCAATGGGCCGCGCAGGCAGATTGGACGCAAGGCCTGGCTGCATGGCGCATGGCAGATTATGCAGCGGCATTGGTCGCTTTTGAGTCTGCAGCCCAGCGCTTTCAGGATTCTGATATGGTGTCAGCTGCTCGGTTCTGGGCGGCGCGTGCGGCCACAGCTGCCGGGCAGCCGCAAAAGGCTGAGGCGCATTTGCGCGCAGCTGCCCGATCCAATGAAACATTTTATGGGTTGCTTGCCACCAACCGCCTTGGCCTGCCCGCCAGTTTCCAGAAAGTGCCTGACAATATTGCCGAGGTTGAAAATCTGCCCAATGTCCGGGCGGCGTTGGCGCTTGCCGAAATTAATGAAATGGACCTCGCAGATGAGGTGATCCGCTGGCAGGCCCGTATTGGCGACCCGCGCAAACACGCAGCGCTTGCCACTTTGGCAGGCCGTATGGATATGCCTGCCACGCAGCTATGGCTGGCACATAATGGCCCGGCCGGCGCCCAGGCACCCGCCTCGGCACGCTACCCTATGCCGCGGACATGGCAGCCAGAGGGCGGCTGGCGAATTGATAAGGCACTGGTCTATGCCCATGCCCTGCAGGAATCCCAATTTCGTCCAGCAGTTGTGAGCCCAGCAGGCGCCAAAGGCCTTATGCAAGTCATGCCCGGCACGGCCGCCATGATGGCGCGTCAAAAAGGGCGCGACACAGTCGGCTCGCTCAATGACCCGGCGACCAATATGGAATATGGCCAAAGCTTTATTGAACGGCTTCGGGATATGCCAATTACTGGCGGCATTCTGCCCAAGGTGATTGCCGCCTATAATGCCGGCCCACAGCCCGTGGATGTCTGGAACCAGCGGGCGCGTGATAATAGCGATCCGCTGCTTTATATTGAAAGCATCCCCTATTGGGAAACGCGCGCTTATGTGACGATCATTCTGCGCAATTACTGGATGTATCAACGCCAAACTGGGGAGCAGACAGCCAGCCTTGCTGCGCTATCCCAAGGGCTGTGGCCGCGCTTTCCGGGCTTGCCGGGGCCAACAGCCTTGCGGTCAGACCGGTCAGGGACCCGCGCGAGCGCGAATTAAGCATCTCGGGACAGCACAGGCCTGAGCCGTTGCTCGATACTTTGTTCTTGAAATGTTCTAAATCGCCTGCCAAGTTGAGGCAATGGCCGATCAGCGTCCTTCGCGCATAGCTTTTCCGGTGCCCACAGGGCGTGGCGCACCTCGGAATGATCGTCCCCAGCGCTTTGGTTTGGCGGCGCGGGATTTAGATGGCGACTGGCTGGATCAGGCGGAACAGATTGACGGCGGTCTGCCGCCCTTGCGCACAAGCGTTCAAGTGGAGCGGCCCAAGGTAATTCTTACGCGCAATACCAGCCCAGACGTGCCTTTTGATCGGTCCATCAACCCCTATCGGGGCTGCGAGCATGGCTGCATTTATTGCTATGCCCGGCCCAGCCATGCCTATCATGATCTGTCGCCGGGGCTTGATTTTGAAAGCAAGCTCTTTGCCAAGCCCGATGCGCCGGACTTGCTGCGGCGCGAATTGGCGAAGAAAGGCTATCGGCCCGCCCCCATTGCTTTTGGCACCAATACGGATGCCTATCAGCCAATTGAGCGGGACTGGAAAATCATGCGGGGCTGCCTTGAAGTTCTGGCCGCCTGCAACCATCCGCTGACCATTACCACTAAGTCTGATCGCGTGGTGCGTGATATGGATCTGCTCGCCCCGATGGCCGCCAAGGGGCTGGTAGCCGTGTCACTTTCTGTCACCTCGCTGGACCCTAAGGTCCACCGCACGCTGGAGCCCCGAGCCGCCCGGCCAGAGCGTCGGCTGGCGGCCATTCGCGCGCTGCGTGCCGCTGGCATTCCCGTTCATGTCAACGTTTCGCCTGTGATCCCGGCGATTACCGATGCGGAGATAGAGGCCATTCTTGAAGCTGCAGCAGAGGCGGGCGCTCAGACGGCTAGCTATATTCCGGTCCGCTTGCCGCATGAGGTTGCACCGCTTTTTCGTGCATGGCTTGATGTGCATTACCCGGACCGGGCTGCCAAGGTGATGGCGCAAATCCAATCACTGCGCGGCGGGCGGGATAATGATCCCGACTTTTTTAGCCGCATGAAGGGGGCGGGGGTTTGGGCGCAACTGCTGCGCACACGCTTTCGCCTCGCGTGCCGCAAATTGGGGCTGAATGAACAACAAATAACTTTAAGGACGGATTTATTCTGCCCGCCCGAAGGGGATCAGTTGCGCCTGATTTAAAGCATGGGCTTGGGGCTTCGGCCTTTTGCCGAAACCCAAGCCCATCTGCCTTAGGCTGCTTGCAGCGCCTTCAACTGGTAATCCTTATATTGTTTGCGCAATTCTGCCTTTTGAATTTTGCCCGTGCCTGTGTGCGGCAGGCTATCCACAAACAGCACCTCATCGGGCAGCCACCATTTGGCAACCACGCCAGCAAGGTAATTGGTCACGTCTTCTTCGCTCAACGAGGCCCCTTCCTTGCGGACAACCAGCAATATGGGCCGCTCATCCCATTTCGGGTGATGCACGCCAATCGCTGCCGCTTCCGCAACCCCGGGGCAGCCGACAGCGGCGTTTTCCAATTCAACCGAGCTAATCCATTCGCCGCCCGATTTGATGACGTCCTTGGCGCGGTCGGTAATTTGCATCGTGCCATCGGGGTGGATGACGGAAACGTCGCCCGTATCAAACCACTGGTCTGCATCGGTTGCATCGGCCTCTGCCTTGAAATAGCGTTTGACGACCCAAGGCCCGCGCACCTGCAATTTGCCTGAGCTGGTGCCATCGCGGGGCAGAACAGTGCCTTCATCATCCACAATGCGCAGTTCGACGCCAAAGGGCACGCGGCCTTGTTTGCAGACGACATCAATCTGCGCCTCAAGCGACAAATCATCCCAATCATAGGTTGGCGCCCCCATGGTCCCAATGGGCGAGGTTTCAGTCATTCCCCATGCATGGGCAACGCGCACGCCTTGCTTCATCAGCCGCTCAATCATCGCGCGGGGTGCGGCCGAACCGCCAATTGTCACCAGTCGCAGCTTGCCCAAGGAGGCATCGCCGCCAGCTTTGGCGGTTGCGTCCAAATGTTGGAACATGGCCAGCCACACTGTCGGCACGCCAGCAGAATGCGTTACCTTTTCCTGCAACATCAGGCCGTGCAAGGTGGGCGCATCATTGGTGGTCGAAAAGACGAACTTCACGCCTGCCGCCGCGCCCGCAAAGGGCAGGCCCCAGCTGGCGGCATGGAACATCGGCACAACGGGCAACAGTACTGAGCCACAGGACAAATCAAACACGCTAGGCGCAATTTCTGCCATGGCGTGCAGCATGGTGGAGCGGTGCTGATACAGAACGCCCTTGGGATGTCCCGTGGTGCCGCTGGTGTAGCAGAGCATGCAGGGGTCGCGTTCATCGCCCATCACCCAGTCAAACTTGCCGTCCATTTCGGCCATCAACGCGCCATAGCTGTCGGCACTGTCGAACACGATATAATGCTCAACGGT
The DNA here is from genome assembly GCA_041191345.1 of Pseudomonadota bacterium. GTDB lineage: Bacteria > Pseudomonadota > Alphaproteobacteria > Sphingomonadales > Sphingomonadaceae > Aquisediminimonas. Next base: position 4,401 of record JBEEOY010000152.1, read on the forward strand.
TTTGAGGTGTGGCTTCAGCCGATCAATAACTGGTTGGAACTGGGCGTCATACATGAGCACCCGGTCTTCGGCATGGTTCATGATGTAGATCAGGTCTTCATCAAACAAGCGGACATTCACGGTATGGATCACGCCGCCACAGCCAATTGCGCCATACCATGCCGCTAAATGGCGATGATGGTTCATGGCAAAGGTGGCAATCCGGTCTCCCGGTTTCATGCCCCAGCGGGCGAAAACCTGCGCCAGTTTGCGCGCTTCCAATGCCACGCCGGCCCAGTTGGTGCGTTCAATACTGCCATCGGCCCAACGCGTCAGGATTTCGCGATTGCCGTGTTCGCGCGCCGCATAATCAATCAAGTGGCTAACGCGCAGATCCCAATCCTGCATATATCCGAGCATAAGTGTCCTCATCCCAAGTGACTGTATTTTGCAGCAAGATGCCGCCTCATTGTCCGCTGTGCAAGGCCAGTCTTAAGCGCAGGGCGAGCAGCCGATTCGCGTTTTTCGCGCAGATTGTCAGTGGGTTTGGTTTGGCGCTGCGTTGAATCGAGTGAGTCTGTCGGTGAAGTGAAATCCTATCGCAGCTTATCCCAACGACTCATCCACTCACCGCTGTTCGCTTGGCGACCAACCGGGCAACCGGCAGGGAGGCTGCATCACTTGCCAAAGACCAAAGGGGTTTCTCAATCGTGCGTCACATCAAAATCATTGCAGCTGCACTGATGGTGATTTTCGCATCGTCTGCCCCGGCTTATGCGCAGTCGGCCCGGTTTCTGCAGTGCGTCACCTTCGCGCGGGCTGCCTCGGGGATTGAGCTGCGCGGCAATGCCTATAGCTGGTGGGGCCAAGCTGAAGGCCGCTATGATCGCGGCCAGACACCGCGTGCAGGCGCTGTCATGGCGATGCCCAGCTTTGCCGGTATGCGCAATGGCCACGTGGCTATGGTCAGCAAGGTGTTGAATGATCGCGAAATTTTGCTGACGCACGCCAATTGGTCGCGCCCGGGCATGGTGGAACGCAATGTGCGTGCCATTGATGTTTCGGAAAAAGGCGATTGGAGCCGCGTGCGCATTTGGCATGCAGGGTCTGGGGATCTGGGCATCACCAGCTACCCCGTATCAGGCTTTATTTATAATCGTGACGAAGCGGTTCGTCTGGCCGACAAAAACGGCCTCTCATTGGGTGATGATATTCGCGCCTTGGCCGCGCTCGAAGGTTAAGCCTTACTCGCCCTTTTGGGCCGCGCTTAAAGTGCGCGCTTCATCTACCACCAGAATTGGCACCCCATCGCGAATGGGAAAGGCAAGCCGGGCGGCGTCTGATATCAGCTCTTGCTGTGCGTCATCATAGCGCAACTTGGTCCGCGTCAGGGGGCAGACCAGCATGGCGAACAGCTCTGGCGTCATTGCAGCGTCACGCGGCTATCGCCGTCATGTCGGCCAAAAAATTGCATCAGCTGCACAATCAGGTCAGCACGGCTTGCCAAATC
>JBEEOY010000153.1:0-8134 GCA_041191345.1 Pseudomonadota bacterium
TGATTGGCGAAGGGCCATCGGCACGGTCCGTCCGCATTGATTTGCCGAAATTTACGCTGGTGGGCGCAACCACGCGCCAAGGACTGCTCACCACTCCCTTGCGTGACCGCTTTGGCATTCCCGTGCGCCTCAATTTCTATAGCCATGGCGAGTTGGAGCAGGTGATCCGCCGTGCAGCGGGATTGCTCGACCTGGGCATTGCCGAAGATGGCGCGCATGAAATTGCCAAACGATCCCGCGGCACGCCGCGCATTGCGGGCCGCTTACTCCGCCGCGTGCGGGATTTTGCCAATGTCGCAGGCGAAGCTGTGGTGACAGCACGCATTGCCGATTCCGCCTTGAACCGACTGGAAGTTGATGCGCTCGGCCTCGATGCCATGGACCGGCGCTATCTGACGATGATTGCTGATGTCTATCGCGGCGGACCCGTTGGGGTCGAGGCACTGGCAGCGGGCTTGTCGGAACCGCGTGATACCATTGAGGACGTGGTGGAACCCTATTTGCTGCAATTGGGCCTGATTGCGCGCACCGCGCGGGGCCGCCAGCTCAACCCGCCGGGCTGGAAGCATTTGGGCTTAAATCCCCCCGCCGGAAGCCAAGATGGCTTGTTCGACACAAAATAATGATGCGGCTGGGATTCATTTCGGAATCCACTTGGTTTAAGATGAGTTTATGAGTGCAGCTGACATCGACTTTCCAACCGCCGGACGCTTTGTTGGCCGCGAACACCGTTTTCCCGTGCGCGTCTATTTTGAAGACACCGATTTTTCGGGCGTTGTCTATCACGCCAATTATCTGCGGTTTATGGAGCGGGCCCGGTCTGACATGCTGCGCGTTGCTGGCATTGATCAGCGCGCGGCCTTTGATGGGGCCGAAGGGGTTTACGCCGTTGCGGACTTGAACATTCAGTATAAACGCCCGGCCCATTTTGATGATGCGCTGCTCATCATCTCAACCGTAGAGGCGCTGCGGGCCGCCGCCTGCATTATTCAGCAGCGTATTTGGCGCGGGGAAGAGCTGATTGCCGATGCCCGTGTCACTGCGGCCTTCATTACGCCTGAAGGCCGCCCGCGCCGCCAGCCACGCAACTGGGTGGACGCCTTTACGCGCTTATTGCCCAACCAGACCATCTGACTGAAAAGAGCCTTTGCATGACGCCCATTCTTGCCACTGATGCCACCAGCCTTTCGCCCATCGCCCTGTTTTTGCAGGCGGATATTGTCGTGAAGCTCGTGATGCTGGGCCTATTGCTTGCCAGCATTTGGACTTGGGCGATCATCATTTCTCATGCGCGCAAAATGCGCGAGGCCATGCGCGGCTGTGATCGGTTTGAGCGCGATTTCTGGAACGCGGAAGACACCAACGCCTTTTATCAAGTGCATAAGGATGATCCCCTGCCCTCGGCCCGTGTCTTTCAGGCGGGTATTTTTGAATGGCGGCGGTCGACCAGCAATCGCAATATGGATCGGGAAGGCACACGCCAGCGCCTTGCCACCAGCATGAATACCGCAATTGCGGCCGAAGTTGACCGGCTGGGGGATCGGCTGAATATCTTAGCCACGATTGGCAGCGTTGCGCCCTTTGTCGGCCTATTTGGCACGGTTTGGGGCATTATGCGCAGCTTCACCGCGATTGCGAGCCAGCAGAATACGTCGCTGTCAGTTGTTGCCCCGGGCATTGCGGAGGCTTTGTTCGCCACAGCCATTGGCCTGTTTGCTGCTATTCCCGCCGTTATTGCCTATAACCGCTTTGGTCATGGCTTGAACCGGCTGGAAGCGCGGCTGACGCGTTTTGCCGATAGCTTCCACGCCTCGCTAAGCCGCGAGTTGGAAGGCTAAGCCATGGGCCCCATTCAATCTTCCCGCCCTGGGCAAAAGCGCGCGCCAATGGCCGAAATTAACGTGACGCCCTTTGTGGACGTTATGCTGGTGCTGCTCATCATCTTCATGGTCACCGCACCGCTGCTGGTGGCAGGCGTTCCCATTAATCTGCCCGACAGCCGCGCCAAGGCTTTGGACCAAGCAGACAAGCCCGTCCAAATCTCCATTGACCCAACAGGCAAGCTTTTCCTCGACGAAGCGGAGATTAGCCGGGCTGATTTGCCCCAAAAGCTGGCAGATATTGCTGCCAAAGGCGGCGCAGAAAGCCCGCAAGTCTATCTGCGCGCTGATCGCCAGCTCGATTATGGCGAGGTGATGGCCGTGATGGGGGAAATAAATCGCGCCGGGCTAAACCGTGTTGCGCTGGTTACAACGGAAAGCACAGAGAAATAAACGATGGACCGCGCCGAGCGCACAGCCCTTGCCCTGGCCGGTTTTGGCCATGTGCTGCTCTTGGGTGCTTTGTCGCTCAGCCTCATGCGTCCTGCGCCAAAATTGCCGCCATCAAACCCACCTATTGAAGTGGATTTGGTCAGCGCGACAGCCCTGCAAACTGCCGCGCCGGATGCTGTGCCAGAGGCCAGCGCCCCGCCTGCGCCAAGCGAGGTTGAGCCCATGGCAGATGCCGTGGCGCCTCCGCCAATGCCGGCCAAAGCGAAGGCCGACGCCAAATTGCCAGATCCGAAGGCCAAGCCCCAAAAGGCTGAGGCTACCAAGCCTGCCCAAAGATCCTCCCGATTAGATGGATCGTTAATGGCCCAACTTTCCAAAGCGGCCAGCCGGGAAACAAGCACGCCTGGCACTGGGCGAGGCACCGCCGCGCAAGGCAGTGGCACGCCGGCTGCCAGAACAGCCGCCCAACTGGAAGCGAGCTTCATCCAAGCCTTATTCGCGCAAATGAAACGCTATTGGCGCGCGCCGACAGGCGTGGATGCTGAATTGCTGCGCACCAACATTGTCGTGACGCTCAAACCCGATGGATCCATTGGCACCATTACTGTGGTGAGCCAGACGGGCGTGACGGAGAATAACGAAAATCTCAAAACCATTCACGCTGAACGCGCGGCAAGCGCCATCCGTCGCGCAGCCCCTTTCCAACTGCCGCCAGAACATTATGCCATCTGGCAATCGCTTGGCCCCATTACCTTTGACAAGAGGTTGAACTGACATGCGCATTCGCATCATCAAACTGCTTTTTCTGGCGGGCCTCGCCAGCGCCACGCCATTGGCGGCGCAAATCACGGGCACTGTGACGGATGAAAGCAGCGACAGGTTCATTATTGCCGTCCCGCCTATGGCAACACCGGCAGATGTTGCCACGCCCGCCGGGCAAACGGCTGAGCTTGGACGGAAAGTCTCTGAAATCATTGCGAGTAACTTAAATGCAATTGATGATTTCACGCCCAAGGGCCCGGCAGGATTGCGCACCCCGGCCTTGGCTGAAGTCACGGCCCCAGCCTTTGCCGAATGGGCCGGCATGAATGCAGAAAAATTGGTTCAGGGCTTTGTCCGCAACAATGACGATGGGACACTGACAGTCGGCTGCTATCTTTATGATGTTGGCCTGCAATCAGAAATGATCCGTCAGGGCTTTTCCGTTCAACCGCGTGATTGGCGGCGTGCGGCGCACAAATGCGCAGACGCCATTTATTCGCGGCTGTCCGGGGAGAACCCATTTTTTGATAGCCGCATTGCCTATATTGCGGAAACAGGCCCCAAGGGGAACCGGGTCAAACGGCTGGCCATTATGGATTCAGATGGAGCCAACCATCGCTTCATCACCAATGGCCAGGCCATTGCGCTGACGCCGCGCTTTTCGCCCGATTATAAATCCATTGTGTATGTCTCATATATTGAGCGGCGGGCCCGGATTTATGTGTATGACATTGCAAGCGGCCGGCAGCGGCTGGTGACAGAAAGCCCCAATCAAACCTTCAGCCCACGCTGGTCGCCCAATGGGCAGACCATCATTTATTCCATGAGTGTGGGCGGCAATACTGATATTTACAGCATTTCAGTCCAAGGCGGCACACCAACCCGGCTGACCAATTCCCCAGCCATTGAAACGGGCGGCAGCTTTTCCCCCGATGGCAAGAAAATTGCCTTTGAAAGTGATCGCTCAGGCAAGCAGCAAATCTACGTGATGAATGCAGATGGGTCTGACCAGCAGCGCATCAGCTTTGGGGGCGGCACTTATGCTACACCGGAATGGAGCCCACGGGGCAATTTAATTGCCTTTACCAAAATTACCGGCGGGGCTTTTCGTATTGGGGTCATGAGCCCCAATGGCGGCAGCGAGAAATTGCTGACAGATAGCTGGCAGGATGAGGCCCCCACTTGGTCGCCCAATGGCCGGGTCATCCAGTTTTTCCGCACAGAGCGCGGCAATGGCAAGACCAGCGTGATGCAAGTGGATGTCACGGGGGCCAAGGAGCGCCGCATTGAAACGCCCGTTGATGGGTCTGATCCAGCCTGGGGGCCCATTCTACCCTAACGCTCTTGTTGCGCAGGGGGTTGACCCAATAGAAACAAGCGGCGAAACATCCAGTTAGGGGTGAATTGCCAGATTAAGGAGTGTTTCCATGTCGAGAAAAATGACGGCATTGCTATTGGCGACCAGCCTTGTGGCTGTCGCGGGCTGTGGCAAGAAGCCAAAGCCGCAAGATCTTCCGCCGCCACCCGTGGGCGCTCAGGGCCCAACTGGCCCGGCAACTCCGGCAGGCCCCACCCCGGGATCGCAAGGCGATTTTGTGGCCAATGTGTCTGCTGACCGAATTTTCTTTGATACGGATAAATTTGACGTTGATGCCGAAGATCAAGCCGTGCTGGCCAGCCAAGCAGCGTGGCTGAAGCGGTATCCGGCGGTCAGCGTGACGATTGAAGGCCATGCTGACGAGCGCGGCACACGCGATTACAATATTGCGCTGGGGGCCCGCCGTGCCAATGCCGCTAAGAATGCGCTGGCAGCCCTTGGCATTGATGCCGTCCGCATCAACACCGTTAGCTACGGTAAGGAACGCCCCGAAGCACTTGGTTCTACTGAGGCAGATTGGGCGCGCAACCGTCGCGCGGTGACCGTAACGGTTCAATAAGCGAACACGTTCCACCACTTATAGAAAAGGCCCCCTGCCACGCGGCAAGGGGCCTTTTTTTTAACTCTGAAGCGCGGGTTTAGCCGACGCGCTTGCCCGTGAGCGGGAAGGTGCCAAAAGCGCCTGCCTTGACGGAGCCAGTGACATCGTCGCCCTCAATCGTCGCGGTGCCTTCCAGCGTCATTGGCATCGGCACGGTCATCTTCATTGACCAGGTGATCGTATTGCCATCCACCTTGCCGTCCGTGATTTCGGCCGAGCCTTGCGCACCGCTATTGGTGCCAGTCCAGCTGTCGCCATCTACATTGACCACGATCGTCGATTTCTGATCGCCCAGCGGCGACTTTACGACACATTCATAGGTGCCAGACAGACTCATATTCACTCTCCTTCAAGATATCCGAGGGCTTATTTGCTATCGGATGATGACATAAGTTCGATAGGCAGTCCCAATTTTTCAAGTTGTGGGCGAACATTTTTCGCGTCTCCCACCACAACCCACATAAATGCGTCAGGCTGCACACTGGCGCGGATGGCCGAATCCAACACTGGCTCAGTCATCGCGCGATAGCGCGAGGCAAGTGTGTTGTAATAGGAATCTGGCCGCCCATAGAGCGCATTGCGCTGAAGCGCACCCAGCACATCGCCGCTGGTTTCAAAGCTGCCCGGCAGCTCTAAAATATTGCCGCTCACAATCCGCTCGCGCTCTTCAGCTGTCACGCCTTGGGTGCTCAAAAAGGCGCGGAAATTCTCACGCAGGGCCGCAATTGACTCACCGGTGCGATTGGCCTGAACGGGCGCAAAGATAAGATAGGGCATTTGCCCGGCAACGCGGCTGATAGAGCCCGAGACACCATAGGACCACCCCTTCGTCTCGCGCAGGTCCATGTTAATGCGCGAGAGGAAACCTCCCCCAAGTGCTTGATTGGCTGTCAGCAGCGTTTCCACATCTTCGACACCCCGGTTGGGCAGAAGCTGCCCGCCGAGAATGACTGATTGGGGCGAACCCGGACGATCCACCAGCACAATGCGTGGTGCCGGCCCAGCAAGCATGGCAGCATCCGGCTTTTGCCCGCTGGCACCAGCGGCCGACCATTGGCCAAAATGCCGGTTCAGCCCTGCCACAACATCAGCAAGCGGAAGATCACTCACCACAAAAATAGTGGCCTTTTCTGGCCGCATCCATGCCTGATGGAAGGCCAGCAACTCGTCACGCGTTACGGCAGAAACGCTGGCCGCATTGCCCGAGCCAGTGAAGGAAATGCCATAAGGATGGTTTGGCCCGTAGAGCAGTGGCGGCAAAGTGCGCAGCGCAATGGATTGCGGGTTGGTCTGTTCAGACTTGATCCGCGTCAACAACTGGCGGCGGAGGCGTTCCACCTCAGCGGGCGCAAAGTCGGGCCGCTGAACAATATCTGCCAGCAGCGCAAGCGATGGATCCAAATTAGCCGACAGCGCGGACAGGCCAACTGAGGTGCGGTCCATGGTTGAGCCCGCACTGATATTTGCGCCCAATCGCTCTTGCGCCTCGGCAATGTCGCGAGAAGATTTGCCGCCTGCCCCTTCATCCAAGAGCGAGAGCATCAGCGCCTGTGTGCCGGGCTTGCTGCGCGAATCTGCGGCATTGCCTGCATCCACGCTCACCGACACCTGCGTCATCGGCACTGCCGTGCGCTGCGCATAAACAACAGAAATGCCGTTTGTCAGTTTCGCCCGCTCAACCTTGGGGAAACTTAGGTCAGCAACTGCCCCCACAGCTGGCCAGGCAATAGCTGGGCCTTTTTGCGGGGTAGGTGCAGCGGTCTGGGCAGAGGCCTCTGGCTTGGGCTTTGCAGGGGCGGCCTCTTCATACGCCTCACGATCCCCCGGCATGACGGTCAGCGCATAGACAGGGCGGCTCAGCCACTGCTGCATGGCCTTGCGGACAGCCTCAGGCTTGACTTTCGACAAAGCAATCAGCTGCTTTTTATAGGCCCCGCTGTCATTCAAATAGAGCGCGCCTTCCGCCAGCGTGGTTGCCTTGCCGCCAAAGCCACCAACTTGTTCCAGCTGGGCAATTTGGTCCGCCGCGGCGCGCGTCACCACACGCTGCACCTCATCCTTGGTGGGGCCAGATTTCATAAAATCTGCAACCAGCGCATCAAGACGCTGCGCTACAGTTGCTGGGTCCACGCCGGGACGGACATCCGCTGTCACCCGGAACCAGCCAAGCTGCGCCTGAGGATCATAGCTGGTCGATACAGCCACAGCGAGCTGCTCTTGCCGCACAAGTGCATTGTCCAACCGCGAGCTTGCCAAGCCACCAAGAACCGAAGCGCCAACGCTCAACGGAATCATATCTTTGTGGTCGAGCCCAGGCACCACCCATGTGCGATACAGCCGTACAGTGGCGACCCGATCCTTTAGAACCTCACTCTTGGGCGCGGGCAGCGTTGGAATGGAAACCGCAAGGCGGGGCTGCTTTGGTCCTGCAGGAATGCTGCCAAACCATTTTTCCACCAGCGGGCGCGCAGTTTTGACGTCAACATCGCCTGCCAGCACCAGCACGGCGTTATTCGGCCCATAATGCTGACGGAACCAATTGCGCACATCATCTAAGCTGGCGGCATCCAGATCCGCCATTGAGCCAATAATCGGATGGCCATAGGGGTGATCGGGCGGCAATGTCCCTTTGATTTGGGCATAGTTAACCAGCCCATAAGGCCGGTTGTCGCCCTGACGCTTTTCATTCTGCACCACGCCAATTTGGTTGGTCAGCTTTTCCTGCGTCACAGCGCCCAGCAGGCGGCCCATGCGATCACTTTCCAAAAACAGCACCCGCTCAAGCGCGCCCGTGGGGACAGTTTGGAAATAATTGGTCCGGTCAAAGGATGTGGTGCCGTTAAAATCCGTCGCGCCCAAGGCTTCTAGGGGCTTAAAGAAATCCCCATCCGCATTCTCCGAGCCATTGAACATCAAATGCTCAAACAAATGGGCAAAGCCTGTTTTGCCCTTGGGCTCATGCTTTGACCCCACATCATACCAGATAGATACGGCGACGACCGGAGCCTTGCGATCCGTGTGCACAATCACCCGCAAGCCATTGGCAAGCGTGAATTGCTCGTGCGGAATATCCACCTTGCGGACCAAATCCGCAACAGGGGCAGCTGCCTTTGGCGCTTG
>JBEEOY010000154.1:0-13028 GCA_041191345.1 Pseudomonadota bacterium
CTCCTTTCAGGTCGTGCGCTTCGCCGATGACCTTTGAACGCAAGCCGATCATCCCGCCCAAAAAACCAACCAGCGTCCACCAAGGCGCGATTTGGTCCACGGCGCTGCAATATATCGGCACTGCGCTCCAATTCATCTCAGCTGCGGTTCTGGCACGCTATTTTTTGACGCCGGCAGAAACAGGTCTCTTTTCGATTGCCATGGCAGCAACCCTCATGCTGACCATCTTTCAAGACTTTGGACTGACACGCTATATTGCAAGCCTGCCCAGCCTAAGCCCGGCGACGCTTGCTCGCTGCACGACACTTGCAGTGGCCCTCGGCAGTGTCATTGCCCTTATCCTTGTGGCGCTGTCTTGGCCTATGGCGACCTTATATAAGGCCGCGCAGCTAGCACCTGTAATGTGGCTGGCCGCGGCAAGTTGTTTCATTTCGGCATTTAGCATCGTGCCAACAGCTATTCTGGCCCGCGCTATGGCCTTTTATCGCCTCGGCTTAATCCAATTGGGCGCAACACTTGCGCAGACGATCGTCGCTTTGTCTCTGGCCGCGGGGGGACTATCAACAGCTGCCCTTGCTTACGCGCTGCTCGCAGCGGCCATAGTTCGCGCTGGCCTGTCCCAATATCTTTCCCCGGCGATACGCTTCAGTCCCTTTTCACGCCTCGGCCCAATCATCCGCTTCGGCAGTGCCAATGCCGTCCTGACGTTAAGTGGTGCCCTTGGCACACGGACAGCAGATTTGATCATTGGAAAGCTTCTGGGGCTCGCCCCGGTGGGCTATTATAGTCGCGCCGCAAGCCTTTCTGACCAAAGTCGCACCTTGATGATCGGGTCAATGGGCGCGGTATTGTTTCCAGCCTTTGCGCAACTCCACCGCGAGGGAAAGCCATTGGCGCCCGGATATTTAAGGGTGTGTGCCGCCTATAGCGGGCTAATCTGGCCTGGCATGGCGGGGCTAGCATTGTGCAGCGATACGCTTGTTCGTTTGGTTTTTGGGCCGGCATGGGCGCCAGTTGCCCCTGCGCTGCAGCTTATTGCTGTGTCACAGATGCTGATCATTGCCGTCCCTCTGGCCATCGAGCTGCCAATCCTAGTTGGTAAAATGCGCGCCCTACTCGCGCGCAATGTTATCGATACGGCTCTCTCCATCAGCCTGCTGGCACTTGGCTGCAACTGGGGGGTGGAAGGCGCAGCCGCCTCTCGCATCGTTTATGCGCTGTGCTGGCTCACGCTATATTATCCTTTCATGCGGTCAATTGTCGGATTTAGTCCCCGTGCCTTGGCCCTTATCTATGCCAAAAGCTGCTGCGTGACGGGGGCTGCTCTTGCGCCCTTTATCTGTGCAACTTGGCTCGGGGTGCCTCTGTCGCATCTGGCTCCTGAAGCGCTTAGCCTTACCATCTTGGCCGGAGGTGCAAGTTGGCTGGCTGCTCTGGCGATGACACGACATCCCCTTTGGGTCGAATTGCGGCTGGCGTCTGCCAGCGTGTTCGCTCGGCGGCAGAGCGCAAACCGCCTGATCACAGATAAGCTTTGAAACGAGCTCCGCCATCGTCTTCAGGCTCTGGGTATCTCGACCCAGAATTGCCTCCATGCCCCCCAGTTCCCGCGCCTTGATCCCAGACCCGGCTCTTCGCGCGGCGTTTGAACGCACGGGCATCTAACGCCAGCTTTAGCTGCCAATATAATCGCGCAAAGCCGACGCCTCTGATTCAATGCGTTCGATCCGGTATTTCACCAAATCCCCAATGGACACGAACCCAATCAATGCCCCGTTTTCGACCACAGGCAGATGACGAATGCGGCGACGTGTCATCAGCGACAAAGCCGAGAGTACTGGCAAGTCCTGATCCACCGTCACAGCCGGCGCTGTCATCACGTCGCGCACAAACCTGCCAATTGCTTCCGCGCCGCCACTAGCAAGGCAGTAAAGCACATCGCGCTCCGAGAATATCCCGACAACGTCGCCCTGTTCGATCACGGGCAGCGCCCCGATTCGTTTCTCTGCGAGCAAGGCAACTGCGTCTGCGACAAAAACATCTGCAGCAATCGAGATGATGTCCTGCGATTTTCCCCGCAGGATCGCCCTTATCGTCATAAAAGGCCTCCTCTCACATGCGGTCATTCGAGTCTTTTTCACCGCATGACTTGATGGTCCCACGATTCCGGCCCAAATGAAAGTCATGGAACCGACCAAATCTTCGCTTGATGACCCTAATTACGCAGCCTTCGCATGGCGGCGCTATCGCCGATTAATGGCATGGATGGTTCTGGCATCGCTGAGTGCGACTATTGGCTGTCTGGTTTTTCTGAGCCAACTCATCGGGGACATCCCGATCCATATGATGATCGCCACAGCCGCCGGCGTTTTTGCCTCGGTTTTGCTGGCGTCAGCCTTGATGGGTCTCGTCTTTCTATCATCAGGCTCAGGACATGATGATTCGATCCACGATCCGTTAGAGACTGAAGAAGAATGAGCGACGATATTTTGAGCCCTGTTCTGAGGGTTCTGCCTGAGCCCGCAGATATTAACATGAATGGTCATATTTTCGGCGGCTGGGTGCTGGCGATGATGGATCGCGCGGGTGGTATAGCCGCGGGCCGCATTGCAGAAGGGCGCTGCGCAACGGTCGCGATTGAAGCGATGCAGTTCATCGCGCCCATCCTATTGGGTGATCTGATTTCCATTTACGCAAAAGTGGAAAGGCGCGGCCGCACGTCGCTTGCAATCCGGCTTGACGTGATTGCAGAGAGGAAGCGCGGCGAAGAACACGTCAAAGTGACCACAGGCGTATTCACCTTTGTGGCCCTAGATGATGATTTTCGACCGCGCGAACTGCCCGTCAGAGGCTGACGGCTTTTCTACCTTAGTTAGAAGTCCAACTGCGTCCGGATGGCGAAGCCATTCGTCTTATAGCTCCGCTGGTTCACCGGCAGACTGCTTGTTGGATTTACCGCTGCGGCCAAAGGCCCGCCATCCACATTAATGTGAATATAGTTCAGCATGATCCGGGCATAATCCATGGGATACCAGTTTAGCCCGAGAATGACGCCTGTTTGCTTACCGCCGCGGGCCAGCCGCACTGAGTCTGTTGCGGGGCTCGCAACACCGGTGCTGAAGTTGTTCAGACGCGCCGACTGAAGCGCCTCAGAATTCAGATCCAGATAGTCAAACCGCGCGGCAATCTGCCAAGCACCCGATCCGCCTTTTGACAGCGGATTCAGTACCCTGGTCCGGCCCCAGACATTATCTTTATACCCACGTGTCTCGCCGGTCAGAAAATAGCCAACTTCTGCGTAACCGCCAAAGAAGGACGGGTTTGTTGCAGGTGTGACTTGGCTCGCGGAAGGAAAGGCATCAAGCCCAGCTGCAATCTCTCCCGGCCGATAGGCGCGCACATTGTTCCATTGGCCTTCACCAACGACATAAAGTTTCGGATAAATGGCTGCGAATTCGAAACCGATAATGTCATCGCCATGTGCCGCGAAACTGCCCGTGTCGACAAATCGGACATCCGTTGTCTGCAAGAAGGGACGCGCGCGATAGCGGGCCAACTGGTTTGTGGAGGGCGCATTCACTGAAACGCTGGCAGCACTGCCATTGTTGGATTGAAACTGCCGGTGCTGATAGTTCACCGCAAAATGCAGCCGTCCCTTGCCCATGACAGGCGCATAAACCGCACGCGTCGCCCCAATCCAGCCATCATTGTCGAAGGAATTGTCAATGCTGTGCGCTGCAAAAAGCCCAGCCTCAACCCGATAGCGCTCGTCCTTACCCAACATCGCAACGGCTGCGCCCAAGCGCCGCGTGTTGAGGAAGGCATCATTCATCTGGCCGCGTTCAAGGAAAGTGATGTTATTTGAACTGCTAAGCTGATCGAGCCCATTCAGGGTCTCAAAATTGCCAACGCGCACCAGCAGGTCCTTGCTCTTGGGCTGCCAGCTCAACAGGGCATCACCAAATCCGACGCTGGAGTTCGCAAACTCGCCTTCGACCTTATAGCCAAAGCCGCCCGGCATTGTGCCTTCAGCGCCTAAGCGCACGCGGCGGACGCGACTGTTAAAGCCTAGATTGCGGTTATTCGCATAGTCACCCGGCACGTCGATATAGCCTGTGTCATAATGCAGGCGACCGCGTGGCTTGAACGACCAACCATCGCTGTCAGAAAATTGGGGCGCACCGCGCCAGCTGGGCACTGCCTTGGGGAGTTGTTGCTTGAGAGAGTCCAACTGCGCCTGCAAAGCCTGCACCTGTTTCTGGAGTGCTTCAACTTGGGCCGCACTCACCTGAGCAGGCGGTGTCGCTTCAACCTGCTGAGCCAAGGCCGGATAGGCCAAGCCCATTGTTAAGGTTGTGCTCGCAATAAGTTTGGTCAGCATTGACATGTGCATTTCGGACTTCCCATCCCAGCCTATTCGGCTCTGAACTGATGCGTCATGCAACTGAAACATTTTGATGACACTTATATGACACTTTGTCATTTATTCTAATTTATTGGGATTTACCGCAGCCGGTTGCGCATAAAAAAACTGCCGGCGTTGCCACCGGCAGTTTTATATCCTCACGTCGCGTACGCCAGATTACTCTGCAGCTTCAGCCTCTGCTTCATCAGCCGAGGCTCGACGCGGACGGCCCCGGCGACGCACGGGTGCTGGCTCTCCATCCAAATCAGGGATCGGGTCTGCCGAAACACCAAGCGCTGGCGGCAGGATAGCAACATCAATTGTCGCGGCCTCATCCTGTGACCCAGCGTCCACAGTTTCGCGCGGCATCCGGTGATCTCGACGATCACGCTGCGGACGCCGATCGCGACGCGGTTCACGCTGCTCACGCGATTCTTCTTCGCCCGAGGCGCTGGCTTCGACCTGACCGTCATCCGCCACGTCCCCGTCAAAACCTTCATCAGCCTGCCATTCATCGCGGCGAGGCTGGCGATTTTCTTCGAAGCGCGCCCGATTCTCCGCAACAATGCGGAAATAATGATCAGCGAACTGAAGATAATATTCGGTCAGAACTCGATCGCCTTGCAGCTGTGCCTCGCGTGCCAAATTCTTATATTTTTCAAGAAGTTGGGGCGCATTGCCGCGTGCACGGTTATCAATCCGGCTGCCATTGTCCTGGCGCCCACCATTCCCGGGAGACCCGCGGCCACGCCCACGTCGGCGGTTCGACTGACGATTGTTAAGCAAGTGATCCATTCCTCAAATCAAGGGGTGATCCAAGTTTCCGACCCAGCGGAAAACATATCATCTTGGAAACGCCCTTTCAGACGCTCCGTCAGCCAAGCCGATCTAAATTGGTCAGCTCGGTTCTGGATGAGATCAGCGGCGCGGTTTCAAGCTTCCCCGCAAACGGCGCATCGCCTTTCGAGAATCGCCCTAGCACAGATCGCGTCAAAGCAAAGCGAAATTATGGCTTTTTACGCAACACTAGACAGCGGTCCTGCCCAGCCAAATCCTTTACCACGTTAACCGAGAAGCCTTGCGCGTCAAATATGGCGCCTGCGCTACTGGCCTGATCGAAGCCAATCTCGACACAGGCGCAACCAGTGCATGACAGCAACTGCGCAATATCTGGCGCAAGCAGAAGATAATCATCCAGCCCTTGCTGCCCCGCAAACAAGGCCGACGCTGGCTCATAGCAAGCGACATCCGGTTCCAGCGGGTAACCTTGAGCGATATAGGGTGGGTTACAAAGAATAAGATCATAAGGCCCCGACAGCCCCTGCCCCCAATTCCCCAACTGAAACTGCGCACGCGCCTGCATGCCAAGCAGGGCGGCATTCTCTTGGGCAATAAAAAGCGCAGCAGGCGATTGATCCACGCCTAGCCCGTGCGCCGCCGGCCAATGACTGAGTGCCGCAAGCAAGAGCGCGCCTGACCCCGTTCCCAGGTCAAGGACAGTCTTTGGCCCTTCTGCGTCAAAATGTGCTATAGCGGCCTCAATCAATGTCTCGCTATCTGGCCGAGGAATCAGCACGTCTGGACCGACCTGAAGATCGAGCGACCAGAAGCTGGCTTGGCCTGTTATATACGCCAGAGGCTCATGGCGCAGTCGCCGCTCTACCAGCTCCCCAAATTCTGACGGTGTCGCAGTATCTAAATGCGTGAGCAAAAGCTTATTTCGGTCCACGCCCAGACAATGCGCCGCAAGCAATTCCGCGTCCAAACGCGGCGTTGCGCTGGTCACGGCCAACTGCTCAGCAGCGGCCCTCAGCGCATCACGCAGCTTCATCCAACCCTGCCAACCGCTCCGCCTGATCAGCCGTGATAAGCGCGCTAATCAGTTCATCCATTTGACCCATCAAAATTTCTGGCAAGCGATGTAGCGTCAGATTGATACGATGGTCAGTCACGCGCCCCTGCGGGAAGTTATAGGTACGAATGCGCTCCGATCGATCACCTGAGCCGACCATCGATTTGCGCGCGCCTGACCGTTCAGCATGGAGAATTTCCCGCTCACGCTCGTAAAGCCGGGTTCGCAGAACCTGCATCGCCTTTGCGCGGTTTTTATGTTGAGACCGCTGATCTTGCTGAATAACCACAATGCCAGTCGGGATGTGGGTGATACGGATCGCTGAGTCCGTCGTGTTGACGTGCTGACCGCCTGCCCCCGAAGAGCGATAAATATCAACCTTCAGATCTTTGTCCTCAATCTGGACGTCTACTTCCTCAGCCTCAGGCAGAACGGCCACAGTTGCCGCAGACGTATGAATACGCCCACCGCTCTCTGTCACAGGCACCCGCTGAACGCGATGGACGCCAGATTCATATTTTAGCTTTGCAAAGACGCCTGCCCCGGTGATTGAAGCAACGACTTCTTTGTAGCCACCAACTTCAGAATCGCTGGCGGAGATCAGTTCGACCTTCCAACCCTGTGTTTCAGCGTAACGCTGATACATACGGAACAAGTCCCCAGCGAATAAAGCTGCTTCATCCCCACCAGTGCCTGCGCGGACTTCGAGCATGGCAGAGCGTTCATCCGCCGCATCTTTCGGCAGAAGACGCACGGCCATATCATGCTCCGCCTCTGGCAGGCGTGCTTTCACGCTCGCCAACTCTTCCTCGGCCATATCGCGCATTTCTGGGTCATCGAGCATGACCTGCAAATCGGCATACTCAGCCCGCAACTTTTGCAATGCGTCGGCAGCTTCTGCGACCGGCTCAACCTCGGCATATTCTTTTGATAGCGCAACAAAACGCTCCGGCGGCAAATCGCCCGACGCAAGTTGTGCTTGAAGTTCATTGCGCCGCGCAAGAATTGCGGCCAACCGGTCAGCAGAAATCTGGGTCATGCGCGGATAGCTGCAGCCACTGCGTCAATCGCAACTTCCTGCTGCGTCCCAGTTTGCAAATTCTTCAGGCTGGCAACACCTTTGGCAAGTTCATCCTCACCAATAATTACGGCATACCGAGCCCCCATATCATTGGCTTTTTGCATCCGCTTTTTCATATTGCCTTTAAAGCCAAGGTCAGATGCCAGTCCGGCACGGCGCAAACTGGCGACAATGCCAGTCGCGGCAAGCGCGGCTGCATCGCCCATAGGGATGACGGCTACGTCCACATGTTGCGGCGGAGGCGCATCCAGCAGCATTGCTAAACGCTCAATGCCCGCAGCCCAGCCCACTGCCGGAGTTGCAGGGCCGCCTAGACTTTCAATCAAGCCGTCATAGCGGCCTCCGCCCAGCACTGTGCCTTGAGCACCCAGCCGGTCCGTCACAAACTCAAAAGCTGTGTGGCGATAATAGTCCATCCCACGCACCAAGCGGCTATCCCGCGTCCAGGCGACACCAGCCGCTTGCAGGCCTTCAGTCACGCCACCAAAAAAGTCGCGGGCTTCATCCGTAATATATGTATCAATATCGGGCGCAGCATCCGCAATTGGCCGATCCCGCGGGTCTTTTGAGTCTAGGATACGCAGAGGGTTTTTTGCCAGCCGTTCACGGCTATCGTCGGAAAGCTCAGATAAATGGTCTGAGAAATATTCAATTAAGGCCGCCCGCCAGGCTGCGCGCGTGCCGCCGTCTCCCAATGTATTGAGGTGAAGAGTGATGCCATTCGCAACACCCAATTCCTGCAGCAACTGGTCAGCAAAAACGAGCAATTCCACGTCTGCGGCTGGTTCGGCCGCACCAATAATCTCGGCATCAATTTGATGAAACTGGCGATAGCGCCCCTTTTGTGGCCGCTCATAACGGAAGAGCGGACCATGTGTTGCCAGCTTCAGAGGTACATGCTGCTGCCAGCCCTCAGTCAGGAACGCTCTGCAAAGTCCGGCTGTAAATTCGGGCCGCAAAGTGATGGACTCGCCACCCCGGTCATCAAAGCTGTACATTTCCTTTGAGACCACGTCTGTCGTCTCACCCAAGGAACGCGCAAAAACAGCCGTCGGCTCAATCACGGGCACTTCCACCCGCCTGAATCCATAAAGGCGTCGCACGCGCTCAAACGCCTCGACCACATGAATAAAGCGGTCTGCCATGTCGCCCAGCATATCCTGCGTGCCACGGATCGGTCTTGGGGTTTCAATCTTCGCCATAACTGCGCCCCTATAGCCACTGGACCGTCCACGCAAATCCTTGCATGGGGTGCAGAGATAAATTTCGAGGATCGCATGAAAGTTTCTGTTCTTTTCACGCCGCTTGCACTGGTCGCAGCAGGCGTTGTTGCGCAGCCAATCCCGCAAGCCAAAGACATAGCTTTTCCCGGCACAATGACGTTGGATGTCGACGCTACAGATACAGATCAGGGCATTTTCAGCGTACGTCAGACCTTACCGGTTCCTCACTCAGGGCCAATGGTGCTGCTTTTCCCCAAATGGCTGCCTGGGACCCATGCGCCTCGCGGCCAGATTGAAAAATTGGCGGGGCTAGTGGTGAAAGCCAACGGCAAAACATTGGAGTGGAAACGGGATGCTGAGGATGTTTACGCTTTCCACATCAGTGTTCCCGAAGGCACAAAACAACTGGACCTGAGCTTTCAGTTCCTGTCCGCAACCGAGCCAGACCAAGGCCGCGTCGTCGTCACGCCCGACATCATCAACCTGCAATGGCAGGACGTCTCTTTATACCCGGCTGGTTGGTATACGCGGCGTATTCCTGTCTCGGCGAGTGTGACGTGGCCGACAGGTTGGAAAGCGGCAACTGCACTTCGCGCTGCATCAGTTAGTGGCAATATCGTTCGCTATCAGCCTGTCGATTATGAAACATTAGTCGATTCCCCAGTCTTTGCCGGGCGGCACTTCCGGGCAGTGCCCCTCGCGCCGAATGTCACACTCAACATAGTGGCAGATGCCGCCAAATATCTTGCCGCGACCCCAGCCCAAATTGATGCACACAAAAAGCTGGTTGATCAGGCACTCAAACTTTTCGGCATGACGCCATATGACCATTATGATTTTCTCTTAGCACTGACGGATCAACTCGGAGGTATCGGCCTTGAGCATCACCGGTCATCCGAAAACAGCGTCAATCCGGAGTATTTTACAGATTGGAACAGCGGCCCGGGCCGCCGCAATTTGCTACCACATGAATTCAGCCATGCGTGGATCGGCAAATATCGTCGCCCAGCGGGTCAAATCGTTCCCGATTTCCGCACCCCCCTCGTGAATGATTTGCTCTGGGCCTATGAAGGGCAGGATCAATTTTGGGGCTATGTGCTGGGTGCTCGCTCTGGCCTGTTCAGCAAGCAGGAAACACTTGATGCGCTTGCCAGTATTGCTGCTGCGCAAGATGTCCGCCGTGCACGCGACTGGCGCGACGTAGAGGATACAACACGAGATCCTATCATCACTGCCCGTCGCCCTAAAGGCTGGGTTAGCTACCAGCGCAGTGAGGATTATTATAACGAAGGCTTGCTGATCTGGTTGGAAATTGACGCGACATTGCGTGCCCGCACCAAGGGTGAAAAGGGCATGGATGATTTCGTCCGCCTGTACACTGCTGGGCCAAACGGCACATGGGATGCGCGCGGGGCGACGCTTGAAGAAATTGCCGACAAGCTAAATGGCCTGTCCGCCTATGACTGGACTGGCCTGCTGCGGGAACGACTGAACGGCAAGTCTCCCAATGCGCCATTATCTGGCCTCACCCTGGGTGGATATCGGCTGATCTACACACGCGAAGCGACAGCTTTTTTCCGCGATGCAGAAAAGCGAAGCAATGAAACCAACCTCACCTATTCGCTGGGCATGACGGTCAGCAAAAACGGGCATGTGAATACAATTCTGTGGGATGGACCTGCATTTAAGGCAGGGCTGACAACTGCAGCGGAGATTATCTCCGTGAACGGACGGGTCTTTACCGATGAGGTTTTACGAGATGCGATTGGAGATGCCGAGGGCGGAAAAGAGCCAATTCGCCTCATCGTGAAGTCAGGCAAGCGTGTCCGCGAAATTGCAATTGCCTGGAATGGCGGGCACCGATTCCCCCGTCTGGAAAAGATTGGCACTGGCGATGGGAGCCTTGATCGACTGCTGATGCCGATTAATTAGTCCCGTAAATTAAGACGTTAGTCACAACATGGCATATAACTGCCATGTTGTGACTTTGCCGCGCCGCACAATAAGGCTAAGCGCGCTTCCATCATGAGAATCGATCTGATCCCAGCGGGGGATAATCCGCCTGAAACTCTGAACGTCCTCATTGAAGTTCCCATCGGGGGAGAGCCCGTCAAATATGAATTTGATAAGGCCTCAGGGGCGCTCTACGTTGATCGTATCCTGCATACCCCGATGCGCTACCCAGCCAATTATGGCTTTATTCCCCATACTCTGGGCGATGATGGCGATCCATTGGATGCGCTGGTCATCACGCGTTCACCGATTATGCCGGGCGCCGTTATCAAGGTCCGCCCAGTCGGCGTGTTGCTGATGGAAGATGATGGCGGCGGAGATGAGAAGCTCATCACTGTCCCGCTCGACAGCACCTTCCCTTATTACAGCGAAGTGTCTGGCCATGATGATCTGCCGCCGATTGTTACGCAGCAGATTGAGCATTTCTTTACCCACTACAAAGATCTGGAACCAGGAAAATGGGCGAAGATCACTGGCTGGGGTAATTCAGAAGATGCCAAAAAGATCATTCGAGCCGGCATTGAGCGCGCTAAAAAAGTTGGCTTCTGAACTGCGTTAAACGGCAGCAGCCTCGACATGGTCGGGCTGCTGCCGCGCCGCAATCAAACACCCGGCAACAATTAGCACCGCACCAGCAACCGTGCTTGTCGTCACAGGTTCAGCGAAAGCGACCCAGCCGACAATCGCGGCCCAAATGAACGCAGTATATTCGACTGGCACGAGGACCTGAGCCTCAGCTCGACCATAAGCCCAAGACAGGAGCATGATCGAGACAAAGGAGAGGAGTGCCGCCGCAAAAATGCTCGGCACATGCTCTACATCTGGCAGAACAGCGAGCCATGGCGCCGCTACAGCAATGGTCCCCAGCGAGAATAGATTGAGGAAAAAGCCCACTTCAACAGGGCCTGCAACCAACGACTGCTGCCGCTGCAAAATCAAATTATACGCATAGAGCAGCGCAGAGACAAAAATAGACCCCATGCCCCAAATGGCATCGGGATCACTCTGCCCCGTGCCCAGCCGTGCAGCGGCAATAACCAATACGCCCGATAGTCCCAGTAAAGACGCAAGAATGGAAGACCGTCTAATCCGCTCTTTCAGCATGAAGGCAGCCAAATAGAGGGTAATGAGCGGCGCGATAAAGCTCAACGCGATCCCCTCTGCCAACGGAACCCGAGCGATACCCCAAAAGAAGGTGAAGGCCATGAGCCCTGCGATCATCCCGCGCAGCATGTGGAGGCGCATATTCCCCCAGCTTGGCCAACTGCCCCTTTTCACAACAAAGGTTGCACCGCCCATCAGGCAAGTGAGCATTTGGCGCCACAACATTGCGTTATAAGCCCCAATGGCAATGGCGAGGCCCTTCATCACGCCATCCATCACAGAAAATAGCGCAATGCCAATGCAGGCAACGAAGAAGGCCGCGGCTTGGGAGGCTTTTGGCTTAGACATTTGGATTAGCGAAATCCATTTGAACCGCCGCCATCAATGTTCAGCTTCTGGCCGGAAGCATAAAAATTGCTGGGCGACACAAACCACAGAACAGCGGCCGCCACATCCTCTGGCACCGACACGCGCCCAAATGGGAACCGGGCGTCAAGTTCATGAATATCAGCAACCCCCGTGACGGCCTTGGCCAGACGTTCGCCCATATCTGATACGGTCAGGCTGGGGGCAACGATGTTCACACGCACCCCATTTTTCTGCTCTTCCTTGGCAAGTGTCAGAGCCAGCGACTCCATGGCAGCTTTGCCCATATTATAGGGAGCGCCATTGGCGGCATGGGTCAGCGTTGCAACGCTGGAAATCATGACGATGTCCGAGCGATCGTTCTTCCGGAGATGGGGGAGCGCACATTTACTCATGTAATGCGGCGCAAAGGCGTGGACGCGCACGACGCGCTCCAATTCTGCTGGATCGGTATCAGCGACGGATTGCCCACGGCTCGCAATGCCGGCATTGTTGATCAAGATGGAAATCCCACCAAAATCAGTTGCCACCGCATCAACCATAGTTGCGCACGAATCGAAATCATCGACGGCGGCGGCATAGGCTTGTGCCTTGCGTCCCATGGCGCGGATTTCAGCAACCACCTTTTCAGCTTCATCGGCCTCACGCCGATAGTTAACCGCTACGTCTGCACCTGCCCGCGCCAAAGCGAGCGCAATCCCGCGGCCAATGCCACGCGACCCGCCAGTCACAAGCGCGACCCGTCCGTCCAAAGGTGCAGTGCCCATCATCCTCTCTCCCTGTCTTATCGCGACAGTCGTGATGGACGCGGATGGGCGGGAGAGCAAGGGGGGGCACCAGCCCCCCGAGCCCAAATTAGGCCGCGAGCTTGCGCAGCACGTAGTGCAGAATGCCGCCATTCATGAAATATTCGACTTCATTGGCGGTATCGATGCGGCACAGCGCCTTGAAGGTGAAGCTGGAGCCATCCTTGCGGGTGACCTT
>JBEEOY010000155.1:0-5977 GCA_041191345.1 Pseudomonadota bacterium
GACAACCCGATCCCCGGGACGCTGATCGTTGGGGATGATGAAATCGGAGATGACGAAATGGAACGCCAACTGATCACCGGCATTGCGCATGACAAGAATGAGGCCAAGGTGACGCTGACCAGCGTGCCAGACCGCCCGGGTGCGGTGGCCAGCATTTTTGGGCCGCTG
Source organism: Pseudomonadota bacterium (assembly GCA_041191345.1). Classification (GTDB taxonomy): domain Bacteria; phylum Pseudomonadota; class Alphaproteobacteria; order Sphingomonadales; family Sphingomonadaceae; genus Aquisediminimonas. Next base: position 169 of record JBEEOY010000155.1, read on the forward strand.
GCCGAAGCGAACATCAACGTGGATATGATCATCCAGAACATCGCCCATGCAACAGGGTCAACTGATGTGACCTTCACTGTGCCGGGCGCTGAGCTGGCCCGCGCGATTGACACGCTGGAAAAGGCGAAGGGCGCGATTGGCTATGCCGAGCTGATGCACGATACCAAAGTTGCCAAGGTCTCGGTGGTGGGCGTCGGTATGCGCAGCCATGCCGGTGTCGCTTCAACCATGTTCAAGGCATTGGCCCAACGCGGCATTAACGTGCAGGCCATTTCCACCTCAGAAATCAAGGTGTCAGTGCTGATTGACGAGGATGAGACCGAGCTGGCTGTTCGCGTGCTGCACACCGCCTATGGCCTTGATGCTGAGGATGCGCAGTGAGCAAGCTGAATGCGCTGATGGCCCGTGGCACCGCGTTTCTGGGCTCAGACGTTGCCATCATGGCAGGTGCGATGAGCTGGATTAGCGAGCGGCACTTGGTGTCCGCTATGTCGAACGCGGGCGGTTTTGGCGTGATTGCCGGGGGCGCAATGCCGCCGGAGATTTTATCGACAGAAATTGCCGCCACCAAGGCAATGACGACAAAGCCTTTTGGCGTGAACCTCATCACCATGCACCCGCTGTTGACTGATTTGATTGCAGTCTGTGCAAACCACAAGGTCAGCCATGTGGTGCTTGCTGGCGGGTTGCCGCCTGCCGGCGCAATTGACCAAATTAAGGCCTTTGGCGCCAAAGTTATTTGCTTTGCACCAGCCCTATCGCTGGCAAAAAAACTCGTCCGTTCGGGCGTTGATGCGCTGGTGATTGAGGGCAATGAAGCAGGCGGCCATATTGGGCCTGTCACCACCTCTGTATTGGCGCAGGAAATTCTGCCCGAAATGGCAGATCAAGTTCCCGTCTTTGTCGCAGGCGGCATTGGCCGGGGCGAAATGATTGCCGCGTTTCTTGAACAGGGAGCTGCGGGCGTCCAGATTGGCACGCGGCTGGTGTGTGCGACAGAGTGCATCGCCCACCCCAATTTCAAAAAGGCCTTTATGCGTGCCTCTGCCCGTGATGCCGTGGCCAGTGTGCAAATTGACCCGCGCCTGCCTGTCATCCCTGTCCGCGCCCTCAAAAATGCTGGCACTGAAGAATTTACGCGCAAGCAAATTGAAGTGGCCGGCATGCTGGATCGCGGCGAAGTTGATATGGCGGCAGCGCAGTTGGAAATTGAACATTTCTGGGCCGGTGCGCTGCGCCGTGCCGTGATTGAAGGCGATGTCGAGAATGGTTCGGTCATGGCCGGGCAATCCGTCGGCATGGTTAAGTCTGAAGAAAGTGTGCAGCACATTCTCGACACGCTGATGGCCGAGGCACAAGCCGCACTATCGGGCCGGTAAGCCCAGTCGCTAACCGCCGATTTTCGTCCGGGGTGCACGCACCCCCGCTTTGCCACGACGGGCAAGCTCTGCCTTCAGCGCTTCAGGCTTTGGAGCCCAGAGAAAGCCAAAGCTCACCGTGCCCTCTTTGGTTTCTACCACATGGTGGAGCCGATGGGCCTGAATGATGCGCTTCATATAAGCGCTTTCGGGAATGTAGCGGATATTCACCCGGCGATGAACGATGACATCATGAAAGCCGAAATAAATGGCCCCATAGGCCGCAATACCGCCGCCAATCCACGCATAAAGCGCGCCATGGCCAAGGCCAATGCCATACCAGAACAGACTGATTGACGGCACCGCGAATATGACGGCGTAAAGATCGTTCAGTTCAAAACGGCCCTCGCGCGGTTCATGATGGCTTTTGTGCAAAAACCAGCCCGGGCCATGCATCAGCCAGCGATGCGCCACATAAGCAAAGCCCTCCATGAAAATCACGGTGGCAGCAAAAACAAGAAGGCCAGTCCAAATTGACATGGGGGCGCTATACAATGCTGTTCATGCCTTCGTCATCCCTAAAGGACTAAGATACCCCCCTCATCTTTGGTCTTGTGTGAAAGGAAAGATCATGCGGAGTGCAGCGGCCGGGCTGATTGGATTGGCAGCATTGGTGGCAGGCTGCGCCACGCCGGAAACGCGTTTGCGCACGGGCCTGATGAATGCCGGCCTTTCCCCCCAAGCCTCGGCCTGCATGGCGGACCGGATGGTGGATAAGCTCTCCTTGGCGCAATTGCGCCGTTTGTCTGACCTCTCTAAGATTAAAGAGCAGCGCTTGGGCGAGATGCGCGTCCGTGAATTTTGGCGCCATGTGCGCGCCCTGCGCGACCCTGAAATCCTATCAATTACGGCCCGAGCGGGCCTAAGTTGCGCTATTTCCGAATGACCTGCCCAGAACGAGCGATTGGTAGGGCTTCCCATATCGTCATGGCTATGCTTTAGGCCCTGCATCAATAGCAGGGACTCGCGCACACAATGAATATTCACGAGTATCAAGCCAAGGAACTTCTGGCCAAATATGGCGTGGCTGTGCCCAAGGGCATTCCAGCCATGTCGGTGGAAGAAGCGGTTGCCGCCGCTAAGCAGCTTCCCGGGCCGCTTTACGTCGTGAAAGCGCAAATCCACGCTGGTGGCCGTGGCAAGGGCAAGTTCAAGGAACTCGGCCCCGATGCCAAGGGCGGCGTCCGCCTCGCCAAGTCGCTTGAAGAAGTTGAAGCGCACGCGAAGGACATGTTGGGCAACACGCTGGTGACAATCCAAACTGGCCCAGCCGGCAAGCAAGTGCAGCGCCTTTACATCACCGATGGCGTCGACATTGGCAAAGAATTCTACCTCGCATTGCTTGTTGACCGTGCGACCAGCCGAATTGCCATTGTCGCCTCCACGGAAGGCGGCATGGATATTGAGACTGTGGCGCATGACACGCCTGAGAAAATCCACACGATCACGATTGATCCGGCCTCGGGCCTGATGCCGCATCATGGCCGTGCCGTTGCCAAGGCGCTGGGCCTGACGGGGGACCTCGCCAAGCAGGCACAGTCCGTGCTGAAGGGTCTTTATGACACCTTCCTCGCGACCGATGCCTCGCAGATTGAAATCAATCCGCTGGCCATTTGCCCCACGGCAGAGGGGGATAAGCTGTTTGTTCTCGACGCCAAGGTTGGCTTTGATGGCAATGCCATGTTCCGCCACAAGGATTTGGCCGAACTGCGCGATTTGACCGAAGAAGACCCGGCCGAAATCGAAGCATCAAACTATGACCTCGCTTACATCAAGCTGGATGGCAATATTGGCTGCATGGTCAACGGCGCTGGCCTTGCCATGGCAACGATGGACATCATTAAGCTGAACGGCGAATTCCCGGCCAACTTCCTCGATGTGGGCGGTGGCGCGAATAAGGAAAAGGTGACAGCCGCCTTCAAGATCATTTTGAAGGACCCTGCGGTAAAGGGCATTTTGGTGAACATCTTTGGTGGCATTATGAAGTGCGACATCATTGCCGATGGCATTGTGGCCGCCGCTAAGGAAGTAAACCTGTCGGTGCCGCTGGTTGTCCGTCTGGAAGGAACGAACGTACAGCAGGGCAAGGATATTCTTGCGAATTCCGGCCTGCCGATCGTCCCCGCCAATGATTTGGGCGATGCCGCAAAGAAGATTGTTGCAGAAGTGCGCAAAGCGGCTTGAGGCTTGCCAAGCCCCAGCTTTTTGTGCAGTGCGACGAACATTGACGTAAACGTAAAGCGATTCACGGGAGACGCCTGATGAAGATCCTTGTCCCGGTAAAGCGGGTGATCGATTACAACGTAAAGCCGCGCGTAAAGCCTGATGGCTCTGGCGTGGATTTGGCCAACGTGAAGATGTCGATGAATCCGTTCGACGAAATCGCGGTGGAAGAAGCCATTCGCCTCAAGGAAAAGGGCGTCGCGACGGAAGTCGTGGCTGTGTCCATTGGGCCGGACAAGGCGCAAGAAACGCTGCGCACGGCGCTGGCCATGGGTGCAGACCGCGCGATCCTGATTGTTGCCGAAGATGTTGAGCCGCTGGGCGTTGCCAAGCTGCTGTCCAAGGTCATGGACGAAGAGGCCCCCGGCCTTGTCATCCTTGGCAAGCAAGCCATTGATGATGACTCGAACCAGACTGGCCAGATGCTGGCTGCTCTGACGGGCCGTCCGCAAGGCACTTTTGCCTCGAAGGTGGAAGTTGCTGGCGACAGCGTCAATGTGACTCGCGAAGTTGATGGCGGCTTGGAAACAGTCAGCCTCAAAATGCCCGCAATTGTCACGACTGACCTGCGCTTGAACGAGCCGCGCTATGCGTCTTTGCCCAATATCATGAAGGCAAAGTCCAAGCCGCTCGCGCAGAAAACGCCAGCGGATTATGGTGTGGACGTCAGCCCGCGCCTGAAGACGCTGAAGGTTACAGAACCGCCCGTACGTTCGGCTGGCATCAAGGTTGCTGATGTCGACGCACTGGCCGCCAAGCTTAAGGAAATGGGAGTAGCCGCATGAGCGTTCTCGTTTACGCCGAACATGATAATGCCGCGCTGAAGGATGCAACGCTTGCCGTTGTGACGGCCGGCGCCAAGCTGGGTGATGTTCATGTGCTCGTGGCCGGCAATGGCTGCGATGCCGTGGCGCAGGCTGCCGCCAAGGTGGCTGGCGTTGCCAAGGTGTTGGTTGCCAATGATGCAGCCTTTGCCAATCAACTGGCTGAAAATATCGCGCCGCTGGTTGCTGATTTGATGGCTGGCTATGATGCCGTGCTCTTCCCGGCAACGGCGCATGGCAAGAACATTGCCCCGCGCGTGGCTGCCCTGTTGGATGTCATGCAAATCAGCGACATTTTGTCGGTGGAAAGCGCCGACACTTTCACGCGTCCAATTTATGCAGGCAATGCCATTGCCACCGTGCAATCGAGCGATGCCAAGAAGGTGATCACCGTTCGCGGCACAGCCTTTGCTAAGGCCGATGCTGAAGGCGGTTCAGCCGCTGTTGAAGCTGTATCGGGCAAGGGCGATGCAGGCATTTCCTCCTTCGTGGGCGCTGAAATCGTGAAGCTCGAGCGTCCGGAACTGACCTCAGCCAAGATCATCGTCTCAGGTGGTCGTGCGCTCAAGGATGCAGACACCTTCCAAGCCACCATCTTCCCGCTCGCGGACAAGCTGGGCGCTGCCGTTGGTGCCAGCCGTGCGGCCGTGGACGCAGGCTATGTGCCCAATGACTATCAGGTCGGCCAGACCGGCAAGATTGTGGCGCCTGAAGTTTATGTCGCGGTCGGCATTTCTGGTGCCATTCAGCATCTGGCGGGCATGAAGGATTCCAAGACGATCATCGCGATCAACAAGGATGAAGACGCCCCGATTTTCCAGGTGGCTGACATTGGCCTTGTGGGCGATCTGTATAAGGCAGTCCCTGAACTGGTCGAAAAAATCTAAAGGCTTTTGACCTTAAAGGCTTTGAAAAGGGGTGGCTCTGGCCACCCCTTTTTTATGCCCGCCGCTTTTTTGCGCCTGCCGTGTGTTTTGCGCCTGACAGCCACAGCACAAGCGCGCCCAACAGAGCAGACGCCAATGAGCCCATTAACACGCCCAGCTTCACACCATCTGCATGGGCGGCATCGTCAAAGGCCAAATCGCCAATGAACAGGCTCATCGTAAAGCCAATGCCGCAGAGCAGCGAGAGGCCATAGATTTGAGACCAACCGGCATGGGCTGGCATGGCCGAAAAGCCACTGCGCACCGCCAGCCAAATTGCCCCAAAAATGCCAATTTGCTTGCCGAGAAACAGGCCAAGCGCAATGCCCAGCGGCAGGGCATCACCAAAAGGCGCCCCACCCAAGGCGACGCCCGCATTGGCAAAGCCAAATAGCGGCACAATGAAAAAGGCCACAGG
>JBEEOY010000156.1:0-24873 GCA_041191345.1 Pseudomonadota bacterium
CCTTCGGCGCCTTCGACCACGAGCCCGTCTACGCCCGCCGCAATGGCTTTCAAAGCGCCGTCCAAAGTTGGGACAACGTGAAACACCGTCAGCCCTGCTTCTTTCAGCGGCCCGCAATAACGATTGGGGTCCCCCGCTGACGTGGTGACGAATTTAATGCCTTCTCCCACCACGAAGTCCACAATGCCCGGATCACGAACAAAGGCCTGCGCAATGTTTACGCCAAAGGGCTTATCCGTCAGCGTGCGCATTTTGCGGATTTCTTCGCGCACTTCATCCAGCGCGCCGGACGACGTCTCGATAATGCCCATGCCGCCTGCGTTGGAGACGGCGGAGGCAAGGGGCGCCCGTGCAATCCAGCCCATTGGCGCCTGCACAATTGGGTATTCTACGCCCAGCATCTCGGTGATGCGGTTCTTCATTGGGTCATCCTCTTCCTCAACTGGCCTTTGGCCTTTGGTCAGACGATCCCCGAGCAGGGCGGGCGCGTCAAGCGGTCAGTTGTGCGCGAACAGCATTTGCGAAGGCCGCACCTTTATCTGAGGCGAAATTCAAGAACAGGGCAGGTTCAATGGCTTCCAATTCCATCAGGCAGAATTGCCCCTGTGCATCACGCACCATATCGACGCGGGCATAGAGGGGCGCGATGGGCGCTGCATCAAGGACGGCCTGTGCCAAGGCGCGTGCAGGGGCAGGTGCCTCCACTGCCACTTCACGCCCGCCAAATTGCTCTTGCACGCGAAAATCGCCTGACGCGGGCGTTTTCAAAATCGCATGGCTCAACTGGCCACCAAAGTAGAAGAGCGAAAACTCCCCTTCCTCCTGTATCGCGCGCATCAGCGGCTGGATCAGCATTGCCCGTTCCAGCACGTCAAAGGGAATTGCGTCATCCGCGCTCAGCACGAATGTGCCTTCAGCGCCTGCCGAAATAGCAGGCTTAATGACCACGGCGTCGCAAGCAAAGGCGGCCCGTGCCTCGGCCAAATCAGCATCTGTCAGGCAGGGGCTGTGGCGTGTGGGGACAATGCGGATCCCTTGATCCGCCATACTGAGCAAATAGGTTTTATCCGTGTTCCAGCGTAGCAGCGGAATGGCGTTGGCAAAGCGCAGCCCTTGCGCCTCCCACGCATCCAGCGCCTGATACCACAGGTCGGGCGTAAGGTTATATCCCCATGCCAGCAGGGGCAATGTCAGCTCAAAGGCAGACAGGTCGCCTGCATCCTGCCAGCAGCGAAAGGCCAGATCATCGCCAAACAGCGTCGAAAATTGCGCCGCGCGGGATTGCCAGTCTTCCGGATAATCCGGCTTAGGGGTGAGGATGCACAAACGAGCCATGGCCTCCCCTTGCAACGCCAGACCGGACCTGACAAGCAGGGGACCAAATCAATTTTAAGAGGTATTCCAATGATCCTGTTTGGCAGTTCCTTTTCTCCCTTTGTCCGCAAGGTGATGGTGGCCGCTGCTGAAAAGGGCATTGATCTTCCCGTCCAGAATGTCCGCATTGGCGACCAGAACCCTGATTTCCGGCGCGCAAGCCCTTTTGGCAAAATGCCCGCCTTTGCTGATGGGGATTTTGCGGTTTCGGATTCAACTGCAATTTTCACCTATCTTGAAGCCAAATATCCCACACCTGCCTTGCTGCCTACCGACCCGGCGGACCGCGCCCGCGCCATCTGGTTTGAAGAATTTGCCGACACGATGATGTCGACCATTGTCTATAAATGCTTTTTCAATCGTGTGGTTGGCCCGCTGTTTATGAAGCAGCCGGGCGATGAAGCAATGGCGGTGGAAGGTGAGACTAAGGATCTGCCGCCGCTCCTTGCCTATCTTGAAGGCGTGGTGCCAGAGCCGGGACAGTTCCTTGTGGGCAACAGCTTGAGCATTGCCGATATTTCAGTTGCGGCCATGTTCGTGAATTTTGACCATGCTCGCTGCGCAGTAGACCGCAGCCTCTATCCCCGCACTTATGCGTGGGCAGAGGCAATGCACGCGCGGCCCAGCTTTGCGCCCATCATCGCAACCGAACGCAAAATTCTGGCAAGCCTTGGCTAGGCCTGTCTAGCCTAAAGCTGGATAACAATGCCTGTGTCCGGGTTTTGATGCCCGGCCAGCGTCTTTAAAAACACATCGCGCGCGGCTGCGAGGCCCGACTGGTGCTCCACACGCACAAAGCGCGAGGTGTCAGCAATAAAGCTGGCCCATGCGCCACCCACGGCTTGCGCAAATCCAGCAGGGCCAAGTGCCTTGATGGTTTCCAGCGCTTCGGTGGGCGCGAAAAACAATTGCGGCTGCGGGCCGGGCAGCGGCGTGCCTTCGCCCCCGCGCGCCGCCACATGCGTCATCCCCACGGTGCTGGAAAAGCGCAGTTGGTCGGCAAACTGGCTGTGGATGGCGCGCAGCACAGCGGCATTGCCGGCAAAGTCTACGGAAACAGCAGGCTGAACTGGCAAGCTGCCAATCGCGTCATAAGCAATGACCTGATCGTACAGGCCAGAGGCCTCCACAAAGCCAATATTGGCCGCCGAAGTGAGGCCAATGCGGCGCACCGCGGGCGAAACCAGCTTGGCACAATGCGCCAGCGCCATTGCAGTTTTGGAGGAGGCGCTGGTCATGATCAGCTCTTGCGCGCCGAACCAGTCATTCCGCTGATAGAAATCTGCAATTAAAAACCCGGTCTTGAACAAGGGGCCAAAAATCATCCGGGCATCTTCATGAGCGGGATCATGCTCTGGGTCTGCAGCCAAGCGGCTATATTGGTTGTAAAAGGGGCTCATCGGCTGGCGATGCTGTGCCATATCGGTAAATCCGCTGCCGCTGATTTTGCCGGGAACAACATCGAGCTGCGTTGCCGTTGGCAGATAGCCATAGACCCGCTCGCCCACGGCAATTTCGGGGCAGTTTGATTGGGTTACAATCGCATGTCCCCACATTGGCACCACGCCCCAACCATCGGGAGCGGGGAAGAAATTCCAATAGTGGAACATATCGCCAATCACCGCATAGGTGACGTTATTCGCCGTGACGGCAAAACTTTGAATGGTCAGGCGCACTGCGCCTTCGGCCAAGGGTGTATCCGGCAGATCAACAATCTGCGTCTCTGCCAAAGCGTCCTTTTTCACCCACAAAGCCTGCGCCATCATCCGCTCCTATTTTGCTTATGGAAGCTGGTAGTAATCTGCGATGCGGTCGAGCGCCAGCGTCAAGACAAGCCGGCCCGATCGTGTGGGCCAACCCAGCGCTTTTTCGGCCTGTGTCATGCCTTCGCCCGCACAAATGACACGCCAGCTAATGTCCTGAAGTCCCGGCCCAAGTGCTGCCATCGCGCTATCAAAACGCTGCCGCGCGGCCAAATGGGCAACATGTGCGCCCGCTGGGTCGGACGCGCCTCGGGGTGTGTCGGATTTGGGGCAGGCCTCCCACCGCATGGTGACGCGCGGTCCCAATTGGGCCTTTTCAAAATCGCGGCGCAGCACCTCTCCCGCAGCGCTTTGCCGCGCCGTCACCAGCCCCCGCGCGGCCAGCCATGTTAGGGGAGACTCGGCTAAATTCATGGTCACACTTTGGCGGCTGGCATCGCCATTTGCCGTCCGGTCAGGGCAGGGGCGTTCAGTCAGAATTTGCGGCATGGCATCCTCCTTGGCACTCGCGACTCGCCTCTTGCCATTTCGGATCATATGTAGGAAAGTGAAAAACCGATTTGGTTATTTAGGAAACATCTGATGATCACGCGGATTCGTGAAGTGCGACGGGCCAAGGGGCTAACTTTGGCAGATGTGGGCGCCCGCTGTGTGCCGCCGACAACGGCCCAAACCATTGGTCGGTTAGAAACGGGCACGCGCACCGTATCCGTTGATTGGCTCAATCGCATTGCGGCCGCCCTTGACGTGACAGCAGCTGACTTGGTCGAACTTCCAGACCGGGCGGATCTGCCTGTGGCCGCGATTTTGGGGGCAGAAGGGGCGTCTGCCCCGCGCCATACGCAGGTGGTTTCCGCACCGGCGCCTGCTGCAGGGCAAATTGCCGTGATAGTTGAGGCGGGTCTTGGCGATTATCGTGCGGGGGATGAAATCTGGTGCGATCGGCTGGCGCCATCAGACTTTGCACGCGCACTTAACCGGGATGTGATCGTCCCTCGGCCGGCGGGCCGCTATGTTTTTGGCCGGCTCATTGGTCGGCAAGAGGGCCGTCTCCAAATCCTGCCTTTGGGGGCTGGCACCAAGCAGCAGATTTTTGAAGACCCCGCCTGGCTTGGCATGGCAACACGGCTGGTCCGCGCGCTATAAACCACGGCCTGCATGACGGGAGTTTAAGGCGCATTTCATTTGTTTGGCGCGCCGCCAGCCGATAGCCCAATGTGCTCCGCCTTCCATATGTGTGAGGGCGAGGACGGGAAAGTGCCATGCCAAAATTCGCGCCTCTTATTCTCCTAATACCGGGCTTGCTGCTCGCCGCGTGTGACCGGGGGGCAAATGACGCCTTGCCTGCTGGACAAACTATTGCCCGTGTCGATGGACAGGATGTGACCATTCATGAGCTTAATGCAGAGCTAAAGGGCGTTTCCCTGCCCAGTGGCGCGGCGCGCAAGACCATTGAACAACAGGCGCTGCAAAAAATTGTTGATCGCCGCATCTTGGCGGGCCTCGCGCGTGACCGAAAGCTGGATAAGTCGCCAGATTTTGTTCTGCTTAAGCAGCGCGCTGAAGAGGCAGTCTTGGTTGATTTGCTTCAACAAACCATGGTCAACAAAGCCAAGCGCCCGACAGTGCAAGATGCCCAGCTGTTCATTCAACAAAACCCCAGCCTCTTTGCTGATCGTCGGATCGCGGCGCTGGATCAATTTGTGTTTCCAATGCCCGTTAATCCCAACAAGCTGCAAGAACTCGCACCCATGAAGACCATGGCCGAAGTTGAAAAATGGTTGTTGGACAATGGCATTCAATATCGGCGCCAGCCTGGCCGGCTCGATACGCTGCAAATTGATCCCGCAGCGACCCGGCGGATTTTGTCGCTTCCGCCCGGAGAGGTTTTTATTGTGCCTGCCAATGGCGTTGCGTCCGCCAATGTCATCACCAAAATCCAGGCTGAACCTGTGCCGGCTGCAGAGGCCACACGCCTTGCCATGACGATTTTGCAGAACCGCGCCGTCATGGCCACGGCCAATCGGGAGTTGGAGGCAGAAGTGAACAAACGGCGTCAGTCCGTTACTTATCAAACAGGCTTTGCGCCTCCTAAGCCACCGTCTGCACCGCGCCCAGCGGCCAAGGACGTGGCGCCGGCAAGGTTATAGCAGGCTTATGGCAGGTGCTGATCCTCTGCTCTCGATCTTGATGGTCAATTGGAACACGCGCGACATGACGCTCGCCTGTTTGCGCTCCATTTATGTTCAGACTGAGCGGACGCCCTTTGAAATCATCCTGGTCGATAATGGCTCTACTGATGGCTCTGCCAATGCCATTGCCCACGATTTTCCCGCTGTCCGGTTGTTGGCGGAAGACAAGAACCACGGCTTTGCCCATGCCAATAATCTGGCAGCAGCGCAGGCGCGTGGAGAGTATTTGCTGCTGCTCAATACGGATACGCTGGTGCTGGATCAGGCGATTGATCGGCTTGTCGATTTTGCACAGCTGCTGCCGCGGGCGGGCATTTGGGGCGGGCGCACATGGTTTGCAAATGGCCGACTAAACCCAAGTTCGGTCTGGGGGCGGATTACGCCGTGGAGTGCCGTCTCGGCGGCTTTGGGTTTGCGTGCGCTCTTTCGCCGCAGTGCCTTTTTCAACTCGGAAGGCTATGGCGGCTGGGAGCGCGATAGCATTCGCCCAGTTGATATTGTCTCGGGCTGTTTCTTGCTGATTGATCGCAATTTATGGAACCGGCTGGGCGGCTTTGACGGCCAATTCTTCATGTATGGTGAGGAGGCTGATTTATGCGCCCGTGCCCGTGCCTTGGGCGCGCAACCCATGATGACGCCTGAGGCAACAATTGTGCATTATGGCGGCGCAAGTTCAGCGGGCCATGCCAGCAAAATTGCATATGTCATGGGCGCGCGCATTGGCTTGATGAACCGACATTTAACCGGCTGGAGTCGCCATTTGGGGCAACAAGCGTCGCTGCTGCATGTTTGGCTGCGGGCTGCCAGCTTTCGGCTCTTGGCGGGCCTTGCGCCGCAGCGTTTTGCTGCACGTGCGCATGCATGGTCACAGGTTTGGCAAGATCGGCACCGCTGGGCAGCAGGGCCTGGCCATGCTGATTTGCGCGCGCCAGCCTAGCCATGGATCAGGTGGCGCATATCATCCTCACACGGTTCAACGTGCCAACCAAAGGGCGCGAGGCCGATGTGCGAGCGCGCAATGGTTGGTTGGAGCGGCGCTTTCAGCTTTTTGATCAATATTGCTTGCCCTCGGTGTCGGCGCAGACTGTGCGCGATTTTCGCTGGATCATCTATTTTGATCGCGCAACGCCTGCGCTGTTCCGTGCCCAAATCCGCGCCATGCAGGGTCAGTTTCCATTTCTGGCCTTATTTCGGGAGGATCTCCCGCTTGAAGATGTGGTTGCCGATGTCCGCAGTGTTCTGCCGCCCGGCACACAGCGTGTGCTGACCACGCGGCTGGATAATGACGATGCTTTGGCGCGGGATTTTGTCGCCCGGCTGCAACAGGCGGCGCGTGTCCGCCCCATTGGCACAGCCCTTAACTTTCCAGAGGGCTTTGCATGGCGCGATGGCTGGGTTTTTGGCGCGCGCGATGAGAGCAGCCCTTTTGCCTCCGCGCTTGAGCCAGCAGATCATTTTGAAACAATTTGGGCGCGGCCCCACGCGCTGCTGGCAGAGAAATTTCGTCTTGCCCAACTTGCCGGTGGTCCAGCTTGGTTGCAGGTCATCCATGGCGACAATGTCACCAATCGGATCAAGGGCCGACAGCGTCCGGGATCTGTTCTGGGCCGGCAATTTGCCATCCGCCCGGGCAAAGATGTCCGATCACCCGGTCTATTAGACGCCAGTCTGGAAACTCTATTGCTCTACCCAGCCCGGCTGGCCCGCGAGAAAATGGTCCAGCTGGCGAAGCCGTTTCTAAAAGTCGTCCGTTAAGAACGGTTGGGCCGGTCTTTCTTTTTATACATTGCCAGCATTCGTTCCGTGACGGCAAACCCGCCAAAAATATTCACTGCGGCGAAAATGACAGCCAGCAGGCCGAGCAGCTTTGCCGCGCCCCAGCTGCCCGATGGTGCGGCTGCAATGAGCGCTCCGACAATGATGACAGACGAAATGGCGTTGGTCACAGCCATGAGCGGCGTGTGCAAGGCGGGCGTCACTGACCAGACAACATAATAGCCTACAAAACAGGCCAGCACGAAAATCGACAAGATGCTGATAAAGTCCATTTTCGGTTTCCTTAATCCTAGGCTTCTGCCGTCAGCCGTGCGTGCACAATGCCACCATTTTGCGTCAGGCGAATTGCCGTTGTAATTTCATCGTCATCCGGCAGGACCGGGCGGCCAGCCTCCTTGTCCCAAAAGGCGGCAAGGAAGTTATAGAGGTTCCGGGCAAACAGGGCGGATGCATCCGCAGCCAGCCGCGCGGGCGTATTGGTATAGCCCATAATCTTTACACCGTGCCGCTCGACAATTTGGTCAGCAACTGCGCCTTCCACATTGCCGCCCTGGGCAACCGCCAAATCAAAAATCACACTGCCCGGCTTCATTGAGGCAATTTGTGCATCGCTAATCAGCCGAGGGGCAGGGCGGCCGGGGATGAGCGCTGTAGTAATGACAATGTCTTGCTTGGCGATATGGCTGGAGACCAGCTCAGCCTGAGCTGCTTTATAGGCGTCTGACATTTCTGTCGCATAGCCGCCAGCGCCTTCCCCTTCGATGCCAGCCACTTGGTCCACAAATATGGCTTTGGCGCCCAGCGATTCAATTTGTTCGCGCGTCGCAGAGCGGACATCCGTTGCCGAAACTTGCGCGCCAAGACGCCGGGCCGTGGCAATTGCTTGTAAGCCTGCCACCCCAACGCCCATTACAAACACGCGCGCCGCAGAAATTGTGCCCGCAGCCGTCATCATCATGGGAAAGGCGCGGCCATAAGTGGCGGACGCATCAATCACAGCCTTATAACCGGCGAGGTTGGATTGAGAGGACAAAATATCCATGGATTGCGCGCGTGTGATCCGCGGCATGAATTCCATGGCCAGTGCCTCTATCTCGGCTGCAGCATAGTCCTTTATCCGCGCCAGTTGGCCAAAGGGGTCAAGCGCTGCCACCAGCCATGCGCCCTTTGCACATCCCTTAAGCGAGATCGCATCTGGCCCTTGTACGCCCAGCAGAATCTCAGCCTTAGCCACCACATCCTTGCGGCTGCCAAGCATAGCCCCTGCTGCTGCATAATCGGCATCAGCAATTGCCGCAGCGGCACCGGCCCCAGATTCCACGGCCACATGCGCGCCCAGCGCAATCAGCTTTTTGACTGTTTCGGGAGTCGCCGCAACCCGGCTTTCCCCCGGGGCCTGTTCCTTCAGGACGGCGATCCGCGTCACGTCAGCCAGCGATCAAAATGATAACCAGCACAGCCGCGGCTGCGGAGGCAATTGTGCCCCATTTCAGGAAAGACATGACGCCCTCATAAGTTTCGGTGTGCGCCTTCATGTCATTCTTCTTTGCCATTTGGCCTCTGCTCCTGTGACTAAATCTGCATTGGCTTTACCGAGCGAGTGGCCCCGGCTCAAGCCTCCATTCGCAAACACGGGGGTAATGCCAGAAAATGAAGTTAAGCCGGTCTTTACCCTTGGATGGTACCACATCCCTTGAAGTGGCGGGTTGAGGGAAGTTTTATGACGCCAACCGGCATGCGTCTGGTCATGCTTATTGATGATGAACCCGCCCAGCAACGGCTGGTGTCGGCCCTTGCCGCGCGTGCAGGCTGGCGGACAATTTTTGCTGCGGATTCTGAAACAGCCATTGCCATGCTGGGGACGCGCGATGGCATGATGCTGGATGCTGTGCTGCTGGATCATGCCATGTCGGATGAGGAAGCCATGGCGCTCATCCGTGAAATTAAGGCTCGGCGCCACCAGCTTCCCATTTTGATGCTGACTGCCGTCAGCGATGTCGGCACGGCAGTTGCGGCGATGCGCGCGGGGGCAACGGATTTTCTCGTCAAACCCGTAGCGCCAGAGCGGCTTTTGGCTGCTCTAGAGGCAGCGGCGGGCGATAGCCTCGCCTCGGGCGAATTGCGGCCTTTGACGGAAAAGCTCTCCGCGCCTCTGCGGTTTGATGAAATTGTTGGGTCCACACCCGATTTCCGGGCGGCGATGGCCATTGCTGCAAAGGCGGCGCGGGCGCGCCTGCCGGTGCTGATTGAAGGGGAGCCGGGGGTTGGCAAAGAAATGCTGGCAGAGGCCATTCACGGGGCCTCGCCCCGCGTCAAACGGCCCATCCTTCATGTCAATTGCGCTGCTATTCCGGCCAACATCATTGTGTCGCACCTTTTTGGGCATGAGAAAGGCGCCTTTCCCGGGGCCTTTGCGAGGCATATTGGCAAAATTGCAGCCAGTGACGGCGGCACATTGTTTCTTGATGATATTCATAGTCTGAGCGCGGAGGGGCAGGCCGCTCTGCTCATTTATCTAACAACCGGGCATATTCGGCCTTTGGGCGCGCGCCTGCCCGTTGCGGCGGATGTGCGGATTATTGCGGCGGCCAGTGGTCGCTTGCAGGATGCGGTTGATGCCGGACAATTTGATGGAGATCTCTACACGCGGCTCGCCGCTGTCCAATGCACCTTGCCGCCCTTGCGGCATAGGCTGGCGGATATTCCGGATCTGTCCCGCCATTTGCTGGCCCGCATCACACGCCAGCCGGGCTTGAGAGAGTTGGGCATTACGGATGCAGCCTTGGCCGTGCTGGCCAGCTATGCCTGGCCGGGCAATGTCCGCCAGCTGCAAAATGTATTGTTTCGCGCGGCTGTGCTGTGTGAGGGGGATGCGTTAACCGCAGCGGACTTCCCCCATATTGCCAGCCACAGCAGCAGTCTTCGCCCGCATGACTCTGGCCTTGTTCACCACCAACAGGCTGGCGTGACGCTGTATCTGCCAGATGGAAATATGCGTCCGTTGGATGACATTGAGGCAGATATCATCCGGCTGGCAATTGGCCATTATCGCGGCCGCATGACGGAAGTGGCCCGCCGCTTGGGCATTGGCCGATCAACGCTCTACCGCAAGCTAAGTGATCTTGGGATTAGCGAAGTCGCTTAAAGCTATGCTTTTGGAAACAGGGCATTGGTTGCGGCCCAGCCTGCCAAAGCTGCGCTTCCAGTCAGCACCGTGCCCCAGAGAATATCCAGCAGCGTGACCTTCAAGCTCCAGACTTTCAGCGTTGCAAAATTGGTCAGATCATAAGTGGCATAGCATAAAAAGCCGAGGATCGCGCCTTGCACCAGCGCAGTTTGCCAGCGGCCATTTTCCAGCGCCGGGCCCACGGCAAACCACAAAATGCCCGCAATATAAATGAGGTAAAAGGCAATGGCGGGGCCTAGCCGAAGGCCGCCCAACATTTCCCCAACTTCAGGTTGGTAAAGCCGGGTGTACATGGTGCGCAGCCAGACACTGTCGATCAACGCAAAGGCCAGACCTGTGAGCACATAGCTGGCCATCAGACGTGCAATCATTGCCGCTCTCCTCTTTTTCTAGCTTGGTCTATCATGTCAGGCGCAAAAGGCGAGAGAGACCTTGGGTCAGGTTCAGCACTCAGATCAATGTCAAAGCCGTATCGCGCCCACCACGCCAGACTTTGAGCGCTTGTGCAGTTTCAAACACATCATGCACGCGGATGATCTGCGCGCCCTGTTCGGCTGCTTTCAATGCCAGCGCAAGCGATCCGCCCAAGCGCTGATCTGCGGGTGCCTCATTGGACAAGGCCCCAATAAGGCGCTTTCGGCTGGCTCCCAGCAACAGCGGCACGCCCAAGCCATGGAACAGCGCCAGACCGTTCATAATCTGCAAATTATGGGCGACGTGGCGTTTGCCAAAACCAATGCCCGGGTCGGCGATGATCCGGCTCTTATCCACGCCAGCGGCCACCACAGCGGCAATCCGCGATTCCAGCCAATCATAAACATCGGTCAGCGGGTCTAAATAGTGATCATGGCTATGCGGATCTTGCGGGCTGCCCGGAAAATGCATCAGCACAATCGGGCAGGTGCTCGCGCTGACCACATCTAAAGCGCGATCATCATATAACAGGGCCGAGACATCATTGATGATATGGACACCCGCTGCCAAGCCAGCCTGCATAACAGCCGCTTTGCGCGTGTCGAGCGAGAGTATGAGGCCGCTGTCACCCAGCGATTCAACCACGGGCAGAACGCGGTTGAGTTCATCGCCCTCCCAAATAATATCTGCCCCGGGGCGGGTGGATTCACCGCCCAGATCAATAAGTGCAGCGCCTTGTGCGGCCATCTGTCGGGCTTGGGTTGCGCAAGTCTCGGCATCGCCCAAATTGCTATTGCCGCCAGAAAAACTGTCCGGCGTCAGGTTTAAAATCCCCATCACTTGCGGAGTTTCAAGTGATAGCTTTTGGTCGCCAAGAGTCAGGGCTGGACGCGGGCTGGTGGCAGCTGCGCACATCGCCAAAAGGCGCGTTGCCTGATCCACTGGCAGAGTGGTGCACCAGTCCGCCATCTGCGCCACGGGGATGAGCCATTGGCCCGTTCGCTTGCCAGCTTCTTTGGCAATCACTTCCCATGCTGCAAAAAATTGCAGCCCGCCTGCCAGCCGTTCACATTGGCCATCATAGCCAAAAGGCGCGTCAACAAATGCGGTGGGCCGCGCGTAGAGCTGTGCCGAGATGGTCGGCCGAGACACCATTAGGGCTGGGTGGCAAGCAAATAGGTTTGGCGCAGCGCGTCAATGGGCTTGAGGCCATCAGGCGTTTCATAATGCCAGAAGGTCCAGCCATTGCAGCTTGGGGCACCTTGCAGCGTGGCCCCCAATTTATGAATGGAGCCTGTGTCCGCATCTGCAATGAGCGAGCCATCAGCGCGCACGGTGGCAATCCAGCGGCGCTTGACGTCACACACTTTGGTGCCCGGCGTAATATAGCCTGTTTCCACCAGCGTGCCAAAGGCAACGCGGGGCGCCGCCGTATCAGCCTGCATTGTTTTCAGAGCCGATTCATCCAGCGGCAACGCGGCGGCAATGCGTTCTTGCGCCACGTCGACATAATCCAGTTCGCGCTCTAGCCCAATGAAGTGGCGGCCCAGCCGCTTGGCCACCGCACCCGTTGTGCCTGTGCCAAAGAACGGGTCGAGCACAATATCACCTGGCTTGGTGCAGGCCAGGAGAATGCGGTAGAGCAGAGCTTCGGGCTTTTGCGTTGGGTGCGCCTTGGTGCCATTTTTCTTAATGCGTTCTTGGCCCGAACAAATTGGGAAGGACCAGTCAGAGCGCATCTGCAATTCATCATTCAGCGTCTTCATGGCGCGATAATTAAACGTATATTTCGCGTTCTCGCCCTTCGAGGCCCAGATCAGCGTCTCATGCGCGTTGGTAAAGCGCGTGCCCTTAAAATTGGGCATTGGGTTCACTTTGCGCCAGATGATGTCGTTCAGGATCCAAAAGCCTTCATCTTGCAAGACAGAGCCAACGCGGAAGATGTTGTGATAGCTGCCAATCACCCACAAAGTGCCATTGGGCTTCAAAATGCGGTGGGCTTCCGACAGCCACGCCCTTGAAAACTCATCATATGTTTTCAGGCTGTCAAACTTGTCCCATTCATTGTCCACGGCATCCACACGGCCGCCTTCGGGACGAAACAAGTCACCGCCCAGTTGCAAATTATAGGGCGGATCAGCAAAAACCATGTCCACACAGGCATCGGGCAATGCGCGCATTGCGGCAATGCAATCCCCGATCAAAATCTGGTCGAGCGGTAGGGCTACGGCCTTTGTTTCGGCCTTCCGAACCTTTTCCAACACGCCCATGTGACACTCCTTTTTTGCACAAGAACCCCCGTGGTGAGTCATTGGGAGTCCTGCGTCAAGCCCATGAAGGCCGCAGAAAAGCGTCATTCCACTGTCATAAGAGGGGGAACGAAACGAGTCCGCCACGATATATGGCATAAAGTTATCCACAGGGGCTCTAGCCCTAGTGGTGTGGCCTCAAGGACTCACACGTCCAAAAAATGTTGTGCGACAGGGGCAAAAGAGCGCCGATGGAGCGGTGTCGGCCCCAATTTGCGCAACGCGGCCATATGGGTTGCAGACCCATAGCCCTTATTCGAGGCCCAGCCATAGCCGGGATGGGCGCGGTCAGCTTCAATCATTAGCCGATCGCGATATTCCTTTGCGATAATGCTCGCTGCTGAAATGCAGGGGTGCAGGGCATCGCCGCCAATCACGGCCTCGGCCGCCCAGCGCCAGCGGGGCAGATGATTGCCATCTACCAAAATGCGGGCCGGTTCTGCCCCTTTGGCGCACAGCGCCTCCACCGCGCGCGTCATGGCGAGGAATGTCGCCTGCAAAATATTAATCTGGTCAATCTCTTCGACGGAGGCAATGCCAATGCCCACATGGCAGTGCGCCAAAATTTGTGTCTCCAGCGCGGCGCGGCGTTTGGCAGACAGCTTCTTGCTATCATCCAGCCCGGCAATGCCTGCGTCGCATAAAATGACAGCGGCGGCGACCACTGGGCCGGCCAATGGCCCGCGCCCTGCCTCATCCACACCGGCAATCAGCATAGGGCAAAGCCGTGGACCGCCTGATGCCCCATTGGGCCATGGCCGCCACCAAAGCCCGGTGCTGCCAGCAAGGCGGCCCGCACAAATTGGCGGGCGCGGCCAATTGCGTCTTCGAGCGTTAGGCCTTGGCCCAGGCCAGTGGCAATTGCGCTGGCCAGCGTGCAGCCTGTGCCGTGCGTATGGGCCGTTTCAATCCGCGCGTCTTCCCAGCGCATGACCTCGCCTGTGCGGTCCACCAGCCGGTCAATCAGGATTTCGCCTTCGGCATGGCCGCCCTTCACCAGCACATGTCCGGCAAGGCGCACTGCCTCTGCCTCACCGCCCAATGCTGCCAATTCAGGCAAATTGGGTGTGGTCAGCGTCGCCATCTCCATCAGCCGGGCAAAAGCGGCAATGGTATCCGCATCGGCCAGCGCTGCGCCACTGGTGGCAACCATCACGGGATCAAACACAATGGGCGCGCCAATTTGGCTGATCCGGTCTGCCACGCGGGCGGCAGTTTCAGCCGAACCAATCATGCCAATCTTTATTGCATCCACACCAATGTCGCTTGCCACAGCATCAATTTGCGCAATCACCATATCAGTGGGCACGGGGTGGACCGCTGTGACACCCAGCGTGTTTTGCGCGGTAATTGCTGTAATCGCGGTCATTGCATGGCCGCCCAACATGGTCACAGTTTTGATATCAGCCTGAATGCCAGCGCCACCGCCGCTATCCGACCCAGCAATAATCAGGAGCCGTGCCGTCATCGTTTAAAGCGCCGGTCCGTCGAAGCTGGATATTTTTCCAGCAGCGGCTTGGCGCGGGTTGGCCTGTCGAGCAATTCTCCCCCGCAATTGGGGCAGCGTTCATCCAACGCCTCGGCACAATCGGCGCAAAAGGTACACTCAAAGGAACAAATGAATGCCCCGCCAACATGCGCGGGCAGATCAGTCCCGCATTGTTCACAATCAGGCCGCATCTCCAACATCAGGCGGCGGCTTTCTTCACAGCATCACAAATTGCATCCACCAGCGTTTCGACCTGTGCGGCGTCATCACCTTCGGCCATCACGCGGATCACAGGCTCCGTGCCAGACGGACGAATGACGAGCCGGCCTTTGCCCATAAGCTCTGCCTCGGCTCGCGCAATCACGGCTTTTACGCTGTCATCCTCAAGCGGGGCACCCCCTGCAAAGCGGACATTTTTCAACAGTTGCGGCACGGGTTCAAACAGGTGCAGCACCTCGCTTGCGGGCCGATCTTGGCGGACCAGTTCTGCCAACAATTGCAGCGCGGCCACCAGCCCATCACCTGTTGTGCCATAGTCCGATAGGATCATATGGCCTGATTGTTCGCCCCCCACATTAAAGCCGCCCGTACGCATCCGCTCAAGCACATAGCGGTCACCCACTTTGGTCCGCTCCAGCGTCAGTCCTTGTCCTTGCAAAAAGCGTTCAAGCCCCAGATTGGACATCACAGTTGCGACCACGCCGCCGCCTTTCAGCGCGCCACGCTGTGCCCAGCTTGCCCCAATTAACGCCATAATTTGGTCGCCATCGACAATCCGGCCTTGCTCATCGATCACAATCAGTCGGTCGGCATCGCCATCCAGCGCAACGCCAATATCGGCGCCACTCGCCACAACAGTTTCTTGCAACAATTGCGGCGCGGTGGACCCACAGGCGGCGTTGATGTTCGTGCCATCGGGGTTGACCCCTAGGGGGATGATGTCTGCCCCCAATTCCCACAAGGCCGCCGGGGCCACATTATAGGCGGCGCCATGCGCGCAATCGATCACGATTTTCAGGCCATCAAGCCGCAGCTCTTCGGGGAAACAGGCCTTGGCAAAATGGATATAGCGGCCCCGCGCATCTTCCACGCGCCGCGCGCGGCCAATGCGGTTGGGCTGAGCCAGATTGGGCAGGCTATCAATAAGCGCTTCAATGGACAGCTCATCCGCATCAGACAATTTATAGCCGTCTGGGCCAAAGAGCTTAATGCCATTATCTTCATAAGGGTTATGGCTGGCGGAAATCATGACGCCCAAATCCGCCCGCATTGATCGGGTGAGCATAGCAACTGCGGGCGTTGGCATAGGGCCGACTTGCACCACATCCATGCCAACGGAGGTAAAGCCGGCGACCAAGGCATTTTCAAGCATATAGCCCGAGAGGCGCGTATCTTTGCCAATCACCACGCGGTGGCGGTGGTCGCCGCGCACAAAATGGGCGCCTGCGGCCATACCCACTTTCATTGCCATCTCTGCGGTCATGGCAGAGGCGTTGGTGCGGCCCCGGATGCCATCGGTTCCGAAATATTTGCGGCCCATCTGCCTGATCCCTTGGTCAATCTTTGCTGTTCTTTGCGTCAGATTGCCGCAGTTGAGAAGCCCTGATCTGTCGCAGGTCGAGGCAGCACCAGCCGGACGGCCAGTCCGGGGCCTGCATCGCTTAAGCTTAGGTGCCCGCCATGCAGGCGTGCAACGGCCGCGACAAGCGAGAGCCCAAGCCCCGCGCCAAAGCCCGTGCGGGCAGGATCAAGCCGGCCAAAGCGCCGCAGCGCTTCAGCATGGGCATCTGGGGCAATGCCCGGCCCATGATCCTCAACACACAGCCAACAGCTCGTGTCAGTTGCGCCGGTGGTCAGACATAATGGGCTTGCGCCATATTTCAGGGCATTATCAATAAGATTGCTGATGGCTTGGCTCAGAAGTTCCCGGTGGCCGTCAATGGCAGGGCAGGGGTTTGCTGTCACCAGTAAGTCAAACCCCCTGTCTTCAGCCAATGGTCCGTAAAGCTCTGCTAGGTCGTCAACCAAAGCATTTAGGTGCAGCGGGGCGAAATGGTCTCGTCCAATTCCGGCCTCTGCCCGGCTGATTTGCAGTGCAGTGGTGAGCATATCAAGCAGCCGGTCTGCCTCATGATCAGCTTCGGCAACAGCGCTGTGGAGCCGGCCCGTATCCTCGGCTTTGGCAGCTTGGTCGAGCCGCGCTTTCAAACGCGTTAAGGGGGATCGCAAATCATGCGCCAGCCCGTCTGTTACAATTCGCAGTTCCGAAATCAGGGCTTCAATCCGGTCAAGCATGGCATTGAGCGTGGCGCCAAGCCGGTCAAATGTATCCCCGCTTCCATCTAACCCAACGCGCTTTGACAAATGCCCAGCACGCACAGCATTGGCCGTCTCTGCAATATCATCGACGCGCGCGTTAATGATCCGCACGGCCGCCAGGGCAGCCAAAAGTGCAAGAGGCAAGGCAAAAATAAGGGCTGTGCCAGTTGCGCGATCCAAAATGGCTGAAAGGCGTTTATCTGCCTCTAGGATTTGCCCGGTCAGAAGCTTGGCCCCTTGGGGAAGCGGCGTGACCAAAACCCCAATATGCTCTGTCTCTTTCTTGCCCGGGCGCGATAGATGGATTTCGTTCCAGCCGGCTTGAAGCCCCATGGGCCAGCGATCTAAATTGCCAGCCAGAGCCATGCCTTTTTTATCCGCCAACAAAGCAATGGCGGTGCGCCCTTCAGAAAAGACAAGCCGCATAAAAATGGCTTCTTGTGTCGCCTGTTGATTTCCCGTGCGATAGGCCCGGCCAATATCTTGTGCCATGCGCGCGGCATATGCTCTGGCATCAGTTTGCAATTCTGCCCGCGTCAGGCCGCGCAGCGTAAGCGTGATGCTGGCGGCCAGAATAAGCTCAATGCCAAAGACTAGCAAAATGAAGCGCGTGGTGGATGACCGCCAAAACTTTGCCAGAGCCTTGGGCTTATTCCCCAGCACCAAGCCGATACCCTGCCCCGCGGACGGTGTGGATCAACGTCGCATCGCTTTGGGTGTCAATTTTCTTGCGCAGTCGGCTGACATGAACGTCAATCACGTTTGTGCCCGGATCAAAATGATAATCCCACACGCCTTCCAGCAACATGGTGCGCGTCACGACTTGTTCCTTGTGCCGCATAAGATATTCCAGCAAGCGGAATTCGCGGGGTTGCAGATCAACGGGTCGGCCGCTGCGTTTCACCCGGCGGGCCAGCAAGTCCATCTCTAAATCCTCACAGGCCAATATAGTTTCAACGCTACTGGCCGGTCCTGCGGCGCGCTTCATCAAGAGGCGAAGCCGAGCCAGCAGTTCAGCAAAGGCAAAAGGCTTGGTCAGATAATCATCTGATCCTGCAGTCAGCCCCGCAATCCGATCTTCTACAGCCCCGCGGGCCGAGAGGATAAGGATGGGCGTGGCAATGCCTGCCGCGCGAATGGCGTGCAGCACGGCCATGCCATCCATGCTGGGCAACATGCGATCGAGAATAATGGCATCATAGCTGCCATCCGTTGCATGAAAGAGGCCGTCTCGGCCGTTTTTGGCATGATCCACCGCCAAGCCCTGTTCGCTCAGGCCCTTGATGATGAACTCGGCTGTTGTCGCATCGTCTTCAACGAGCAGTATTTTCTGCGTCATGTGCACCAGATAGGCGCAGCTTCTTGTTCGCTTCCATCCAGAATCGTTCAAACTAGACCCATGTTAGGAACTTCTTATGTCCTTGGAATGCCTCAGGCCAACAGGGCCGCGCGCATCGTTTCGCGCGCAGCGGCAGTCAGGCCAAGGGTCTCGCGGCAATAGGCATCAACGTCGCCCAGTGCGGCAAAAGCGGTGTCCAGATATTCGGGATGGACAGACATAAGCGTGCGCACAGCTGCATCGTCCATATCCGCACCAAAATTAGCCCGCACGGCTTCTGCGCCAGCGGCAATGCGCGCTTCGCGGTCGCCTGCGTCATTGGTCAGCAGATAATCTGCGCGAATATCATCGGGGTGGACGCCCAATTGATGCTGGACCAATGCAACGGCCAGGCCAGTTCGATCTTTGCCGGCAAGGCAATGGACGAGGCTGGGCCCTTGCGTTTCTGACAAGCGCTGAAAATATGCCCGCAATGTTTGCGTTAGGACCGGGCGAAAGGGCATATGGCGATATAGCTCTACCATTGCCTGGTGCGCGTCTTGTGCGGTGCGAACACCTTGGCCCGCATCCACATGCGATTGCAGGCCCAGGCTATTGCCCGGCGTGAAGACGGTTTCTGCCTGGTGGTTGGGGTGCCGGGCGCAGGGGTAGAGCGCCCGTTCTGAATCACTGCGCAAATCAATGATGCAAGCAAGGCCAAGCTGATGCACTTGGTCTAAATCTGCTGCAGTGGCATCACAATGCTGGCCTGACCGGAATAATCGGGCCGTTTGAACATGGCCACCCAGCGCTGAGGCATAGCCCCCGAAATCACGAAAATTGTGAATGCCTTGTGTGGGCAAAATGCGCGTATTCATCTTCGCTCCCGTGCCGAAACTGGCTGACGCCTGCTCTAGCTCTCTCAATCACGCTGTCCATGAAGAATGATAAAAAAGACATGTTGGTGGGAATAAATGGTCATCTGGCCTAAGCTAGGAGCCGCCACGTTGGCCGCGTATTTTGCCGCCTGTAATGCAGGTGCTGGGGCCTCGTTTTGAGCGAAGCTCACTCGATTATCATTTGCCCAGTGATCGATTTTGTCGATTAATGAAACCAGACAATCCAATTGGCTGTTCAGCCCGGTTTTGGGTAGAGAGGCTAAGACAGGCAGTCAGCCTTTCCCATTCAACAATGAAAAAAGGAAAAAGCGATGGCGATCATCAACACCGAAATTAAGCCGTTTTCGGCTCAAGCCTATAAGGAAGGCAAGTTCATCACCGTCACGGATGCAGACGTGAAGGGCAAATGGTCGGTCTTCTTCTTCTACCCGGCGGACTTCACCTTTGTGTGCCCGACTGAGTTGGAAGATCTGGCGGATAATTATGCTGAGTTCCAAAAGCTTGGCGTGGAAATCTATGCCGTGTCGACTGACACGCATTTCAGCCACAAGGCATGGGCTGATACGTCGCCCGCTATTGGCAAGATCCGCTACACAATGATCGGCGATCCGTCGGGCGTTGTAACCAACAATTTCGACGTGATGCGTCCGGGCGTTGGCTTGGCTGATCGTGGCACCTTTGTTGTCGATCCGCAGGGCATCATCCAAGTGATGGAAATCACTTCGGAAGGCGTTGGCCGTAACGCGGCAGAACTGGTCCGCAAGATCAAGGCTGCCCAATATGTAGCCGCGCACCCGGGTGAAGTGTGCCCGGCCAAGTGGGAAGAAGGCGAAAAGACATTGGCGCCTTCGCTTGACCTCGTCGGCAAAATCTAACCAAACCCAAGGGCCTCGCCACCCCTCTCCCCCCTCACTTCGGCGAGGCCCAGTTGGGGCCGGCATGCGTGCCGGCCCCAACCCCCCTAAAACGGAATTTTGACCATGCTCGACGCAACTTTGAAGCAACAGCTTTCGGCCTATATGGCCAATATCACGATGCCAGTGGAGCTGGTGCTGTCGCTCGATGACGGTGCCAAGTCGCATGAGCTGGCAACGCTGGCGGATGATATCGCCAGCCTGTCCGACAAGGTCAGTGTGATCCGTGCCGACGACGATTCCCGTCGCCCGAGCATGTTGATCCGCCGCACGGGAACTGACACTGGCGTGCGCTTTGCGGGCATCCCCATGGGGCATGAATTTACGTCACTGGTGCTGGCACTGCTGCAAGTGGGCGGCCATCCGTCTAAGGCAGCGCAGGACCTGATTGACCAAGTCAAATCGCTTGATGGCGACTATGTCTTTGAAACCTATTTCTCGCTCTCGTGCCAAAACTGCCCTGATGTGGTGCAGGCGTTGAATCTGATGAGCGTTTTGAACCCGCGCATCAAACATGTCGCGATTGATGGCGCGCTGTTCCAAGATGAAGTTACGGACCGCAAGGTCATGGCCGTGCCCATGGTGTTCCTCAATGGCGAGGTCTTTGGCCAAGGCCGGATGGAGCTGGAGCAAATTGTTGCCAAGCTGGATAGCGGCGCAGAAGCCCGCGCGGCTGAGAAAATTAAGGGCAAGGACGCCTTTGATGTCCTGATTGTGGGCGGTGGCCCGGCTGGCGCGGCAGCAGCAATCTACGCCGCGCGCAAGGGCATTCGGACGGGCATTGCTGCAGAGCGTTTCGGCGGACAGGTTCTTGATACCATGGGCATCGAAAACTTCATTTCTGTCTCGCACACGGAAGGGCCAAAGCTCGTCACCCAATTGGAACAGCATGTGAAGGAGTATGACGTTGATGTCATGAACCTGCAGCGTGCGGACAAGCTAGTGCCCGCCAAGACGGAAGGCGGGCTGCATGAAATTGTGCTCGCCAATGGTGCCAGCCTGAAGGCCAAGACAATCATTCTCTCCACGGGTGCGCGCTGGCGGCAGATGAACGTGCCGGGCGAAGATGAATATCGCAACAAGGGCGTGGCCTATTGCCCACATTGCGATGGCCCCTTGTTCAAGGGCAAGCGCGTGGCCGTGATTGGCGGCGGCAACTCTGGCGTAGAAGC
The DNA here is from genome assembly GCA_041191345.1 of Pseudomonadota bacterium. GTDB lineage: Bacteria > Pseudomonadota > Alphaproteobacteria > Sphingomonadales > Sphingomonadaceae > Aquisediminimonas. Next base: position 21,127 of record JBEEOY010000156.1, read on the forward strand.
AGCAATTGATTTGGCTGGGATTGTCGCTGAGGTAACGCTGATTGAATTTGACAGCCAGCTGCGTGCTGATGCCGTGCTGCAAGCCAAGCTCAACAGCCTGCCCAATGTTCGTGTGATTGTCTCAGCGCTGACAACGCAAGTCCATGGCGATGGCGAAAAGGTAACGGGTCTGAGCTATAAGGACCGGACCAACGATCAGATCGTGCAGCTGCCACTCGAGGGCATTTTTGTCCAAATCGGCCTTGTCCCCAACAGCGAATGGCTGAAGGACACGCTGGCCCTGAGCCCGCGCGGCGAAATTGAAGTGGATGCCAAGGGCGCGACCAGTGTCCCCGGTGTCTTTGCGGCGGGCGATGTCACGACGGCACCCTATAAGCAAATTATCATTGCGATGGGGGAAGGCTCTAAGGTCGCCCTCTCGGCCTTTGATTATCTGATCCGCTTGCCTGCTGTGCAAGATCAGGCGCTTGCTGCCTGATCAGCCAGCAAAGACCTGAAACCAAAAGAATAACCCGGTCGCAGTGGCCATCACTGCGGTCGCCATCCAGCCCAATAGGGTCGCGCGATGGGGGAGAACCAAATCCCCCATCGCTTTTTTGTTGCGGACAATGAGCATCATCACAGCCATGAGCGGCGCGGCGAGAACACCATTGACAACCGCGGCCCAATAGAGCGCCCGGGCTGGATCAATCCCCGCAAAGTTAATGAGCCCACCCGCCAATGTTGTGGCAGCAATTGCGCCATAAAACAGCTTGGCCTTAAGGGGGCGGGCGGCAAGGCTGCCAGTGCGGCCCAACATTTCTGTAATGGCATAAGCAGCTGAGCCTGCCAGGACGGGCACGGCAAGCAGGCCGGTGCCAATAATGCCCAGCGCAAACAGCGCAAAGGCCATGTCGCCGGCAATCGGCCGAAGGGCCTCTGCGGCTTGGGCGGATGTTTGAATGTCGCGAATGCCATGGGCGTGGAGCGTGGCGGCAGCAGCATAGACAATGGCAAGCGCAATGATGGTGCTAAAGGCCATGCCTGTTAGCGTATCAATGCGGATGCGCCGCAACTCACCTTTAGCTTTTGTGGGCGTGGCATAAAGGGGCTTGGCGTGGTGGCGGTGCTGCTCCTCAATCTCCTGCGCGGCCTGCCAGAAAAAGAGATAGGGGCTAATTGTGGTGCCCAAAATGGCGACCAGCGCCGTCATATAAGCAGGTGTCCATTCGATATCGGGGACCACAAGGGCTGTGAGAGCTTCTTGCCAGGGGACATGGCTCACCAGCACAACTGCGACATAGGTAAAGAGTGACAAGGTGGTCCATTTGAGGATGCCGGCATAGCGCGCATAGGGCAGGATAACTTCCAGCACGACGCACAGCACCCCAAAACCAAGTGTGTAGAGTGCTGCCGGGCCGCCGATCAGCAATTGCACGGCGGCACCCATGGCGCTGAGATCTGCGCCCAGATTGATGATATTGGCAATCATCAACAGCGCCACAATCAAGAATAACAGCGCCCGGGGATAGTGGCGACGCACATTGGCAGCAATGCCCCGACCCGTGACCCGGCCAATTTGGGCCGCCACTTCTTGAATGATCACCATGAGTGGAAAGCTGAGGACAAAGGTCCACGCCAACCCATAGCCGAATTGTGCGCCAACTTGGCTGTGAGTGCCAATGCCAGAGGGATCATCATCGGCAGCGCCGGTCACCAATCCAGGGCCCAGCCGCCTGAAAAAGCCCTTTAGGCCGGTGTTGTGCGCCTTCGCCATGAGCGCACACATGGCAGGCCATGCGATGCTTGGCCAGCTAAGATGGGGCAAGGCATTGCCGTAGATTTAGATTTCTGCAAAGTCAGCCGCGGTCATGAAGATGCAACTGCCCATGCAATTTGCGCCAGCCCCCGCATTTGGCTGGCTACGTGCCATGTTGGGCGCCTTGTTCGCCATTGGTGCGACCAGCCTTATCTGTCGCATATGGCTGGGGGATGCGCCGGATAGCTTGCCCTTTCTTATTGCCCCTATCGGGGCTTCGGCAGTTCTTGTCTTTGCCTTACCCGCCAGCCCTTTGGCCCAGCCTTGGCCAGTAATTGGCGGCAATATTGTCTCGGCATTGGTTGGGATTGTGATGTTTCATTGGGTGCCTGATCCCGATTTTGCGGCCGGGCTTGCCGTTGCTGTGGCCTTGGGCGCGATGGCCTTGCTGCGCTGCCTGCATCCGCCCGGGGGTGCCGTTGCGCTAACCGGCGTGATTGGCGGGACAGCGATTCACGCGGCGGGCTGGCATTATGCGCTTATGCCCGTGGCGTTGAACAGCGCCATTTTAATTGGGCTGGCCTGGCTCTTTCATAAAGCAACGGGCCATAGCTATCCGCACCGCGCCGTCCCCACCCCGCCCCGCGCGAGCCGGGAAGTTACAGTGGATGATATCCGCGCCGCGCTGGTCAATTATGACGAGATTATCGATGTGCATCCCGATGATCTCCTCATGCTGTTGCGCGCAGCGCAAGCCCAAGCCGAGGCGCGCCACGCCGCGCGCTAAGCCTTGGGCTTTGCCTTTGGTTTTGTCGCCAGTTTGGCTGCCGTTTTGGGCTTTGTCGCAGCCTTAGATTTTGCCTGCGCCTTTGCCTTTGGGGCCACTGCCAACAAAGCGTCCACAAAGCCCTTTGGATCATCCTCTTGAATAAAATGTCCGCCTTTTAGCGTGCGATGTGCCAGACCTTTGGTCCCCGGCACACGCTCGAGAAACTGGGCATCCCCGCCCCGCGTAATCGGATCGCCATCGCTAAAGGCACAGAGAAAGGGCTTGTTCCATGCTTCAAAAACGGTCCATGCGGCCAATTGGTCAGGCACGGCGGGGTTGGTATTTTCCACGGGCACAAGGCTGGGGAAGATGCGCGCTGCAGCTTTAGACGCACGCGTTGGAAAGGGCGCATCATAAGCGGCAAATTCTGCGGGCGAAAAGCGCCGCTTGGTGCCTGCTTGAATGATCCGCGCGATTGGGAAAAGGGGGCTATAGCGGGAAAAGGCCCGCCAGATACGAAAGGCCCGGGCATCAACATTGCCTGCGGGCAGCCCGCCATTGGACAGAACAATAGCGGCAAAGCGATCTGGCAGTTCAGCGGCCAACCTCAGGCCAATTAAGGACCCCCAATCTTGGCAGGCGAGCGTGATGTTTTTCAGGTCCAGCGCTTCCAGCCAATGCCGCATCCACGCGACATGTTGGGCATAGGTAAAGACAACATGGTCCACAGGCTTGTCCGACCGGCCAAAGCCAATCAGATCAGGCACAACAACGCGATAGCCAGCGGCAACCATTGGGCCAATCATGTGGCGGTAGAGATAGCCCCAAGTCGGCTCGCCATGCATCATCAAGATAACAGGGGCGTCTTTGGGCCCTTCATCCACATAATGCAGCCGCAGCTGAGCTGTGATTTGGTGATAGCACGGCGCATAGGGCCAATCCGGCAAATGGCTGAAGCGCGCCTCAGGCGTGCGATAAATTTTCATCCTAGCTCTCCCCTTTTATGCGCGGCTTTTGTGGAAGCATCCCAAAGGCGTAAAGCATGGATCCGTCATGCGCCAGTTGTTGCGCGCGCTATGGGCTAAGACTTTGATTGATAATATTATGCATTGACGTAACGGAATTTGTGGATCAGTCTCCAGATCATCAAGTCGCGTAATAAAATAACGCGACAGCATTGGAGAGGATGCTGGGGGATGAGCAGCCTTGGGGATGGCGATCAAACATTGATCGCGCAATT
>JBEEOY010000157.1:0-3123 GCA_041191345.1 Pseudomonadota bacterium
CGCACCGATGATGGACGTGAAGCGCTGAACCCGGACAATTTGATGTGCCGTGCAACGCGCGCCATTAAGGATGCCGTGCCTGATATTGGCGTGCTGACGGATGTCGCGCTCGACCCCTATACCGCGCATGGCCATGACGGGCTGATTGATGACAAAGGCTATGTGCTCAATGATGCCACAGTTGAGGTGCTGGTCGGCCAATCGCTGAACCAAGCCCGCGCCGGGGCAGATATTATTGCGCCGTCGGATATGATGGATGGCCGCATTGGCGCCATTCGTGCGGCATTGGAGGAAGAGGCTTTCCCCAATGTCCAGATCATGTCTTACGCCGCCAAATATGCGAGCGCCTTTTACGGACCGTTCCGCGATGCTGTGGGGGCTGCCGGGCTGCTGCAAGGCGATAAAAAGACCTATCAAATGGACCCGGCCAATGCCGAAGAGGCGCTGCGGGAAGTTGCGCTCGATTTGGAAGAGGGTGCAGACAGTGTGATGGTCAAGCCGGGCCTGCCCTATCTCGACATTATCTGCCGTGTGAAGCAGGCCTTTGAAGTGCCTGTCTTCGCCTATCAGGTGTCGGGCGAATATGCGATGATTGAGGCCGCCGTTGCCGCCGGCGCGGGTGACAGGGACAAGCTGGTTCTGGAAACGCTGCTGGCGTTTAAACGGGCGGGCTGTTCGGGCGTGCTCACCTATCATGCGCTTCATGCGGCACGCCTCCTCAATGGCTGAGTTCCGCCTCGAGACGGACCGGCTTGTCCTGCGTGCGTGGCGCACGGCGGACCGCATTGCCTTTCATGCCATTAACACAGACCCACGCGTGATGCGGTTTTTGGGGCCGCTGATGACGCTGGACGATGTCGATGCGCTGATCGTGCGGATGCAAGAGATGCAGGACCAGCTTGGTCATTGCTTCTGGGCAGCGGAGCGCAAGGAAGATGGTCGATTAATTGGCTGGTGTGGGCTTATCCGTGGCGCACAGGGCACGCCCATTGCCGGGCAAGTCGAAGTGGGCTGGCGCTTTGCCTTTGATATGTGGGGCCAAGGCTATGCCCATGAAGCGGCATCTGCTGCGATTGACTGGGCCTTCCACCATCTGTCGGATGAGAGCGTCTGGGCGATTACTGTTGAGAATAATGATCGCAGCTGGGGCCTGATGGAGCGTCTGGGCATGGCCCGCCACCCGGAGCTTGGCTTTGATCATCCCAATGTGCCCGCAGACAGCCCCCTAAGGCCGCATATTGCCTATAGCGTGGATCGCGCCATTTGGTCAGCCGCGCACCCGGCATAGAGTTGGTTGATCCCGCGCCCGGCTTGCGTCATGACAGCGCCATGCAAGACGTTTCCATCATCACGCTCAACGGCCACACGCCGCGTATTGACCCTTCTGCCTATATTGCGCCGGGGTGCCGCATCATTGGGGATGTGGAAATTGGCCCAGAGGCAAGCATCTGGTATAATTGCGTGCTGCGTGGCGATGTAAATGCCATTCGCGTTGGTGCGCGCTCGAACGTGCAGGATGGCACAGTCATTCATTGCGATTCGGATAAGGGTGGCATGAAAGGCACGCCGACGATTATCGAAGAGGGCGCATTGATTGGCCATATGGCGATGCTCCATGGCTGCACCATTGGCCGCAATGCCTTAGTGGGCTTGGGCTCAATCGTTATGGATGGCTGCGTGCTCGAAGATAATTCGATGCTGGCTGCAGGCGCCATGTTGACGCCCGGCAAGCGGATTGAAAGCTTTCAAATGTGGGGTGGCCGCCCGGCGCGACTGATGCGTCAGCTGGACGAAAGCTGGGCCATGATGAACCAAATGGCTGTCGCCCATTATGTGCACAATGGGCAGCTGCATAAGGCTGCTATTGGCGGGTAAGTAGGCTGGCGACGGACTGGATCGCCGCCTCCTGTCGGGCATCTATCGCCTCTATATCGCGTATAGCCTGCTGCACGGCCCCCAGATCGGGGCTTGTTGGGCTGTCCAGCATCAACAGACGCAAAGTCGTGTCTAAATCGGCCAGCGCGGCTTTTACGGGCTCGCGCGTGCGCTCGGCGGCAGACAGCTCAATCTCTGCAGCAATCCAGCTTTCGCTCTGTGCTGGCCCGGCTGCGGCAGCTAATTTTTGTGCCTGGGCCAGCGCCGCTTCAAAACGGGGCACTGCGTCCAACGCGGCTTGCCGCACTGCGGCAATGGCTGCGACGCGCGCAGGATCAGAAGCTGGGGTCTGTTCAGCCGGGCGTTGCGGCTCAGCCAGTAAATCTGCCGCCTTTGCCTCAATCGGTCGATGCGCGAGCGAGGGGAATTCTCCCTTGGGGGCGCAGGCAGAGACAATCACGAATAAGGTCAAAGGGAGCAAGAATTTCATAGATTGCTTCTAGGCTTTGCATTTCCTTGTCGCAACGGGCTTGCACTTTTAGAAAAAGCCGACTAACCGCGCCTCTTCAATGCGCGCCCGTAGCTCAGCTGGATAGAGCATCAGACTACGAATCTGAGGGTCGGACGTTCGAATCGTTCCGGGCGCGCCATTTACGAACAAAACCACTAACATTCGCCGAGGGCACGTTTTGCGCGGCGAGTGCTGCTGCAAGCACTGGCTTTTCGCCAATGACCCGGATTGTGTCGTCATCCACTTCGATCCTGGAGATAACTGATCCCAGCCACGCTTTGCGTGTTTGGGTGTCACCTGAGCGGATCTTCTCGCGCATCAGCTTGGAGAACGCTGTCACCTTGTCAGGGGTTACGTTCTTCTGAACGGTTGTTTGTTCCACAAGCCGCTCAAGTGATGCGAGAGCGAGATCACGCTCCTGCTTCAGTCGCTCAATACGGTCTTTAAGATCGCCATCGAGCTCGATCACACCTTCTTCGATGGCTAGGTAAAGGCGACTGAGTTTGTCTTTGACCTTGGTTACCTCGCCCTCAAGCTTGTACCGGCGCTCGGCGACCGCAAGGTCTTTTGCACTGGCCCGCTCAATCAGTTCGCCAAGGATCTTCTCAAGGCGCTTGGGAGAAAGGAGTTTGTTGGCCACTCCCTCGAGCACGATCTCATCGAGCTTCTCCAACCGAATGTGCCGACCTTTGCAGACACTCTTGCCCTTCTGGTGGCAACCAGCGCAGCTATAATAG
>JBEEOY010000158.1:0-7389 GCA_041191345.1 Pseudomonadota bacterium
TTGCCAGCGCGTCTCGCCTTGCGTCGACATGGGCACCAATTGGATGCGACGACCCGGCTGCGACACGCCAATATATAAGACTGCGGCCTCAGGCTGCCCGCCCTTGCCCAAGACCACATCAAAACGCGTATCCGCCATCATGTCCGCGGCAAAATCGATATGCGCGCCCAGCGCTTTTACGCTTTGCTGTGCGGGGTAAATGCCCATGCCTGCGGCCCTTAAGCTGGCATAAAGGCCATTTGTGACACGGCCAGAAAAGCGCACGGGCTGGCCCGACCCCAAGCGGGGCGGGGCAATAGACATTGGCATTGGCAAAGACATTGGCAAGGGATCGGCAGCCTTTGGCACAGCCGGGACAGGGGCCAGCCGCAGCGCCAGCGCTGGGCCAGCCAGCAGCAGCGCCCCACATAGGCCCCAATACCATGGGTGTTGCCCGCGTATCACCATGGCGCCTGCCTACTGCCCAATGGTTAAAGCCACATTGCCAGACACCCGATCACTCAGCACAACCGGGCCAGCCCAAAGCATAGGTGCAATAGCCAAATTGCCCCTTGCCTCGCCACGAGGGAACGGCAATCTATGGCGGATGGGCCAGTTTGCGCGTTCGGCAATTACCGCGGTCTTGGGGCCGACCAATACGGGCAAGACGCACCTTGCTGTGGAGCGGCTCTGTGCCCATTCCAGCGGCATTATGGGCTTTCCGCTGCGGCTTTTGGCGCGCGAAGTTTATGATCGTGTGGTCCGCATCAAAGGCGAACGTCATGTCGGCCTGATTACGGGCGAAGAAAAGATTTTGCCGCCTGATGCCCGCTGGCTGCTCTGCACAGCTGAATCGATGCCAGTGGACCGCGATGTTGCCTTTGTTGCGCTGGATGAAGCGCAATTGGGCATGGATGAAGAACGCGGGCATATTTTTACCGATCGGTTGTTGCGCGCCCGGGGCCGGGAAGAAACCATGATCTTGGGCTCAGCAAGCCTGACCCCCATGGTGCGCGCGCTGGTGCCCGATGCGGAAATCATTTCTCGTCCGCGCTTTTCTCAACTCAGCTATGCAGGGCCCAAAAAGCTCTCACGCCTGCCGCCGCGCACAGCCATCGTCGCCTTTTCAGCTGAGCATGTTTACGCCGTGGCAGAAATGCTGCGCCGGACGCGCGGCGGCTGCGCGGTGGTGATGGGCGCCCTTTCCCCCGCCACACGCAATGCCCAAGTCGCCATGTATCAGGCAGGCGAAGTCGATTATCTCGTCGCCACCGACGCCATTGGCATGGGCCTCAACATGGATGTCGGCCATGTTGCTTTTGCCAGCCTCACCAAATTTGATGGCAAGCGCCAGCGCCGCTTGCGCCTACCCGAAATGGCCCAAATTGCAGGCCGTGCTGGCCGCCACCAGCGCGATGGCAGCTTTGGCGTGCTGGCGGGCGGACCGGATAGTGCTGAATTTACCGAGCAAGAAATTGAGCGAATTGAGGAGCATCATTTTGCGCCCATGGATCATATGCTGTGGCGCAACCCAGACTTGGATTTCCACTCCATTGATGCGCTGATTGAATCGCTAGAAGTCCGCCCGGACGGGCCTGTGCTGCGCGCCGCGCCAGAGGCCATTGATATGGCCGTGCTGCGCGTGTTGGAAGCTGACGCAACTGTGCGAGATCGAGCACGGGGGCCAGCGATGGTGGCCCGGCTTTGGTCAGCCTGTGGCCTGCCCGATTTCCGCAAATCAGGGGCCGATCATCACGCCCGGCTGGTCAGCCAGCTTTTTGGCTTTTTAAGCGAAGGCCATGGCACCATTCCCGCTGCGTGGTTTGCGCAAGAACTCACGCGGCTAGACAGCATTCAGGGCGATGTGGAAACCGTGGCGGCGCGCATTGCCGCGGTGCGAACCTGGGCTTATGTCGCGCATCGCGCTGATTGGCTGCAAGACCCGGCGCATTGGGCAGAAAAGACGCGGGCGCTGGAACTGAAATTGTCAGACGCGCTCCACCAAAAATTGACCGAACGCTTTGTTGATCGGCGGACATCTGTGCTGATGAAATCCATTGGCCATGATCCTGCCCTGTTGGATGTTGAGGTGGATGACGCAGGCGCCGTTTCCGTCGATGGAGAGATGATTGGCGCGCTGCATGGCTTTCGCTTTACTCCTGATGCCGCAGCGCGCGGACAAGACCATAAGCGGTTGTTGGCCGCAGCTGAACTGCGCCTGCCCAAAGAGCTGGCCCGGCGGGCCCAAAAACTGGCTGATGCCCCCGACAGCGCCTTTCATCTGCTGACAGAGCCCGGCGCGCTTGTGCAACTAACCTATCAGGGTATGGCCATTGCGCATCTGAAGGCGGGGCGTGATCTGCTGGGCCCACGCCTCATTTTGGACCCGAATATTACTCGGCTCGACGCCCCTGCCCGCCATCTCGTGGAGCATCGCTGCACGCAGTGGCTGGATCAGCTGATCCGCAACCGCCTTGCACCGCTTGCCAAAATTGCCCGGCTGGCCCGTCTGCCCGAAACGTCCCCGGGGCTGCGCGGCATTTTGGCGCAATTGGCAGAAGCGGGCGGTGTGCTGGGTCGCGCCGAAGTTGATGCCGCTCTGGGCACGCTGGACCGTGCGGCCCGCCACGCGCTGTCCCGCACGGGCGTGACTGTGGGAACGCTCGACTTGTTTCTTCCCGCTCTGTTGAAGCCCGAGGCCAGCCGATTGCGGCTGGCGCTCTTGGCCGTGCGGGCAGGACAGGCCATGCGCCCGCTGCCACTGGCTGGGCTTGGCCTGCTCGACAAGCCTGCCCCAGAACTGGCGCAGGCCGCCGAACACGCAGGCTATCGACGCTTTGGCGATCAGATGTTGCGGATTGATCTGGTCGAAAAAATTGCGCGCGCCGCGCACGAGGCCCGAGGCAAAGATCGGATGGCCAAGCTGGATCCTGCTTTGGCAGTCTCTTTAGGGGTAGGCGGGGCGACGCTGAACCGGATTATGCGCGCCTTGGGCTTTTTACCTGCCGGGCAAGAGCCGGGCCATGATTGGCGTTGGCGGGGCCGCCCGCGCCGGGCCGAACGCCCACAGCCCCTTAACGCGGCCTTTGCCGCATTAAGCCAGTTGAAGCGGTAGCCCCACGGTGCGGCTCGATAAGTTCCTGTTCTTTACGCGCCTGACGAAAACCCGCAGTCTTGCGCAAAAAATTGTTGAGCAAGGCCATATCCGCATGGATGGCCAAGCTGTTACGCGCGCCCATGCAGAGGTGCGGCCTGGTGCCGTCATTACGTTGCCGTTGCACGGGGCCGTCCATGTTATCCGCGTTGAAGCCTTGCCGGGTAGAAGGGGCCCCGCGCCCGAGGCGCGCAGCCATTATACCGCGCTTACCCCCCCACAGCCAATTGACGCAGCGGTAACAGCATTCTAACGATTCAGCTCAAACGCAGAATAAACCGCCGAAAGGACCCGCAATGACCTATGTCGTGACCGAAGCCTGCATCAAGTGCAAGTATATGGATTGCGTCGAGGTGTGTCCGGTTGATTGCTTCTATGAGGGCGAGAATATGCTCGTCATCAACCCCAATGAATGCATTGATTGCGGCGTATGCGAACCGGAATGCCCCGCCGAAGCCATTTTGCCAGACACGGAAACTGGCCTCGAAAAATGGCTGGAACTGAACAACACATTCTCCGCCCAATGGCCCAATGTCACCCGCAAGGGCGATCAGACGCCTGCAGATGCCGATGATCACAAGGGTGAAGACGGCAAATATGACAAATATTTCTCTGCTGAACCGGGCAAGGGCGACTAAGCCTGCATGGCGCTTTGCCGCTCAGCACATGACATTTGGCGCGCCGGGTGACTTGTCCCCCGGCGCGACCCCTTTTTGGACTCGCCCTGCTTGGCAAGGCCCATAAAGGCGCTAAGGAACACATATGACAGACCGCCAAACAGTTTATGACCAAGTTGCCGCTCAAATTGCCCCGTTTAACAAAAAGGGTGTGGCGCTGAGCGAAGCGACAACCTTCCAGCATGATCTGGAATGGGACAGCCTGACTGTCATGGATTTTGTGGCGGCTGTGGAAGATGAATTCGACATCATCATCACGATGAATATGCAGGCCGAAATTGAAAATGTTGGCCAGCTTGTTGATGCTGTGATCAAGCTCAAGGCCTAAGCCATTTCCGGCCCTGACCAATCCCAAAAGAGACGGACCGATGACTGACCTGTTTTCCAAATTCGATCCGCTGATCCAACAGCGCGAAGGCCTGCTCGCCACGGGCGTGCGCGATCCCTTCTCGCTGGTGATGGAAGAAGTGAAATCGCCCACTGTTGCTGTCTGCAACGGTCGGGAGACGATCTTGCTGGGCACCTATAATTATATGGGGATGACCTTTGATGACGATGTCATCACGGCAGGCAAGGACGCACTCGACCGCTTTGGCGCGGGCACAACAGGCAGCCGCGTGCTCAATGGCACCTATCAAGGCCACAAGCTGGTCGAAGAGGCGCTGAAAGACTTTTACGCGATGGACCATGCAATGGTCTTTTCGACGGGTTATCAGGCCAATCTGGGCATTATCTCGACCATTGCAGGCAAGGGTGATTACATCATCCTTGATATTGATAGCCACGCCTCGATTTGGGATGGCTGCAAAATGGGGGATGCCGAAGTCGTCCCCTTCAAGCACAATGATGTTGAAGCCCTTGAAAAGCGGCTGAAGCGCCTGCCGGAAGACGCAGGTAAGCTGGTTGTTTTGGAAGGCGTCTATTCCATGCTCGGCGATATTGCGCCGCTCAAAGAGATGATTGCCGTTTCCAAGGCGCATGGGGCGATGGTGTTGGTTGATGAGGCCCATTCGATGGGCTTTATTGGCCCCAATGGCCGCGGTGTTGCCGAAGAACAGGGCGTGCTGGACGATGTTGATTTCGTCATTGGCACTTTTTCCAAAAGTGTTGGCACCGTGGGTGGCTTCTGCGTCTCTAACCATCCAAAGTTTGAGATTATGCGCCTTGTCTGCCGGCCTTATGTCTTCACGGCGTCGCTGCCGCCAAGCGTCGTCGCAACCGCGTCCACCTCGATCCGCAAGCTGATGCACGCCGGCAATAAACGCGCACATTTGTGGGAAAATTCGCGCCGCCTGCACGCCGGGCTGAAGGCGCTGGGCTTTGAGCTGGGCACAGAAACACCTCAAAGCGCAATCATTGCCGTCATCATGCCTGATTTGGAGCGCGGGGCCGGCATGTGGGAAGCGCTGCTCAACAATGGGCTCTATGTCAATTTGGCACGCCCGCCTGCGACACCGGCGGGGATGACGCTGCTGCGCTGCTCCTTATGTGCTGAACATACAGCCGAGCAAGTGGACGATATTTTAAAGCGGTTTGAAGCGGCTGGCCGGGCGACCGGCATTATCGGCTGATGATCCTCATCGTCGATGACGACGCCCGGATCCGCGATGCCGCGGCGGGCGCGTTATCGGCACTGGGCCATGAGGTGATATCCGCCTGTGATGGGCATGAAGCGCTGGCCATTTGCACCCGCCAGCCAGACATCAAGCTCGTTGTTACTGATGTTATCATGCCGCGCTTAAAAGGCCCGGACTTTGTGGCGCGCGTACGTGCCACACGGCCTGATTTGCGCGTGATTTATATCAGCGGTGGCATTGGGGATACCCCGCGGGCGGCACTGGGCGATTATCCCTTGCTGACCAAGCCCTTTACCGCCGCCAGCCTTGCGCAGTTGGTGCGCGAGACGTTGGCAAGCTAACTGGCCTTAAGCGCGACGCAGCAAACGCCCCACAAAGCTGTTATCGGCCAGCACTTCGCGCGCACAATTATGGCCCGGCGCCCCTGTGACGCCGCCGCCGGGATGGGTGCCCGCGCCGCACATATACAGCCCCTTAATAGGCCCGCGATAGGCGCCATTGCCCAGCACAGGCCGCGCTGACCAAAGCTGATCAAGCGACATATTGCCGTGCATAATGTCGCCCCCGGCGAGGCCAAATTTGCGCTCCAGCCCCTTGGGGGACAAAATCTGCGTGCCCAAAATCGAGGCGCGGAAGCCCGGGGCATAGGCTTCCACTGTATCGATAATCGTATCTGCAGCCTTACCTTCTTCCGCATCCCAATCACGGCCATCGGGCAGTTCCGGCGCGAATTGCTGACAAAAGAGCGAGGCGACATGCTGGCCCGGCGGAGCCAAGCTGTCATCCACAGTTGAAGGGATAAGCATTTCAACAATTGGCTTTTTGGACCAGCCATGCAGCTTTGCATCGGTAAAGGCGCGATCCATATAGTCGAGCGTCGGGGCAATGATGATGCCCGATTGATGATGCTCGCCCGGTTCGGGCAGACAGGTAAAGCGCGGCAGTTCAGCCAGCGCCACATTCATGCGGAAGGTGCCTGAGCCCACTTTAAAGCCTTTGACGCGGCGGCGATACTCTTCGCTCAAATCTGCGGCATCAACCAATTTGTCATAGAGCAGCTTGGGACCAACGTTTGAAATAACCCGATCCGCAATCACTTCTTCGCCGCTCTCCAGCCGTACACCCGCCACGCGCGCGCCATCAACCAGCACGCGATCAACTGGCGCATCAAGGCTGATCTCAACACCCAGTGCTGTCACCACGCGCGCCATGGCCTGCGTAATCGCTCCCATGCCGCCCACACTATGGCCCCAGGCGCCTTTCTTGCCATTCACTTCGCCAAAGACATGGTGGAGAAGGACATAGGCAGAGCCCGGCGTATCGGGCGAGGCATAGTTGCCAACCACAGCGTCAAAGCCAAAGGCGGCTTTGACAGCCTCACTTTCAAACCAGCTGTCGAGCATGGTGCGGGCGGATTTGGTAAACAGATCCAGCACATCACGCTGCCGCTCAATCGGCAACCGCGCCAAGCGGCGGCCCTGGCGCGCGCCATCAATCAGCGTTTTAAGGCCATCGCCAATATTGGGTGGGCTTTGCATCGCCAGATCGCGCAGCACATCGGCCACAGCATCGAGCGTGTCATAATAATCGGGCAGTACACGCGCATCATGGTCTGAAAAGCGCCGAAACTCCGCCTGTGTCCGCTCCAGACCACCACCCAGCTTTAAATAGCCGCCATCTTCTTGCGGCAGAAAGTTGGAAATTGGCCGTTCAATAACGCGATAGCCCTGATCTTCCAGCTTCATATCGCGGATGACTTGGGGCTGCAGCAAGCTGACTGTGTAGCTGGCAACTGAGTTGCGAAAGCCGGGGTGGAATTCTTCGGTCACAGCAGCGCCACCCACCACAGAGCGGCGCTCCACAAGCCGAACCTTCAGGCCAGCGCGGGCCAGATAAAAGGCGCAGACAAGGCCATTATGCCCCGCGCCGATGATGACGGCATCATATCGCTTAGTCATATCACTATCTCTCAGGCGCGCGGCGGCGCATAGCTGGCCGGCGG
>JBEEOY010000159.1:0-18910 GCA_041191345.1 Pseudomonadota bacterium
CTGGCGCTGGGGCCAAAGACGGGAATGCCAAAGGCACGCAGGCTGTCCGCCAGGCCATCGACCAAGGGGGCTTCTGGGCCAATCACCACCAGCTCAATGCCCTTGACGCGAGCAAAGGCAATCACCGCTTCATGGTCGGTCACCTCCAGGTCCACGCAGCTGGCATGGGCGGCAATGCCGGGGTTGCCGGGGCTTGCATAAAGTGTATCGCAATAAGGTGATTGCGCGAGTTTCCAAGCGAGCGCATGTTCGCGTCCGCCGCTACCAATCAGAAGGATGTTCATGCCTGCCGAAATGCCCTTTGATGACCTGCCCGAAGGCACGATGGGCCTGTTAGCCGGGGAACGCGCGGGGGACAATGCAAGCGCGCTCTCGGTGAGTGAAATTTCCGCCGCGCTGAAGCGCCATGTTGAGCAAGGCTTTGCCCATGTGCGCATCCGGGGGGAGATTTCGGGCTTTAAACGGGCAGCCTCAGGCCATCTCTATCTCGCCCTCAAAGACGAGCAGGCAGTGATTGACGCGATCATGTGGAAAGGCAGCGCCTTGCGGCTGGCCTTTCAGCCGCAAGATGGCGTGGAAGTGATCGCAACAGGCAAGCTGACAACCTATCCCGGCCGATCCAAATATCAAATTGTCATTGAGACAATGGAAATTGCAGGCGAAGGCGCGCTGTTGGCCCTGCTGGAAAAGCTGAAAGCCAAGCTAAATGCCGAAGGGCTATTTGCGGCGGAACGCAAACGGCCCTTGCCCTATTTGCCACGCACCATTGGCGTTGTGACCTCACCCACGGGCGCTGTCATCCGCGATATTCTGCATCGGCTGGAAGATCGCTGCCCGACGCGGGTGATTGTGTGGCCCGTGCTGGTGCAGGGGCAAGGCTCTGCCGAGCAAGTGGCAGCCGCCGTCAATGGCTTTTCCGCACTGCAGGGGGCCGACCGGCCTGACCTTGTGATTGTGGCGCGCGGGGGCGGGTCGATTGAAGACCTGTGGGGCTTTAATGAGGAAGTGGTGGTGCGCGCGGTGGCGAGCTGCACCATCCCCACAATCTCAGCCGTGGGGCATGAGACGGATACGACCTTGTGTGACTTTGCTGCAGACCGGCGGGCACCCACGCCAACAGCCGCGGCTGAAATGGCCGTGCCTGTGCGCGCAGACTTGCTCGCCGGCTTGCAATCTGTGGCCGCCCGCAGCTTGCGCTGTGTGCAACGCTATAAGGAACGGGCAACCGAGCGGCTGGAGACAACCGCGCGCCGCCTGCCTACGCCCGAAACCTTGCTAGGCCCACAAAGCCAGCGCGTGGATGATCTGGGGGATCGATTGAAGCGGGGCCTCTCCCATGTGGCGGCAGACGCGCGGGGAGAGCTTGCCCGCGCGGCAGGGGCCTTGCGCCCGGCCATGCTGACCCAGCGGCTGGAAAATGCGCAGAACCGGCTCGACCAGCTGTGGCGGGTGGCGGCATCGCTCAACCCCGATCGCATCCTTGAACGCGGCTATGCACGCGTGGAACGCAAGGGCGGCGGAACCGTGACCAATGTGGCGCAGGCCAAGGCGGCAGGGGCACTGGTGCTGCATTTTGCGGATGGCCAAGTGGACGCCCGGGTTGAGCGGGGCGGGACCAAGCCCTATGACGCCCCCAAGCCTGAACAGCCTGGTCTGTTCTGACAAAGGAGTTTTTCGATGCTCACCGCATCTGGCCGCGCGGCTAAGTTAATGTATCTCGCCAATGGGTTTCGCGTCTTGGCCCCTGGCGACCATGTTGTCTGTGCAAAATCTGGCGCGCCCATCCCGCTTGATAGCCTGCGCTATTGGAGCGTGAAACGCCAAGAACCCTATGCCACTGCCGAAATTGCAGCCCACGCCGCCATTGAGGAATGAGCTTTAGCGTCAAATCCCTCGTCCTATCCTGTCTGGGCCTGATGCTGGGGCTTGGACAGCCAAATGCCTATGCAAAAGATATAGCCCCCCCGCCGCCCCTCCGGCTGGACGGGCCTGCTCAACAGGGCGGCTATGTGCTGGGTTGGGCACCCCCCGGCACAATGCGGCTGACATTGGATGGCACAGATGTACGCCTTGCCCCAGATGGCCGCTTTGCACTGGGTTTTGGCCGCGACCAACCTGCCACAGCCACAGTGACGGCAGTCTTGGCCGATGGCCGGACCATTCAACAGACGTTGCAAGTCGCACCGCGCCAATGGCAAATTGAAAACCTGCCGACACTGCCGCGTTTTTCCCAGCCTTCAGCTGAGTTTTTGGCGCGCCGGGCGCCTGAGCTGCAGCAGATTGAGGCAGCCCGCAAAACCAGCTCGGCCAGCACTGGCTGGCGGCAACGCTTTATCTGGCCCGCGCGCGGGCGCATTTCTGGGGTGTTTGGGTCACAGCGAATTTATGCGGGAGAACCCGGCGTGCCGCATAATGGGGTAGATGTGGCAGGCGGCATGGGCGGCCCGGTCATCGCACCTGCCGATGGGGTGGTGATCCTCGCCGCGCAAAGCCCCTTCACGCTCGAAGGCCATTTGTTGATGATTGATCATGGCATGGGCCTCAACAGTGCCTTTCTCCACCTCTCACGCATTGATGTGAAGCTGGGGGATGTGGTGCGCCAAGGCCAGCCACTGGGTGCCATAGGCATGACGGGGCGGGCAACGGGGCCGCACCTCCATTGGGGGATGCGCTGGAATGATGCCCGTATTGATCCCGCCTTGCTGGCAGGCCCAATGCCGCGTGGCACCCCTTGATGCGGATGAGCCGACCTTTGCGCAAGTCTGCCCGGTTGATGGGCCTGTTCTTTTTCTGCTGGCTCAGCACGGCCTCTGCCCGGGTGGGGCAAATGCCCATTCCCCCTCACGACATTGTTGTGGCCTTAACGCCTGTCCAGCTGGTGCCAGAGCAGCAGGGGCCGCAGACCATAGGGGCACTCACCTTGTTGCAAGGCTATGCGCTCCACGCCGCCTCAGCTGATTTTGGAGGCTGGTCGGCCATGTCGGCCAGCAGACAGGGCCTTCGCCTCATTTCAGACGCTGGTGCGGTGCTCGACCTGCCTTTTCCCAAGGGGCAGGCCGTGACGGCCCGCTTGAGCGAGTTGCCCAAGGGCTGCGGCAACCATTGGAACAAAACACAACATGATGCTGAAGCGACCACGCGCGATCCACAGACTGGCCGCTGGTGGGTCACGCTGGAACGGCTGAACCTTATTTGCCGAGTGGATGCGCAAGGCCATGTCACCTCCATCGCCCGCGCGGCCATGTCGCATTGGTCTACGCCTTTAGGAGCAGAATCGATGGTGCGGCTGGCCGATGGCCGTTTCTTGATTTTCGCCGAAGGCGCGCCTGACCCC
Source organism: Pseudomonadota bacterium (assembly GCA_041191345.1). Taxonomy (GTDB): domain Bacteria; phylum Pseudomonadota; class Alphaproteobacteria; order Sphingomonadales; family Sphingomonadaceae; genus Aquisediminimonas. Next base: position 3,335 of record JBEEOY010000159.1, read on the forward strand.
GCCAACACAGCCATGCCCTTATTGCTCTATGATCGTGATCCAGTTGATCCCAAGGCGCAGCTGAAACGCCTGTCATTTGCAGCGCCCACAGGCTTTCGCCCGGCAGATGCCACTCAATTGCCTGATGGCCAGATTTTGGTCCTGTTGCGGGGCTTTGACGCGCCGATCACGTGGCGCACACGTCTGGTGGTCGTGTCGCAAGACCAGCTTGTTGCCGGGGCCACCGTGTCAGGGCGGGAAATTGCCCGGCTTGAAGCGCCAATGCTGACAGATAATTTTGAGGCTGTGGCCGTGACACAAGAAAAGAGGCGAACCATTATCTGGCTCGCCTCTGATGATAATTTCTGGCCGCTTCAGCAGTCTTACCTGCTGAAGTTCGCTTTGGAAGATTAGGCGGCCGCTGCGGCCGACTTCTTCGACACTTCGCGCTTCAGGCGACGGGCCTTCAGGCTCAGCTTTTCATCCGACGTCTTCAGCAGCCAATTGTCGAGGCCGCCGACATGCTCAACCGAACGCAGGCCATGCGTCGAAACGCGCAGGCGAACGCTCTTTTCAAGCGATTCGGAGATCAAAGTGACATTCTGCAGATTCGGCAGGAAGGTCCGCTTCGTCTTGTTATTGGCGTGGGACACATTGTTGCCCACTTGGCGGCCCTTGCCGGTCAGTTCGCAAATGCGAGACATGTCTGTTCGTCCTGATTATGAATCACGTAATTCGGAAAGGCTGCGCCACTAACGGTCGAAGGCCCTTTCGTCAACCCGAAGGCTGGGGCTAAAGCGAGCTATGGCGATTCCCTTACCCCCTCCTATGCACCGCGCCCTGCAATTAGCGCAAGCTGCTGCCGATGCCGGGGAAGTGCCAGTTGGCGCGGTTGTCATGCGCGATGGGGTGGAAATTGCGGCCGCCAGCAACGCCATGCGCGCGCGAAATGACCCCACAGCCCATGCGGAAATTCTCGCCATTCGTGCGGCGTCTGAGGCTTTGGGGCAGCTCCGACTCGATGGTTGTGACCTTTGGGTGACGCTCGAGCCCTGCGCCATGTGCGCAGGCGCGATTGCCCATGCCCGACTCGCGCGGCTCTATTATGCCGCAGCCGACCCCAAAGGCGGTGGGGTGGATCATGGCCCGCGTGTCTTCACCCAGGCCACCTGTCATCACCGGCCAGATGTTTATTCCGGCCTGGGCGAGGCCCAAGCAGCCGAGCAGTTACGCCAGTTTTTCGCAGCAAAGCGGGGCTAAACGCACGATGCTTGAGGTGCACTGGTTTTTTCTGCCATAAGCATCCTGTCCATGGCTGTTGCGCTTCCCTTTCAACTCACTCCCTTTCCGTGGGGAGATTTTGCAATCATTCTCGGATTGATTGCCCTGAATGGCGTGTTCGCCATGTCTGAACTGGCGATTGTCTCGGCCCGGCGCGCCCGGTTGGAATCCATTACGCGGACATCGCAACTGCGCGGCGCGCGAGCGGCGATTGATCTTGCCTCCAACCCAGGCCGTTTTCTGTCGACCGTGCAAATTGGCATCACGTTGATTGGTATTATTGCCGGCGCCTATTCTGGCGCGAGCCTTGGCGGCCCCGTGGCCGAGCGGCTCTTGCTCTTGGGTATCCCAGCTGATTGGGCCGATGATGTGTCCTTCACGCTCGTTGTTGGCCTCACCACTTTTGCATCGCTGATCATTGGGGAATTGGTGCCCAAGCAATTTGCCCTGCGCTCGCCTGAACCCATTGCCGTTGCAATGGCGCTGCCGATGATTGCGCTGGCCCGGGTGACGGCGCCCTTGGTCTGGCTGCTCGATAGAACCAGCGCCCTGATTTTTCGGATCATTGGCCTCAATCGCGAATCCGAATCGCATGTCACAGCTGAGGAGCTGCATCTGATTGTCGCCGAAGCGTCAAAGTCTGGCGTGATCGAAGAAAGTGAGCGGGCCATTATTTCGGGTGTTGTCCGTTTGGCCGACCGCCCTGTGCGTGAGGTGATGACACCGCGCACCGAAATTGACTGGATTGATGAAAAGGCCGACGCAAAGGCCATTCATCAGGCGGTACTGGCCTCATCGCACAGCCGCTTGCTGGTGGCCCGTGGCTCAGTCGACGAAATTGTTGGCGTGGTTGGGGCGCGGGATTTGCTGGCGGCTGAGCTTATGGGCCGCAAATTAGACTTAAAGACGCTAATGAAGCGCGCGCCAATTGTGCCCGATCAAGTCGATGCCATGGATGCGCTTGAGGCGCTGCGCCATGCTGATGTGCCGATTGCGTTGGTGCATGATGAATATGGGCATTTTGAAGGCATTGTGACGCCGGCTGACCTTTTGGCAGCCATTGCTGGGGATTTTGCTTCCGACCAAAATGCCGAGGATGAACCCGCCATTGTGGAACGCGAAGATGGCAGTCTGTTAGTGGCCGGCTGGGCAACGGCCGACGGCTTGGCCGAACGGCTGGGCCTGACGCTGGATGAAGACCGGGATTATGCAACTGTGGCTGGCTTTGTGCTGGATCGGCTGAAGCGCATCCCCGACACTGGGGAGCATTTCTCAGAACAAGGCTATCGCTTTGAAGTCGTTGATATGGATGGCCGCAAGATCGACAAGCTGCTGGTTCAAACGCTAGACGCGCTGTCATGACCGGACTTGCAGAGCTGTACGACGACTATGAATTTTTGGACGCCGATGATCGCTATCGGCTGCTGATTGAGTTGGGGCGCGATTTGGAAGACATGCCAGACGCCCTCAAGACTGACGCAACTTTGGTCCGCGGCTGTTCTGCCAGCGTTTGGGTGTATCCCACTGCGCGTGATGATGGCACGCTGCATTTTCTAGCGGATAGCAATGCAGCGATTACCAAGGGCATTATCGCGCTGGTCCTGAAAACGGTGCAGGATCAGACACCAGCTGCGATTTTGGCGACGGATATTGAGGGCGCACTTGCCCCCTTTGATTTGAAGGCCCAATTATCCTCCAACCGGACCCAGGGCATTCCCAATATGATTGCGCTGATCCGCGACACGGCGGCACGCTATAAGGATTAGGCTGATGCGTCTTTGGGTTATGATGGCCTTTGCCAGCATATGGATCAGCAGCCCGGCCTTGGCCGCGCGGGATTTTCGCATTGCAGGCCAGCCTTTTGCGCAGACCGAAATCTTGGATGCCCGCGGGCTGGCCACAGCTGCGGGCGAGCCTGCCATTTTGGTCACGCTCACACAAAAAGCGCGCGGGCGGCTGGCAGCAATTAGCAAGGCTCTTTTGGGCAAGCCGCTGGTTGCAACGCTGGATGGCAAGATACTGACGGGGCCAGTGGTGCGCGAACCCATTGTTGATGGCATGGTGGATTTCACGGGCTTTGCCAGTTTTGAAGAAAGTGAAAAACAGGCAGAGCTTATCTCAGGCAAGCCGCCTGTGCCGGATAGTATGGAAGATTAAGCCGCGGCGTTACAGCGCCAATCGGCGGTCTTCCGCGGCTTTCAGCACATCATAAGCGGCTTGAATTTTTTGGAACCGCTCTGCGGCTTGCGCGTCCCCGGGCTTCACATCCGGGTGGTTTTCCTTGGCCAGCTTGCGCCAGGCCGCCTTTATCGCTTCAAAATCATCCTCACTGTCGAGACCCAGCACGTCGAGCGCGCGCATCTCATCCCGGCTGCGTGATCCATCGCCCGGCCCGCCCCAGCCATAATGTTTAGACTGTTGAAAGCCTGAGGCGTCTCGGGCCTCTTCCGCCGCACGGGCCGCTGCCTCTTCTGCGCTCAGCCCAGCAAAATAATCCCAATTGCGGTTATATTCGCCCGCATGATCAGCACAAAACCACCAGCGTTCAGGGCTGTTGGGCGCTTTGGGGGCAGGGCAATCGCCCGGCAAGGTACAGCCATGCCGATCACAGAGCCGGACTTTTACAGCCTCCCGCTCTGCGCCATAGCCCCGCCACCGAGGAAAGCCCCAATCGGGATTGCGTGTTTGCCTGCGCGCCATAAGCGACCAGTTTAGGCGATTGCAGCCCGGCTGACCAGACGCTGCGTCGCAAAAATCCGGGCCTGTAATCCCCTTTGCAACTGGCGCATGGCTGTGGCAGTCTTGCCCCTGAAACAGCCGAAAACGGCGCAACAAGCATTTGGGGGAGAGAGTGACATGGTAAAGACCGCACGGGCGCTTGTCGTCCTGATGGGGGTCGTATCGCTTGCCACAGCTTTGGGGCTTTGGTTCCGCGTTGACGATATCATGCCAAAAATTGGTTTAGCCGCCAGCGATCTAGCAGGGGGATTGGCAGGCCGGGCCACAGTGCGTGCTGATATTGCAGGCTTATTTGGCGGTATGGGGATTGCCTTGCTGTTGGCTGGCCTGCGCCAGAGCCGCCACTGGGCCAATGTGGCGCTTATCTTTGTCAGCGTCGCAATTTCGGGACGCTTGATTAGCTTGCTGATTGATGGCGCCGCGCCCGCCATTTGGCCGCCGATTTTCATTGAAGCCGCAATTATTGCCGTTCTTTTCGGCTATCGTCGCGGCCTCAGCCGGTGATCATCGATTAAGATAGCTGCCCGGGCCAAGGGGCCGCGTCGGGCAAAATTGGGGAGAAAGCAGACATGTATGTTTCTGTGACCGGCCTGAAAGTAAAACGCATCTGGCATCTGCCGCGCTTTTGGTGGCACGCAATGCGGTCCTTCCGCCAAGCGCAAAGGGCACCTGGTGTCCGCTTGGTCGAAGTGCGCAATGTGAAAGGCTATCAACACACCCTCACATGCTGGCACAGCCGGCGCGATATGCTGAATTTCATGCGGTCGCGCCCGCATATCGATGCGATCCGCGCCTTTGGCGATATTGCAACAGGCCGCACCTATGGCTGGGAGGCTGAAGCCGCACCCAATTGGGACGACGCACTGGCCCAATGGCGCGAGAAGGGGCGCGATTATTAGCGGCGTTCATGATGAGGAAATCTGGATGCCCCGTGAGGATTCGAACCTCAATAGACGGAGTCAGAGTCCGTAGTCTTACCATTAGACGACGGGGCATCAGTGAGGCGGCGCAGATAGGTAGCCGGCCTGATTCTGTCAACGTCTGACGCGCAGTTCGGGCGGGGATTGCGGTTGCGGACATCTGGGCCTAGGCTTGTCCCCAAGTACCGCCGGGTAGGTTCCCGGGCCGGAAAGAGAATAAGAGTTTGCGGGACATGGTGGACAAAGCCACCCAATCCAGCCTTGCCCCGGGGTCACGCGGGCGAGGCACGGCCGTGCCAAGAGCGGCGAAAGCTCAGGCTGTGGGCCATCGGCCAGCGGACGCGCAGGGCGCCCCACGACGTGGGCCTGCGCGCCGCAACTATGCCGCCTTAGACCTGGGCACGAATAATTGCCGCCTGCTGATTGCCCGGCCTGAAGGCCCCCGATTTACTGTGGTCGATGCCTTTTCCCGCATTGTGCGCTTGGGCGAAGGATTGGCCGCGACGGGCGCAATTAGCGATGCCGCGATGGACAGGGCGCTCTCTGCGCTGTCTGTCTGTGCGGATAAGCTGGTGCGGCGCAATGTGCACATGGCACGATCTGTTGCCACCGAGGCCTGCCGCCGCGCGAGCAATGGCCAAGATTTTGTCGACCGCGTCTATCGGGAAACGGGCATCAAGCTCGACATTATTTCGCCGCAAGAAGAAGCCCGCCTTGCTGTGCTGGGCTGCCATGCGCTGCTGGAAGAGGGGGATGGCCCGGCGCTTATTTTCGACATTGGCGGCGGATCAACAGAACTGGTGTTGGTGGATACCAGCAGCGGCACGCCCCGCACGCTGGATTGGCGCAGCCTGCCTTGGGGCGTTGTGTCGCTGAGCGAAAGCGTACCACATGACAGCGCTGATGCCGCGGCCCGCACGGCGGCCTATGCCCAAATGCGCGCGCAGGTGAGCAAGAGCATTGGCAGCTTTGCCAATATATTGGGTGATGCCCGGGGGGCAGATTGCCGTTTGCTTGGCACCAGCGGCACAGTGACAACGCTGGCCAGCGTCTATCTGGGCCTGACGCATTATGAGCGCCGGCTGGTCGATGGTTTGCGCGTTGATGTGGCTGCCATGCGTGAGATTTGCATGATGTTGGCAGATCAATCCGTCGCTGTTCGCGCGCAACAGCCTTGCATTGGGCCTGAGCGTGCCGATTTGGTGGTGGCGGGCTGTGCCATATTGGAAAGCATTTTTGATATTTGGCCCGCTGAGCGTGTTGGTGTGGCAGATCGCGGTATTCGCGAAGGAATTTTACGCCAGCTAATGGCGGCAGGAGATAGAGCATGAGCCGCGGTGGCCTAGCGGGGCGGACCCGCGTGAAAACAGCAAAAGGGCGCAAAGTAGGCTCAACCAAATGGCTCGAGCGCCAATTGAACGACCCTTATGTCAAGCGCGCCAAGGCCGAAGGCTATCGCAGCCGGGCAGCCTATAAGCTGCTGGAATTGGACGAGCGTTTTGGCTTTTTAAAAGGCGCCAAGCGCGTGGTGGATTTGGGCATTGCGCCGGGCGGCTGGGCACAAGTGGTGCGCAAAATTTGTCCCAAAGCGCATGTCGTGGGGATTGACTTGCTGCCGGTAGAGCCGCTGGAGGGCGTGACCATTGCGCAGATGGATTTCATGGCCGATGAAGCACCCGGCTGGCTGACAGAGGCGCTGGGCGGGTCTGCGGATATTGTCCTGTCTGACATGGCCGCCAACACAGTGGGCCACCCACAGACGGACCATTTGCGGACCATGGGGCTGGTGGAGGCCGGCATGGACTTTGCCTGCCAGATTTTGAGACCCGGCGGGCATTTTGTCGCCAAGGTTCTGGCCGGCGGCGCAGATAATGAATTGGTTGCCGCGCTGAAGCGCAATTTTACCGCTGTGAAGCACGCCAAACCCCCGGCCAGCCGCAAGGATTCGTCGGAATGGTATGTCATTGCAACGGGCTTTAAAGGCCGCGCTGAAGAGCCGCCTAGCGCGTCTTAACGTAGCTGCCGGGCGCTGGTTCTAGCGCCGGCCGCTTGCCCTTACCAGGCACGCGCGCGCCTGTTGCAGGCACTGTTTTGGGCGCTTGATCCGTCAGCCAACCCAGCCAATGCGGCCACCAGCTGCCTTTGGTTTCCGTGGCCCCGGCAATGAAGTCTTCCAGGCTTTTCAGCCCTTTGGCGTCATTGGTCCAATATTGATATTTTTGCGCCGCAGGCGGGTTAACCACGCCTGCAATATGCCCTGAACCCGCCAGCAAGAAAGTGGTTGGGCCCGTGAATAAATCGCGCATCCGCCACACGCTTTCAGCAGGCGAAATATGGTCTTCGCGACCTGCCTGAATGAAGCTGGGGGTTTTCACCTGCCCCAAATCAATTGGCACGCCCAAGGCCTGCAATGCGCCCGGCTGAGATAATTTATTATCCCGATACAGGTCACACAAATAGCTCTTATGCCATTTGGCGGGCAGGTTGGTGACATCCCCATTCCAGTGCAGCAAATCAAAAGCGGGATAGTCTTCGCCCAGCAGATAATTTTTGGAAACAGTGCTCCAAATCAAATCATTGCCGCGCAATAAGTTAAAGGTAGCGGCCAGATAGCGCCCATCCAGATAGCCATTATTGGCAAGGCTTTCGACCATGGCGATTTGCGCATCATCAACAAAGTTCAGCAAATCGCCGGCTTTTTCAAAATCGACTTGGGCTGTAAAAAAGGTCGCAGACTTAACCTTTTTTGCCTCTCCTTTGGCCGCCAGCACGGCCAGTGTCGCGGCCAGCGTTGTGCCAGCCACGCAATAGCCAATGGTGTGGACAGACGGCACCTCCAGCACATCGCGCACCACATCCATCGCCTCAATCTGCGCGGCGATATAATCATCCCACACAATGTCCGCGAAGCTGGCATCTGCCGATTTCCAAGACACCACAAAGACAGTGATTCCTTGGTCGACGCACCATTTGATAAAGCTTTTTTCGGGCGTCAGATCCAAAATGTAGAACCGATTAATCCAAGGCGGGAAGATAAGGAGCGGGGTTTTCAGCACCGTCTTTGTTGCTGGCGCATATTGGATCAGCTGGAACAGCTTGGTTTGATAGACCACCTCGCCCGGCGTGGTTGCAATATTCTCGCCCAGCCGAAACGCCTGCGGGTCGGTATGCGTCAACTGCCCGCGCTGCAGATCGGCCATCAAATTCTGCACGCCCGACATCAGGCTGGCGCCATTGGTTTCCACGGCCTTGCGCAGCGCAACGGGGTTGGTGAAGGGGGAGTTGGCAGGAGACAAAGCGTCGACCAACGCCCGCATAGCAAACTGTAGCTTTGCCTTATCCGCCCCCTCAGGCACTGGCGCTTGGTCTGCCAGCGACAAGAGATGATCGGCCATGACGGAATAGCCCTGGCGCATCAGGTCAAATACGGGGTGCTCCCAGTCCGCGCCTTGAAAGCGGCGGTCCTTGGGGTTCACCTTATCCCGGTTCAGCGCAGCCAAGGGCGCAAGCACTTGCCCCCAAGCCGCCAAGGCGTGGTGATAGGCAGCCACAGGGTCAGCGGCGTTGGCTGTGGGACTTTCATCGTGCGGAGCGTCAGTCATCGTCACGTCCTGTCTGGCCTTGGTTGCGACACAGGCCACACAATGGCATAGCGCGAAAACACTCTAGCTGAAAGCGACCAATGTCCGAAGAATTCTACCGCATGAAACGCCTGCCCCCTTATGTCATCGCCGAAGTGAATGCGATGCGGGCAGCAGCGCGTGCGGCAGGCGAGGATATTATTGATTTGGGCATGGGCAATCCGGATCTTCCGCCGCCCGCCCATGTCATTGATAAGCTGACGGAAGTGGCGCGTGACCCCAAGGCACATGGCTATAGCGCATCCAAGGGAATTCCCGGGCTTCGGCGCGCGCAGGCCAATTATTATGGCCGGCGTTTTGGCGTTGATCTTGATCCCGATAGCGAAGTTGTTGTGACGCTTGGGTCGAAAGAAGGGCTCGCCAATTTAGCACAGGCCATCACAGCGCCTGGCGATGTGGTGCTGGCACCTAATCCAAGTTACCCAATTCATACATTCGGCTTCATTATTGCCGGGGCCACCATCCGCAGCGTGCCGACGACGCCGGATGAGCATTATTTCGAATCGCTTGAACGCGCGGTCAAATATACTGTGCCCAAGCCGTCGGTGTTGGTCATGGGCTATCCCTCTAACCCAACCGCCGAAGTGGTGGACTTAGCCTTTTATGAGCGCGTGGTTGCCTTTGCGAAGGAACATGGGCTGTGGGTGCTGTCTGACCTTGCCTATTCTGAACTCTATTATGATGGCGTGCCAACGCCGTCTATCTTGCAAGTAAAGGGCGCCAAGGACGTGGCCATTGAGTTTACGTCCATGTCGAAAACCTATTCCATGGCGGGCTGGCGCATTGGCTTTGCCGTCGGCAATAAAACGCTGATTGCAGCACTGACGCGCGTGAAATCTTATCTCGATTATGGCGCGTTCACCCCAATTCAGGCTGCTGCCGTAGCCGCTCTGAATGGCCCGCAAGACATTGTAGAGGCCAATCGCGAATTATATCGCAAGCGCCGCGACGTGCTGGTCGATAGCTTTGGCAAGGCCGGGTGGGACATCCCTTCGCCACGCGCCTCAATGTTTGCCTGGGCACCGTTGCCGCCTGCCTTGGCGCATATGGGGAGCCTTGAATTTTCAAAGCAGTTGCTGACCAATGCGGGCGTCGCAGTGGCGGCGGGCGTCGGCTATGGCGAAAAGGGCGAGGGCTTTGTGCGCATTGCCATGGTGGAAAATGAGCAGCGCCTGCGCCAAGCTGCCCGCAACATCCGCAAGTATTTCCAAAGCCTTGGACTAAACAGCCCCGGCGCGAAGGACGATTAAGCTCATGTCCAAGACAGGCTTTGGATTTTGCTATCGCTTTCGCGTGCGCTGGTCAGAGGTGGACCCGCAAAATGTCGTCTTTAACGCCCGCTATTTAGATTATGGCGATTTGGGCGTGACCGAATATTGGCGCGCCGTTGATTTTCGCGGCGATGAAGGCGCGGGGCCAATGGATTTTCACGTCGCCCATGCCGAAGTGGATTTTAAAAAGCCAATCAAGCCCGATGAGCTCATTGAAATCTGGTGCCGGACAGAGCGGCTTGGCACCACATCCATGACAATTTTGATGGAGCTGCACGGCGCCGGCAGCGATGGGGAAGATCTTCGTGCTGTCATTCGCGAAGTGCAGGTACATGTTGATTTGGACACGCATCGTCCCAAACCGCTGCCCCCCCTTGTCCGCCAGAAGTTCACGGAATTTGATTTACGGCCCACGCCTCTGATCCGGGGCGAGGCAATTTAGCCGCCCCTTTAGGCCCAAAGAAAAGGCAGCCGGCGGATGAACCGCGCGGCTGCCGAAAAGCCCGATGATCGATGGGGGAGTGTCTTCGGGCAGAAAATGTCTGTCTAAAGGCGTGTCCGTTTTAGCGGGCCTTTTCGTTGCACTTTGCCAGCTGTTCTGCCGTAAAGTCCTTGCCATTGGCGGAGAAGGCCGAAATCTTACCAATCTCACGCGCAGCAGAGGCGCACACGATTTCCGGGCGGCTGCTGGCCTTGGTGGCAACGCACGCCTGACCAGCGCACTTCCACAATACGTCACGGGCGACGACTGTGTTGGCTGCCGAGAAAGCGGCTTCAGGCACAAGGCGATAGCCGGGGGTGTTGGCAATTGCATTGGTGGCGGTGCCCGCAAAGAGCGTGGCCGATGTCGCAAGTGCTGCCAGAGCAATTAGAGTACGCATGGGGGGAGGTCCTTTCACCGATTTTTCAGTTGCGAATCACTACCTATCTAAATAGATTGCAAGTTGCAACTGAAAACTGATTTTATTTGCGTCAGCAAGGTTTTGGTTTAGCCTGACGCGCGTTGAGATGGGTGTGAAAGGCAAAATATCAATGGGTGAGCTTAAGGAAGATCTGTCGGCCATTGGCTGCGGCCTCCCCGCAGCGCTGGAAGCTATGGGAGAACGCTGGTCTTTCCTCATCTTGCGTGCGGCCTTTAACGGCTTGCATCACTTTGAAGAATTTCAATCCACGCTGGGCATTGCCCGCAATATTCTGGCCAACCGACTCGGACGCTTGGTCGATCATGGCATTTTGGCGCGTCAGCCCATGCCCGATGATCGACGCAAGATTGAATATCGTTTGACCGAAAAAGGCGCCGATTTGCTGCCGGCCATGTTGGCCTTGCGCCAATGGGGCGAAACCTGGGAAACCGGCGTTCCCTCTACACCTGTGCTGGTTGACACGCGCGATGGCCAACCGATTCGCAAAGTCACCATTCAGGCGCATGATGGCCGCCCGCTGCAATTGGGCGATATGTGCTGGCGTCACGCACATGAAATTCGGCCATTGGAAACACCCCCGCGCCTGCAAGTGGTGGCCTAATCTGGCCCCAACGCTGGTTTAGGCAAGAAAAAGGCCCGGTCGCATAATGCGCCGGGCCTTTTTCTTACCTCGTCGTCAGGTTGACGATTAGTCGTAATCGCCACCCAGATTCTGGTTGCGGGGGGGCGCTGCTGCAGTCAGGCGCAGAGCCTCTGCCGCGCTGGACAGCGAGGTCATGTCATCCGCCTCAACTTCATCGTCAATGCGCACGCGCTGCAAGCTGCCGACAATGGCTTCCTGCAGTTCGTCAGGGCGAATCGTCTCTTCGGCAATTTCGCGCAATGCCACGACCGGGTTTTTATCACGGTCCCGATCAAGCGTCAGTTCAGCGCCGCCCGAAATCTGGCGGGCACGCTGGGCAGCCACCAAAACCAGGTCAAAGCGGTTCGAAACCTTGTCGACGCAATCTTCAACAGTCACGCGCGCCATTGAGCGCCTCCATCTATTCGGCAATTCGGGAAAGCGAGTTAGCTATCAGCCGCTTGCACTTCTGTCAAGAATTTGGCCTTTAAGGCCGGTGACCCATAGCTTGCCATTCGCTGCACCGACTGCCCAAATTGACGGCCATCAAATCAGTGTGTTGGTGGACGGAGACGCGCGTCTGGAGGCACTGCTGCGCCTCATTGCCAATGCCCAACAGAGCTTACGGCTCTTTTATTATATTTTTGAAGCTGATTCTGTGGGCAGGCAAGTCCGCGATGCTTTGGTTGCGGCCGCCACGCGCGGCGTGGCTGTGACTGTGCTGGTCGATGGCTTTGGGTCCAGCGCTTTGCCCACGGATTTTTTTGCGCCGCTGCACGCCGCCGGGGCAAGTATCGATCAGTTTCTTCCCAAAAAAGGGCGGCGCTATTTGCTGCGCAACCACCAAAAGCTGCTGGTCGCAGATGAGGCTAAGGCGCTGATTGGCGGCGCTAACATTTCTAATGAGTATTTTCAGGCCAATGGCAGCCAGCCTGGCTGGCATGATTTGAGCCTGCTGCTCGAAGGACCACAAGCAGCCAGCCTTGCCCGTTATGTTGATGCGCTGCACGGCTGGATGCGCTCCCGCCGCCAAGGCATTCGACATTTGCAGGCCGTGCTGGCCGCCAGCACAGACCATAACGGGCCGCTCCGCTGGATTATGGGCGGGCCGTTTGAACGGCTAAACCCCTTGGCCCGCGCGTTGCGCGCAGATTTGGATGCAGCGGCCCGCGTCGACATGATCCAAGCCTATTTCGCGCCAGACTTCACCTTTTTGCGACGGCTGGCGCGCGTGGCACGGCGGGGCCGGTTGCGGCTGATTACAGCCGCCCAGTCGGACAATGCGACAACAATTGCCGCTGCCCGGCATTGCTATGGCCGGTTGCTGCGCGGGGGCGCCGGCATTTATGAATATCGCCCCGCCCGGCTCCACATGAAGCTGATTGTGGCAGATAACATCGTCTATATTGGGTCTGCCAATTATGACACGCGCAGCATTTTTCTGAATGTTGAAGTGATGTTGCGTCTCGAGGATGCAGCTTTTGCAGACGCAATGCGCAGCTTTTGCGCTGATCATTTGCCCCTTTGTCACAAAATTGATCGCTTCTGGCTGCAGCGTGTATCTGGCCCATTTCGCAAGCTTCGCTGGGCGCTGGCCTATTTTCTGTTCACCTCAGTTGATTACACAATCACCCGGCGGTTCAACATTGGCCCAGACCGCAGGCGCTGGCGGCTGAGAACGCCAAAGAACAACATAGATTGACGCCGGGCCTGCGCATCGCCAATCACTCACGCCATGCGGGGGGCTGCGATCATATTCATCGGCATGATGCTGTGGGCACAGCAGAGCTTGGCGCAAGACCGCGCCCGGCCCGCGGGGGAATTTGAGCGGCTGTTGAACAAAGACGCCGCCAGCGTAATGGAAATTCTGGGATTGCCTGTGCAGGATGCGCAAGACGGCCCTGCACGGCGGCTGCAATTTGCGGGGCCAGCCTGCATCTTGGATGTCTATCTTTATCCGCCGGAAGACGGGGCAGAACCGCGGGTGACTTATGCCGCGGCGCGCGTGGCCGATGGCCGCGAGGCGGACCGCAATTTGTGCATTACGATTTTGCGGTTGCAGCGTTAAGTGTGCTGATTGCCCATTGGGCTGCCTCTTGCACGATGGGCGAGGCATCTGCACACAAAATGATCAACAGCGGCCGCAGCGTGGGATCGCCACTATTGCCCGCTGCAATACAGGCATTGCGCACCATGCGATCGCGGCCAATGCGCTTAATCGGCGAGCCGGAAAAAACCTGCCGAAAACTGGCATCGTCAAGCTGAAGAATGTCAGCAATGCGCGGCGCCACCAATTCTGCACGCGGAAAAAACGCCCGATTGGCGGCTGCGGCATTGGCAAATTTATTCCAAGGGCACACAGCCAAACAATCATCACAGCCATAAATGCGGTTGCCCATGGCCGCCCGAAATTCTTCTGGGATTGGGCCCTTATGCTCAATCGTCAGATAGGAGATACAGCGCCGCGCATCGAGCCTATAGGGGGCCGTAAAGGCGTTGGTCGGGCAGGCAGTTTGGCAGGCTGTGCACCGGCCACAATGGTCGGGCTCAGCCGGGTCGGGCTCAAGCTCCAAGCTTGTGTAAATGGCCCCCAAAAACAGCCAACTGCCATGGCTGCGGCTCACCAAATTGCTGTGCTTGCCCTGCCAGCCCAGCCCGGCCTCACCCGCCAAGGGCTTTTCCATGACAGGCGCGGTATCGACAAAGACCTTCAGCTCAGACGGGGATTGGTCCACAATCCACCGCGCCAAGGCCTTGAGCGCCTTTTTGACCACATCATGATAATCTTGCCCCTGAGCATAGACCGATATGCGCGCGCGATCGGGATGCGCTTCCAGCGCCAGCGGGTCTGTTTGCGGGGCATAGCTCATCCCCAGCAAGATCGCTGAGCGCGCGTCGGGCCACAAAGTCTGTGGCGCAGCACGTTGATCGGCCCGGCTTTCCATCCACGCCATATCGCCATGGGCCCCAGAGGCCAGCCAGGCCTGAAGTCGATCTGAAAAATCATGTCCGGCATGCGTAATGCCACAGGCGGCAAAGCCCAGCCGCATGGCCTCTGCCTTTATCTCAGCGGCAGTTAGGATTTTATCAGGGTTAGGCTTGCTAGGCATTGGGCGACCCCGCTACCACGCGGAGCTTCTAGAGGGAATGCATTCTCATGCATGGTAGCGCCGAAGAGATTGCCGTTTGGGCAGATAAGATTACCAAATCTTTTGGTGCAGCACAGGCGGTGCGCGGCATTAGCCTGGCTGTACCCAAAGGCATGATTTACGGCGTGCTCGGCCCCAATGGCGCGGGCAAAACCACCACGCTGCGGATGCTGTTGGGCATTATTGATCCGGATAGCGGCGAGCGGCAATTGCTGGGGCATAGCCGCCCGCGCGACGTGGCCAATCGCTTTGGCTATTTGCCGGAAGAGCGGGGGCTTTACCCGACAATGAAAGCGCGCGAGGCCATTGCCTTCATGGGCGCATTGCGCGGATTAAGCTGGGCTGAGGGGCGCAAGCGCGCAGGGGAAATGATGGAAGCAGCAGGCCTTGGCCATGCTGTTGATAAGAAAATCCGACATCTTTCCAAAGGCATGGCGCAATTGGTGCAATTGCTTGGCAGCATTGTCCATCAACCTGATTTAATTGTGCTGGATGAACCATTTTCAGGCCTAGACCCCGTGAACCAAGACCATTTGGAAGCGTTGGTGCGCGCAGAAGCCGCGCGTGGGGCGACAATCTTATTTTCCACGCATGTGATGAGCCATGCTGAGCGGCTCTGCGCGCGTATCGCGATTATCGCTGGAGGCCTGAGGCGGTTTGAAGGCACTGTCGCCGAAGCGCGCGGCATTTTGCCGATGGAAGCACATTATGTGCCCAGCGCCCGTGGCGACGAGGTCGCCCCTCTCTTGCCAGCTGAGGCGCGCTTTGATGGCAAAAGCTGGCGCTTTACACTGGCAGATGATGCGGCTGAGCCTTTGTTGCTGAACCTTATTCAAGGCGGATTCGGTGTGTCTGGGCTCAGCCTGCAGCGCCCCGGCTTGCACGATGCCTTTGTGCGCATTGTGCAAGATGCCAAAGCCGCTGACGCGCAGGAGGCCCAGCCATGCTAAGTTTTTGGGCGGCAGTGCGCGTCATTGCCTATCGCGATTTTAAAGCCATTGTCGGCCAGCCTGTCTTTTTGCTGTTTCTGCTGGCGCCGTTGTTCATGGTC
>JBEEOY010000160.1:0-3778 GCA_041191345.1 Pseudomonadota bacterium
CAAAGCCAAAGCCTGAGGGCGGCACGGCCGTGGCCCCGTGATGCGCCATGCGGAATTTGCTGTCAGGGCCATAGGCCTGCGTGAGCCCCTGGGCGATTTGGTCAGTCCCAGCAGGGCCAAAAAGCGGCAGCGGTGTCGCTGCACTTGCCCCCGCCCAGCGCTGGAGCGCCAACGGCCCGAGGCCTTCAAAATGGTCGCTATGCAAATGCGTGAGATAGACGCCGGCAATTTTGCCCAAGGGCAGGCCCATCAGGGAGAGTGTTTCGCCAGCCCCTTCGCCAGCGTCAAAAACGAACAGCTTTCCGCCGACCCAAATGGCAGTGCAGGCCGAGGCCCGATCGCGGCTGGGCAAGGGAGATCCTGTGCCACAAAAGCCAACATGAATGTCTTTGGGGTCAAGGCTGGCGACGACATCGCGGCCAATGGCTTGGCCAACTGCTCGCTCAAAGGCACGCTGAAGCAGCGCGTCTCGATTGGCAAATAGCAAGCCGCCAATCAACGCAGCGCCGGAGAGAAAGATCAGGATCCGGCGGTTGCGTTTGGTCATATCGTAAAGCTCTCCCCACAGCCGCATGTGCCTTTGGCATTCGGGTTGTTGAAAACAAACCCTGCGGTGAAGTCATCTTCCTGCCAGTCCATGGTCGAGCCGACAAGATATAAAACCGACGCGCCATCAATGAAGAACAGCCCGCCTGGTGTTTCAATTCGCTCGTCAAAGCTGTTGGCGTCCGTCACATAATCAACGGAATAGGCAAGGCCAGAACAGCCGCGCCGCGGGGTGGAGAGTTTAACGCCAATCGCCCCTTCCGGCGCTTGGCTCATCAGATGCGCGATGCGCGCTTCGGCAGCGGGTGTCAGAATGACAGCGGCGGGACGTGCGCGGCTTTTGGTTTCGATGGTCATAGCATTCCCAACTCCAAGCGGGCCTCGTCCGACATCGAGTCGGGTGACCATGGCGGATCCCACACCAGATGGACTTCACAATCGCCCACGCCGGGCACTGAGCCAACACGCAATTCCACTTCGCCGGGCATGGATTCTGCAACCGGGCAGTGCGGCGTCGTCAGCGTCATTGTCACATGGACATGGCTGTCATTAATCTCGACATTGTAGATCAGGCCAAGATCATAAATATTGACCGGAATTTCCGGGTCATAAATGTCCTTCAGCGCCGCGATGACAGCGTCGTACAAGTCGCCACCCGGCTCTGTTGCGGGGACGGCAGCGGGCTTTTGGCTTAAAAAGCCGTCGAGATAATCTTTCTTGCGCTCCAGCTTTTCGCCTGCGCTTTCCACGTCTTCCACGCGCGCCTTGGGCGGCGGCGTGACGCTATCGACTTCTTCGATCCGGATTTCCTTGCTCATCCGAAGATCCTCTTCACGCGTTCTAAACCGCGCACCAGCGCGGTCACATCATCCAAATCATTATATAAACCAAAGCTCGCCCGGGCAGTAGCGGGCACGCCCAGATGCTCCATCAGCGGTTGCGCACAATGATGCCCGGCGCGGATCGCGACGCCTTCCTCATCCAATATGGTGCCCACATCGTGCGGATGCACCCCTTGAACGGCAAAGGAAATAATCCCGGCGGCGTTTGTCGGGCCAAATAGGCGGATTGAGTTGATTTGGCCCATAGCCTCGCGTGCTGCTGTGACCAATTTAGCCTCGTGCGCGTGGAGGACATCCAGACCAATGGCGTCCACATAATCGATGGCCGCATGCAGCGCGATCGCCTCGGCAATGGCAGGTGTACCTGCTTCAAAGCGTGCAGGCGCCGGGGCATAGGTTGTGCGCTCAAAGCTGACACGATCAATCATCGCACCGCCACCCTGCCAGGGCGGCATGGCATCGAGCAGCTCAGCCTTGGCCCAAAGGACGCCAATGCCCGTTGGGCCATAGAGCTTGTGGGCGGAAAAGACGTAAAAATCACAGCCCAAGTCCGCGACATTGACGGGCATATGCGGCACCGCCTGACAGCCATCTAGCAACAGCTTTGCGCCCACGGATTGCGCCAGCTTTGCCGCGCGTTGGGCATCGAGCACTGAGCCCAACACATTTGAGACATGGGCGAGGGCCACCAGCTTGTGCCGCGGCGTCAGCATGGCCTCTGCCGCATCAAGATCAATCTCGCCCTCTGCGGTCAACGGGCAGACATCAATTTCAATGCCTATCCGGTCACGCAACAACTGCCATGGCACAATGTTCGAATGATGCTCGAGTTGCGACAGGAGAATGCGGTCCCCCGCTTTCAGCAAGCTGCCCCAGCTATTGGCGACCAAATTGATTGCCTCAGTCGCGCCACGCACAAACACGATTTCATTTTGGCTGGGCGCCCCAATGAAACGTGCCACGCGTTGCCGGGCTGCTTCAAAGGCTAAGGTCATATGGGCAGACCGGGCATAGACGCCGCGATGCACCGTCGCATAATCCTCACCCAGCGCCCGCGCCACGGCATCAATCACCACGCGTGGCTTTTGTGCTGTCGCCGCGGTGTCGAGATAATGCCAGCCGTCAACGCCGGGAAAGTCTGCGCGATACGTTGTCACGCCAGCCCCTCCAGCTGGGCGAGCGCCAGCGCCTGAAGATGGTCTTGGTCTGCCGCGCCTTCAAAGACTTCGGCAATAAAGGCTTGCAGCAAAAGCGTCTTGGCGTCCGCCGGGGTTAGCCCGCGCGATTGCAGGTAAAACATCGCCATGGCATCAAGCTCACCAATGGCACAGCCATGCGCGCACTTTACATCATCGGCATAGATTTCGAGTTCTGGCTTAGCATTGGCCGTGGCCGTGCGATCCAGCAGCATCGCTTTGACGGATTGTTCGCTGTCGGTGTGCTGAGCGCCACGCGCAACAGCGACCTTGCCCAAATAAGTGCCTGTTGCTTGGCCCGCGAGAACTGAGCGGACAATTTGTCGGCTGGTAGCATCAGGGGCTGCGTGTGTCACCGTGGTGATGATTTCCAGCGTCTGTTTGGCGCCGCCAATTTGCGCCGCGCCAAGCGTAAAATCCGCGCCCGCGTCCAGCGTGACGTTAAGCTCAATCCGCCCATAATCGCCGCCAAAGTTGAGGACGTGGAGGCTAGCAACAGAGTTGGCGCCAAGGTGGAGGTCAATCTGTTGGATGCCGCCTTTATCCTGCACAATTGTTCGGGCAAATTTGCCCCCGTCCGCGACGCGGATCTGCTCAGGCGCGGGCAGCGGCCAGGCGCGCGCAACGGCCTCTAGATCGGCATAGCGCCAGGCTTCATCGCGACGGGTTGGCAGGGCTGTCACGCAGCAAGCTCCCGATAGCCCTCACGCTCCAATTCCAGTGCAAGGTCTGGCCCGCCAGAGCGAACAATTTTGCCATCGGCCAACACATGCACAAAGTCTGGCTGCACATAATCCAAAAGGCGCTGATAATGGGTGATCAACAGCACGGCCTTATCGGCCTTGCGCATGATGCGGTTAATGCCGTCTCCCACAACGCGCAGCGCATCAATATCAAGCCCGGAATCGGTTTCATCGAGAAGCGCGAGCTTGGGGTTCAAAATCCCCATTTGCACCATTTCGTTGCGCTTCTTCTCCCCGCCCGAAAAGCCGACATTGACCGGCCGCTTGAGCATGTCCATCTCCATGCCCATAGCATCTGCCTGTGCGCGCGCGATTTTGAGGAAATCTGCGCCAGACAGCGGATCTTCCCCGCGAATTTTGCGCTGGGCGTTCAGGCTTTCGCGCAAGAATTGGAGGTTAGAGACGCCAGGGATTTCAACAGGATATTGAAAGCCAAGGAACAAACCTGCCG
>JBEEOY010000161.1:0-29577 GCA_041191345.1 Pseudomonadota bacterium
CGGATGCCCGCAGCGTCAGGCCTTGGGCGGCATAAGCAACCGAGGCGACACCCCGATGCACCGGTAGGCCCGGCAAGCGTGCGCCCGGCTCAACGGCAATGCGCCCATCCTCATCCGCCGCGGGATTATCCGGACTTGCGGCCGTGAAGGCCGATAGAAACTGGGCCTGACCATAGGCATAGCCAAATTGCACAGCCCAAGGCCCTTTCTGGGCAGACCATTGCAGATCAACCCCTTGCCGGCGGCTTTGGCCAATATTCTGGAAAAAGGCCCGTCCGCGGGTTTGTGCAGCTGTCAGCAACAGATCATTGGAAATGCGCGTGCGATAGAGCGAGAGGGACCACGTGCCCTGCCACCCACCGGCCTGCCAGCGGCCTTGCGCCCCCGCCTCCCATGTGCGTGCAACCACTTGGTCCAAGGGCGGATCAGCCACAAAAAAATTGGTGAGGCTGCAGGGGGCGGCTTCATCCGCGCAGGAAAGTTCCGCTGGGGTGGGTGCCCGGCTGGTTTCCGCATAGCCCAGCCGAACCTGCGTGTGAGAGGACAAGCGATACTCAAATTCCAGCCCCGGATTGACACGGCGGAAGCGGTGCTGCCCATCTAAGGCAGTGCCCAATTGGTCATCCAGCACAATCGAGGCGCTGGTCCATCTAAGGCCAATTTCGGCAGTGAGGCGCGGCGCGAGTTGCACCTCATCCCACAGCAAGAGCCCCGTGGTGCGCGTGCGCACAGCCAGATCAATTGGAGCAATGGCCGCATCTGCCTGACGAATAATGGGGCCAAGCCCAGTGACCCCGCGATTGTCCTCCAGCGCGCCCAATTCTGTTTCCGCGCCAAAGCGGCTCTTGGCGCGATCATGCGTGAGGCCGAGTGTAAGTTTATGGGCCATCCCCGCAAGCTCTGCCTCTCGCAGATAATGCAGGACAAAGCCGCCGCTGGTGCTGTTCGTTCTGGTCCGATTGAACACGGCATACGCATCTATATTCGCCCGCACGGCCAGTGCCGCACCAGACCGATCCCGCAGGGGCGCAAAGCGATCGTCATCGCTTTCCAGACACAGGATCCCCAGTGCCTCAGGACAAGGCTCAATATCGGCCAAATCGCCATTTTCCGTCCGCTGGCGGAGCGATTGGACATAGAGGCTGGCTTCCAGCCGGCTCGCCTCATCCACTTCAACCCAAGGGTGGAGTGACCCGCGCAACAGGCGATTGCGCGTCCGGTCTGGGTGCGTGAACACAGCTGCCCGGTCGGCGGCCAGCAGCTCAACTGGGGCCGCGCCATTGCCTGTCAGCTTCGTATCGGCGGCCAGCGCCTTTAGGTGCAGACCGGCCTGTGCGCCATCCCAACCGGCATCTGCAAAGCCATGATAAAGTGTGGAGGGAGAATAGGCACGCCAGCCCCCATCGCGCTCAGCCCGCCCCGCGGCAAACAGGCTGAAGCGGCCTTGGCTGGTGCCAAATCCCAGCTCAGCCTTGCGCCGGCCATGATCGCCCAGCCCTGCCAAGGCCGACAGGCCGGGCGCGCTGCGGCCTGTGTGCGTGGCCACCACAATGGCGCCACCCAGCCCATTTAATCCATAAACCGGGTTGCTATCGCGCAGCGACACACTCTCGACAGCCATATCGGGCAGAAGATCAAAATTGACAGTATCGCCAAAGGGCAAGTTGAACCGCCCGCCATCCAAGAAGACGGCCAGCCCCTGGGCATTGCCTTGCAACGCCGAGGCAGAAAAACCGCGATAGACAAGGCTGGGCTGATAGGCATTGCCTTGCGCCTCGGCCAGCGACACACCCGCCAGCCGCGTTGAAACTGCGCGCACCACATCTGGGCCAGAGATCATTTCCAGCTCTGCAGCGCCTAAGCGCACTGCATCATCACGATCCACATCGCCGCCCGGCGCGGTCACAATAATCGGCGTGTCTGGGATGGGTTTTTCGGCCTCGGCCGCCTGCGCCAAGCCGGGCAGCGATGACAAAGTGAGCAAGAGGAGTTTGGCGACATGCGTCTTCACAGGCATCTCTCAACTAAACGCTGGGGCGCGGCGCAAATGCTGATAAGCCTCAACCACGCCTTGCAGCTTTTTCTCATGCGTCCGATCTCCACCATTGCGATCTGGGTGATAGGTGCGAACCAGATCAGAATAGCGAATGCGCAGGGCCTTACGATCGGCATTCAGGTCGAGGCCCAGCGTCTCCAAGGCGCGGCGATCCTCCGGGGAGAGAAATTTTCCATCCGCCCGTTCACGCGGCATTGCCGCTTCTGCCCGGCCCCTAAAGCGCGCAGAAATGGCATCCAGCGGATCATGAAAATCGGCCCAGCGCGGCGGGGCATCCACCCCTGCTGTCGGGCGAAAGGCCCGGCTTTCTTGGTCCCACCCGCTCATCGGCATTTGGGCACGCTCAATTTCTTCCCGGCTCATCCCCGCAAAGAAGTTGTAGCCCACATTAAAGGCGCGGACATGGTCTAGGCAGAGCCATTGCCATTGGCCGGGTCCGTCCGGCCCGGGGGCAGGGCCAGATGGGTCTGGCGCGCGAAACTCTCCCGGTTCTGGGCAGCCGGACCAATTGCAGGGGCGTGGCTGGCCCGCCATGCGACCATGAAATCTGTCGTGCCGCCGTGCGCCGCTGTCGCTCATGCAGCCGACCAGTGAAACCGAATGTGATGGCCCACCGGCGCAGGCCCCCAATCTGCCAACAAGGCGCGGGCGCGCGCCAACATGGCCGCAACGCGCCCATCATCTAAATCCGGCACGGGAACATGCGATGCGACACAGCCTGATTCGGCCAGATGGCGTGTCCCTCCTACATCTGTCCCGCCAGACCAAAGCGCGGCTTCGACAGATTCTACAACGCGCTCCGCCTGCAGCAACATAACAATGGACGCATCGGGCAGCTCAGCGCGCTTGGCGCTGGCATGGCCGGCCGCCTTTGCCAGATCTTGCACCTCATCCGGGCTGATGCCGCTGGCAATCATCCCCCAAAAGCCATGGGTTAGGCCCAGTGTTTCCTCGACAATAAAATGCACAGCATCATGCGGCACCGGCCCTTTTTTGGGAAAGCGCGTTTCAGCGCGGCTGCCATTGGCACGCACGATCACGATATGATCATCGGCCAGGCCTTTGGTGATTGTCACATCCATTGCTTCCCCATGGCGCGAGACTTGCTAGAAGAAAAGACATGACAGACCGCCCAATCGAATCCGAAATCACCCAGCGCCTGACTGAGGCCTTTGCGCCGACGCGCCTTATGGTCAGCAATGATAGCGCCAAACATCACGGCCATTTGGGCGATGATGGGTCGGGCGAAAGCCATTTTTCCGTTGAGATTGAATCGCAGGCCTTTGCAGGGGTCAGCCGGTTGGACCGTCAGCGGATGGTGAACCGCGCCTTGGGTGATTTGCCCGGCCAACGCGTCCATGCGCTGGCCATCCGCGCCCGCGCGCCGGGCGAATAAGGAGAGCCAGATATGAAGCACCCCGTTGAAGGAACCTTGCTTCCCGTGACGCATGATCTGGGGGCATTTAAAGTCCGCCGGGTGCTGCCAGCCCGCGGGCTGACGATGGTTGGCCCCTTTTGCTTTGTCGATCAATTTGGCCCCGGCCATTTTGACATTGGTCAGGGCATGGACGTGCGCCCGCATCCACATATTGGCCTGTCGACTGTCACCTATTTATTTGACGGCGCCATTGACCATCGCGATTCGCTGGGCAGCTTTGCGACGATCCACCCCGGCGCCGTCAATTTGATGACTGCGGGCAAAGGCATTGTGCATTCTGAACGATCGCCTCAGGCTGAGCGCGATGCAGGCGGCCCCATGTACGGGATGCAGACTTGGCTGGCCCTGCCGGATGGCAAAGAAGAAATTGATCCAGCTTTTGAACAAGTGGCCGCAGACAAGTTGCCGATCCTAACAGCCCCGGGTGTTTCGGCCCGTGTCATCATGGGCAGTCTCTGGGGCCAAACCGCGCCCACCACCTGCCATGTGCCCACAATTTATGCGGATATTGTGCTGGAAGCGGGCGGGTCTGTTCCCATTGACGCCGAGGCAGATGAACGCGCCTTGATGCTGGTGGGTGGCAGTGCCGAGATTTCGGGCGAAGTGATGGAGCCTTTTACGCTGTACGTCATGCGCCCCGGCATGGTGGGGCATTTGCTGTCTAAATCCGGCGGGCGGATTATGTTGATGGGCGGGCTCGATTTCCCCACCGCGCGGCGCGTGTGGTGGAATTTTGTGTCCTCCCGGCAAGAGCGCATTGACCAAGCCGTGATGGATTGGACTGAAGGCCGCTTTCCCAAAGTGGACAATGACCCGGAATTTATTCCCCTGCCCGAAACGCCCCTGACCAACAGCGACCCGATTTAAGCTATGTCCACGCCCCATCGCCTCCACCTATCAACGGGTGTTGAGCTGGACGTCTGGACCACAGGCAATCCCGCCAACCCGCCCATTCTCTTTCTGCATGGCTTTCCAGAATCGCACCGGACATGGCGGCACCAAATGGCCGGGCTGGCAGATCATTATTTTTGCATCGCGCCGGACCAGCGCGGCTATGCCCGGTCAGACAAACCGGCTGATGTGGACGCCTATCGCGTGCCCATATTAGTCGCCGATGTGCTGGCTGTGGCTGATGCACTGGGCATTGGACCGTTTACATTGGTGGGCCATGATTGGGGCGGGGCCGTTGCCTGGGCCACGGCGCTCAAACACCCAGACCGGGTGATGCGCCTTATCCAGTGCAATGCGGCACACCCTTATGTCTTTCAACGCACACTGGTTTTTGATCCGGCGCAACGGGCCGCGTCGCAATATATTACTGAGTTTCGGGATCGCGATGTTGAAGGCGAAGTCGCCGAAAAGGGCGTGGAATGGTTCTTCGAGGATCGGTTCGCCAAAATCAGCGGCGGCGCCATTAGCGCGGATGATAAGGCCGCCTATATTGACGAATGGAGCCAGCCCGGCGCTCTAACGGGCATGCTCAACTGGTATCGCGCCTCACCCATGCAAGTGCCTGCGCCTGATGCGCCCGCCGTCTCCACGCCCTTTTTAGATGCCCCTTTCCCAAGGCTCACCATGCCCGTGCTCGTGATTTGGGGGATGCAAGACGAAGCCCTTTTGCCGTGCCAACTTGACGGGCTCGACACGCATATTGCCGATCTTACGATCATTCGCGTGGCAGATGCTGGGCATTTTATTCCATGGGAACAGCCCGAGGCTGTGACCAAGGCGATGCGCGGCTGGTTGGCTTAAACTGCGCCTGCCACCCAAGTCAGCATCGCGCCATGGGCGTGAACATGGGCCAAGGTTTCCGTAACGCCCGTCCCCGGCCAGCAGCGCAGCCGCAGCTCTGCCAAAGGCGCGCCCTGTGTTTGGAATTCAAGGCTCAACCAAGCAAGCGGGCGGGCAGGCGTGGCGCGGGCACCCGCAGCCTCAATCATATCGCGCACCGCCATGCGCTGTTCTTCGGTAAAATATTGGAGCGCAATGGAATGATAAATCACGCGCGTGCGCCCTTCAGCCTGTTGTTCGGCCAGCAGGGGGTTTAGCAAGTCCATCGCGTCGCCTTTGATAAGCGGCGGCGGGCTTTTCTGCGCCATGGCAATGGCGGTCTGCGTGCGCGTCATCCGATCGCGCTGATCGGGCCAGCTATAGGCCATGAGCCGGTCTGCAATGGCCGGGTCCGTCACATCAAGGGGGTTCAGATCAATCCCGAGTCGGTCTGCCACAATTACATCCGACACATCCGGGTCTGCCCCCATCCAATCCGGCATGAGTTGCAAGGGAGATCGTAAATCCCCTGCAACAACGCCGCCCAGACGATAGCCAAAATGATCCATATTGAGGTTGAGACCGGCGCTCGCGCCAATTTCAATCCATTCCATTCGCGGGCCAAAGCGGCGGGCAATGCGCATCATGCCAGGCCATAAGGCGGCAGCGCGGCCCACCTCATTGGTTTGCGGCGGACTTTCAAGCCAGGGCAAAATCCAATCATCCCAATCTTTCAGGACGCGCTT
Source organism: Pseudomonadota bacterium (assembly GCA_041191345.1). GTDB lineage: Bacteria > Pseudomonadota > Alphaproteobacteria > Sphingomonadales > Sphingomonadaceae > Aquisediminimonas. The sequence goes on from JBEEOY010000161.1 coordinate 6,011, forward strand.
CAAAATCCGCGGCAAATCGCCCTTTTGGTGCGTGTAAAAACGTGTCAGCTCCTCATCCTGCCCACTGCGCGCCAGCGCGTGGAGCCCGCCTGTCAGCCGCAACATCAAGGCATCGGCAATCGGATCACCAGGCCAGCTGAGCAGGGCCGCGCCGCTATGGGTGGAAGCGTCAATCACGTCCCCCAGCGCCACCAACAGCTCGGCCGTCATCGGAGAGCCAGAGGCCCGGCACATCTCTGCCTGTTGGCGGAACGCAGCACGAATATGATCAGTCATGCGGTGCAGCTTGCCCTCAATGCCCCACCCAAGTAAAGGCCGCGCATCATGCCGCAGCCAATCATCTTTGCCGTTCCCAAGGGGCGCATCCTTGAGGAAGCCCTGCCTTTGCTGGCACGCGCGGGCATTTTGCCTGAGCCTGCCTTTGGCGATGAGAAGAGCCGTGCGCTCAAATTCTCCACCAATCACGAGGATTTAAGCCTCATCCGCGTGCGCGCTTTTGATGTCGCGACCTTTGTTGCCCATGGTGCTGCGCAAATTGGCATTGTCGGGTCGGACGTGATTGATGAATTTGATTATTCTGAACTCTACGCGCCCGTTGATTTGAACATTGGCCATTGCCGCATCTCTATTGCCGAGCCTGTTGAAATGGCAGCAACCGATGATCCGCGGGCCTGGAGCCATGTGCGTGTGGCCACCAAATATCCGAATTTGACGCGCAAGCATTTTGCCAAGCGCGGCGTGCAGGCCGAATGTGTGAAGCTAAATGGTGCAATGGAAATTGCGCCGGCCTTGGGCCTGTCGAGCCGGATTGTAGACCTTGTCTCATCTGGCAAGACGCTGAAGGAAAATGGCTTAGTCGAAGTCGAAGTGCTGGCTGAAGTATCGGCCCGGCTGATTGTGAACCGCGCCGCCTTTAAAACCAATGCGGCCGTGGGCGATCTTGTCGCCGCATTCCGGGAGGCCGTTGGTGCAGCGGCTTGACGCCCGCGCGGCAGATTTTGCCGCCCAATTTGACGCGCTCGTCAATGCCCGGCGTGAGGCGGATGCCGATGTGTCACGCGATGTCGCGGCAATTATCGCGCGCGTGAAGGCCGAAGGCGATGCCGCCATTGCCGACTATACTCAGCGGTTCGATGGGCATGATTTGCCGTGGCAAATTTCGCTCGACGCGTGTGCGGCAGCCTATGTCGCGCTTGAGGATGACTTGCGCAGCGCGCTTGACCTCGCAGCAGAGCGCATCCGCACTTATCACGCCAAGCAAAAGCCCGCGGATAGCGATAGCGTGGATGAAAGCGGTGTCCGGCTTGGCGCGCGCTGGCGTGCAGTGGAGGCCGCCGGTGTCTATGTGCCCGGGGGCCGTGCGGCCTATCCCTCATCTGTCTTGATGAACGCCATTCCGGCGCGTGTCGCCGGCGTTGAGCGGTTGGTGATGGTCACACCAACCCCCAAGGGCGAGATGAACCCGCTGGTGCTGGCCGCGGCGCATATTGCTGGCGTGGATGAAGTGTGGCGCATTGGCGGCGCGCAAGCAATTGCCGCCCTTGCCTTTGGCACGGACAGCATTGGGCGTGTGGATGTCATTACTGGCCCCGGCAATGCCTGGGTGGCCGAGGCCAAGCGGCAACTTTATGGCGTTGTCGGCATTGATATGGTCGCTGGCCCGTCCGAAATTCTGGTGGTGGCCGATGGCCAGAATAATCCCGCCTGGATTGCTGCCGATTTGCTGAGCCAGGCCGAACATGACCCGACCAGCCAATCCATCCTGATTACGGATGACGCCGCCTTTGCCGCTGCCGTGGCCGCTGAGGTTGAGGTGCAACTCTCTGAATTGGCGAGCGAAGCAACCGCGCGCGCCAGTTGGGCCGCCAATGGCGCGATTATCTTGGTGAGTGATCTGATTGAGGCTGCGCCCTTGATTGACGCCCTGGCGCCCGAGCATCTGGAACTTGCGGTGGAGGATCCAGAGCCGCTGTTCAATGCCGTGCGCCATGCCGGCTCCATCTTCCTTGGGCGTCACACGCCCGAGGCCGTGGGGGATTATGTCGGCGGGCCGAACCATGTGCTGCCAACAGGACGTCGGGCGCGTTTCTCCTCCGGGCTGTCTGTCCTTGATTTTATGAAGCGCACCAGCTTTTTGGGCTGTACGCCTGCGGCCATTCAGGCCATTGGCCCGGCCGCCGTTGCGCTGGCGCGTGCCGAAGGGCTGCCCGCCCATGCCCGATCCGTTCAGGAAAGATTGACCAAATGAGCCGTGCCCGTTCCGCCGCCCGCCTTGCTGCTGTGCAGGCGCTGTATCAGCAAGAGATGGAAGGCACAGCGCTCGCCCCGTTGCTGCATGAATTCCATATGCACCGGCTGGGCGCGACGATTGAGGATGAGACCTATGCCGAGGCAGAAGTCGATTTCTTCAATGATGTTGTCAAAGGCGTTGATGCCCGGCGCGATGAAATTGACGCGCTCATTGCTGGCAATCTGGCCGAAGGCTGGGCGATCGACCGGCTAGACCGGCCGCTGCGGCAAATTTTGCGTGCCGGCGCTTATGAATTGCTGGCCCGCGCGGACATCCCCACAGGCAGCATCATCAATGAATATCTGGATGTTGCCCATGCCTTTTATGACAAAAAGGAAAAGGGCTTCGTCAATGGCGTGCTGGATGCCATTGCCCGCACAGCACGGAGTTAAGCGTTTAATTTAGCGACCATATGCTCCGACCTTCTCAGGCCGGAGCCGCTCAAAACGCGATCCTCAAAACGGAACGTCGTCGTCCAAATCGCTGTCAAACGGGCTGGGCGAGGTGCCGCCAAAATTGGCATTGCCCCCTGAGGCGCCACCACCAAAGCCGCCGCCGCTGCTGGCGGGCGCACCGCCACCAAACTGGCTGCCGCCGCCTTGGCCGCCACCCATGCCACCACCTTCGCGGCCCGACAGCAGAACCAATTCCCCGCGGAAACGCTGCAACACAACTTCTGTTGTATAGCGATCATTGCCGTTCTGGTCCGTCCATTTGCGGGTTTGCAGCTGACCTTCCAAATAGGCCTTCTGGCCCTTGCGCAGATAATTCTTAGCGACCTTGCCCAGATTTTCGTTGAAGATCACAATATTGTGCCACTCGGTCTTTTCCTGCCGATTGCCATCGCGATCATTCCATGTTTCCGATGTTGCGAGCGTGAAGCTCACCACTTCACCGCCATTATTCATCGACCGTGCTTCGGGGTCCTTCCCCAAATTGCCGACCAAAATGACCTTGTTGACGCTGCCCGCCATCTTCTCTCTTCCTTCACTATCCCAATAAGGCTGTTGCCGCCCAGTATGTAACGCCTGCTGCGACATATGCCAGCGCGAACAGATAGCTGACCATGATTACGGGCCATTTCCATCCATTGGTTTCACGCCGGACCACGGCAATGGTCGAAATGCACTGGGGGGCAAAGACAAACCACGCCAGAAAAGCGAGTGCCATGGGCAAAGTCCACCCCGCGCGCAGTCGCTCGCGCAGGCCTTGCTCCGTCGCCGCCTCATCCTGGGCATCAACGGCATAAGTTGTGGCCAGTGCCGAGACAGCCACTTCCCGCGCCGCCATAGCGGGGATCAGCGCCAAGGCCATGTCGCGGTTAAAGCCAATCGGCGCAACGACGACTTCCAGCCCATTGGCAATGCGCCCGGCAATTGAGTGATCAATCTGGCTCTTGGCTGAACCTGCAGGCACCTGCGGGAAGCTGAGCAACGCCCAGAGCACCATGGTGGTGAGCGCAATAATCGTCCCCGCCCGCTTTAAAAAGGCTGCCGCGCGCTGCCACAGGCCCAAGGCCACATCGCGCAATTTGGGCATTTGATAGCGGGGCATTTCCATCATGAACCCCAGGCTCTTCCCGGGCACCATCGTCCGCCGGATGACCAAGGCCGCCAGCATCGCGCCCAATATGCCCGCCACATAAAGGCCAAAGAGAACAAGGCCCTGCAAGCCAATACCCGGCCCAACACTGCTATTGGGAATGAAGGCCCCGATAATGACAGCGTAAACAGGCAGACGCGCCGAACACGTCATCAACGGCGCAATCAATATGGTCGTTAATCGATCGCGTGGGTCTTCGATCGTGCGTGTTGCCATGATACCCGGAACAGCGCAGGCAAAGGACGAGAGCAGCGGAATAAAGGCCCGGCCCGACAGGCCAACGCCTGCCATGAGCCTGTCCATAATGAAGGCCGCCCGCACCATATAACCTGAGGCTTCGAGCAGCAGAATGAAGGCGAACAGCACCAAAATCTGCGGCAAGAACACAATCACGGCCCCAACGCCTGCAATCGCGCCATCAATTAGGGCTGAGCGCCAAAGCGTATCAGCCATGTTGGTGCGCACAGCATCCGACAAAAGGCCCAGCCAGCCTTCAATCAAATCCACAGGCGCTTCGGCCGCGGAATAGACCAGCTGGAACATCGCAAACAGCGTTGCGAACAAAATGACAGGCCCCAGCAGCGGATGGAGCACAACAGAATCAATGACGCGCGTGATTTTGCGGCCCGGGCGTTCGGCCTCAATGGCACGTGCCGCAATTTGCCGCGCCGCACTGCGCACATCGGCTGGCTGGCGCTCTGCTGTGGTGCTGGGTGATTTGGCTGGGGAACGGACCGCCTCAGTTAGCAACGCCCGCAACTCTTCTGTCCCACGCTTGCGCACGGCAACAGTTGGAACAACGGGAACACCCAATTCTTCCGACAATTTCTGGGCATTGAGCGTCAGGCCATCGCGCTCGGCCAAATCCACCATGTTGAGCGCGACAATGGCAGGCAGGCCCAGCGCAATCAATTCAATCGCAAAGCGCAAATGATTATCAAGATTGCCCGCATCAACCACAATAATCAGGGCGTCAGGCTGACGCTCGCCCGCTTGCTGGCCCATCACGACATCGCGTGTCACCGCTTCATCCGGGCTGGTGGGGTTGAGGCTATAGCTGCCGGGCAAATCTACCAGCTCAACCGGGCTGCCATCGGCCAAGGCAAAGCGGCCCGAATGACGTTCAACGGTGACGCCGGGATAATTGCCCGTTTTCTGCCGCGCGCCGGTGAGCGCATTGAACAAGGCGCTTTTCCCTGCATTGGGGTTGCCAACCAGCGCGACGAGGGGCAGCGTGCTCATGCGGCCTCCACGTCAATTGCAGCCGCATGGGCGGCGCGAATGGCCACTGTCATCCGCCCAACGCGCACCGCTAAAGGGTCCTTGAACAACAGCCAGCCGCGATGCAGCGGCTCTACTTCCACGCCCTCATCAAAGCCCAAACAGCGCAGGCGATGGCCTTCCGCCTCGCTGAGTTGCGACCAATGAATGCGCGAAATGCGGGCAGTGCGGTTCAGCGGCAAAATGTCGAGCTGCACGGGCGATCCTATATGTTAGGGTCAATATCTTAGGTCTAGTTGCGATTGATTATCATTTGCTTGGGGCAATGGCCAGCGATTCGGCTCAGTTTGCGGGGTAGCGCAAACGCCCCAGAAAACGGGCCATGCTAAAATGACGCGTGGGGCTGCTGGTCCAGCGCGCCTTAGCCTTTTCAAACTGCATGATATTTTCAATGCGGCGGGCCAGAAAGGCGCGTGTTTCCGCCCAATCTTCGCTGTCATCATTCACGAAAACCAGCAGCGTCGCTGTATAGACAGACCCCAAAATAGCCCGCTTGGTATAGTGATTATAGTCAACCGATTGGTCACCAGCTGCGCGCCACATGGCATCCGCAGCGCGCCAGCCCAGCTGCGCTGCCTGCTTGGCATGGAGCGGATTGGCCAGCCAGGTTTGTGCCCGGCGCAGCGCCTCACGATGCGGGGCCAATTCGGCCAGCCGCGCTTCAACAAGCGCCGTTATGCGATCCCTGATTTTCATTGCTGCCAGTTTTTCAGCAGGCAGCGCCAGCAGCATTTGTGCATCAATATGGGCAAACCAAGCGGCAATCATCTGGCCTGCGCCCTCTGGAAAGGCGAGGCGCGCGACATCGCCATCCAGCCCCAGCCGCGCCGCTGTGGAATCCAGCGCAGTGGCCGTCCAGCCATCAAAAGCGGCATCGGCAGGCAACATGGCTGCCAAATGGCCGCGCACATCCTCCAGCGTCATCTCGTCAAAGTTCACAGCCACAGCGAAAAACGCCTTCCCAGCAATAAGGTGACAGCCCTTAGATGGAGTGATAGGACTGGTACGTCAATCAATGCACCAATTTATGGGGGTCGTCACTATGGCGAAATTTTTTGGAAACCTGAACGCAGTTCTGGTCGCCGGCCTTGTGCTGATGCTGGCCGTGCTGATCGGCGTGCAAGGCAGCCTCGATGCCAATTATCTCTGGCGCTGGGCGCACGTGATCTCGGGCATTATGTGGATCGGCCATTTATATTATTTCAACTTCACGCAAATCCCGACCATGCCGAAAATTCCGGCTGAGCTGAAACCGGGCGTGTCGAAGCATATCGCTCCGGCCGCGCTGTTCTGGTTCCGCTATGGCGCGTTGGCGACCATTGTGACCGGCATCGTCGTTGCCATTCAGGCCGGCTATGCGCATCAGGCCTTCACGCTGCAACCGCCGTTCCGCACGATCGGCATTGGCATGTGGCTGGCGCTGATCATGGGCTTCAACGTGTGGTTCATCATTTGGCCGAACCAGAAAAAGGCGCTTGGCCTCGTCGAAGCCGATGATGCAACTAAGGCAAAGGCCGCCACAACGGCCATGATGTTCAGCCGCACCAACACGCTGCTGTCCATTGCCATGCTCTATTGCATGATCTCTGCCGAAAGCGGCTATTGATCCTTTGATCGATCGGGCTGGCGCACCAAAATCAGCGCCAGCCCGATCATCACGGCCCCAACCCAATCAGCAGGGGCCAATGTCTCGCCAAAGCTAATCCAGCCCATTGTGGCCGAGACAACGGGTTGTGTGAGCAGCGCCAGCCCAAAGACCAAGGGGCTCACCCGCCCCAAGGCAAACACCATCATTCCCTGACCAATAAGCTGGCTCACCACAGCCAAAGCAATCACGGGCGTCCAGTTGCGCGGCATGATTTGCTCGCCCAGCAGCAGGGCAATCAGCAACAGCGGGCCAATTGTTGCCAGCGTTGACCACGCAAGCAAGGTCCAGCTTTGCAAATGCCGGCGCGCTTGCGCGACGAACACCAGATACACTGTGTAGAAAATACCCCCGGCCAAGCAGAGCATATCGCCCAGCAAATGTTCTCGACTTAACTCGGCAGACCGGCCCACCAGCAATATCGCGCCGGCAGCCGCAATAGCAAAGGCCAGGCCTTCGCGCCGGCTGGGCAAAGCGCGCGCCATGAAGAAACCCCAAATCGGAAAGAAAAGGCTGGCCGCATTGGCAAATAGCGTGGCGTTGGCAAGTTTGGTTTTCAAAATGCCAATATGCCACGCTGCCAAGTCTGCCGCGAAAAACAGGCCAGACAGAACCATCGTCCAATAGAGGGCACGGCTGGGCAAAAGCAGCGGCTGGCGACGCAGCCCAGCAATCAAAAACAGCACGGGCGCGGCCAAGGCCATACGCCACATGGCCGAGGCGCTCGGCCCAACATCGGCCATCCGCACCAACCATGGGCCAAAGGCCAAGGCAAAATTCCCAAGGAAGAGCGCACCCAAGACAGCGAGACGCCCCCCCGTTTCAAAATCCGGTGCCGCGCTGGTGTGTGCAGGTTGCTGTTGCCTCGTCCCCATTCCCCCCATATCCCGAACCCCGACTCACAAAGCAACACAACAGGGGAGCCCATGCCGAATCTTTTCGATCCCATTGATCTTGGCGACATTCATTGCCCTAACCGCATTCTGATGGCGCCGCTGACACGCGGCCGCGCAAGCCCGGGCCATATCCCCAATGATATGATGCGCCTTTATTATGAACAGCGCGCCTCAGCAGGCCTTATCATCTCAGAAGCCACGGGCATTTCGCAAGAAGGGCTGGGCTGGCCCTCGGCCCCCGGCATCTGGACCGAGGCCCAAACAGAAGGTTGGAAACCGATTACCGAAGCCGTCCACAAAGCGGGCGGGCGCATTATTTTGCAACTTTGGCATATGGGCCGATTGGTCCATTCCAGCTTTAACAATGGCGCGCCCGGCGTCTCAGCGTCGGCCACCACAGGCCCCGGCCATGCCTATACGGCCACGGGCAAGCAGCCGCTGGAACAGGCCCGTGCCTTGCGACTGGATGAAATGCCCCGCGTGGTGGCAGATTATGTGAAGGCTGCTGAAAATGCGAAGGCAGCAGGCTTTGATGGCGTGCAGATTCACAGCGCCAATGGCTATCTGCTCGATCAATTTCTGCGGGATAATTCTAACCTGCGTGACGACGCCTATGGCGGCAGCATCGATAACCGCATTCGCCTGATGCGCGAAGTGGCCGAGGCTGTAGCCGGTGTCTGGGGCGCCCGCCGCGTCTCGGTGCGCCTCTCGCCCAATGGCGATTCACAAGGCGTGGATGATAGCAATCCAGAAGCACTCTTTACGGCGGCAGCGGCCGCGTTGCAGACCATTGGCATTGGCTTTTTGGAACTGCGTGAACCCGGGCCGGATGGCACATTTGGCAACACCGATGTGCCCAAACAATCGCCCGCCATTCGTCGCGTCTTCACCAACCCGCTAGTGCTCAATTCTGACCTTACGGCAGAAAGCGGTGCCGCCTTGGTGGCGTCGGGCCAGGCCGATGCCGTCAGCTATGGCCGCCCCTTTATTTCCAACCCTGACCTTGTCGAACGCATCCGCGACGGCAAGCCTTGGGCGGCTGATAATATGCGAACATGGTATTCCGCAGGCCCTGAAGGCTATACGGATTATCCAACGGCAGCGTAAACGGGCAGCGCCCTCCCTAAATGGGGAGGGCGCCCCGCAATTGCGGCTTAGCCGCCAAATTGGCTTTTCAAATTGAGCAGGGCAATGGCCGCTTTTGCCGCCTCGCCGCCCTTATCTTTCTGCTTGGGATCAGCGCGGACCAGCGCTTGCGCCTCATTTTCAACAGTCAAAATACCATTGCCAATGGCGAGACCATCCATGGTCAGCGCCATAATGCCACGAGCGCTTTCACCTGCGACAATTTCAAAATGATAGGTCTCGCCGCGAATGACGACACCAATGGCCACAAAGCCATCATAGCGGCCCGTTTCCGCCGCCAGCGCAATCGCGCCGGGGATTTCCAAGGCGCCGGGCACGGTGATGACATCTGCAATATGTCCTGCCTCTTCCAGCGCACCCTGTGCGCCAGCCACCAGCATATCATTCAGATGATCGTAAAAACGGGCTTCAACAATCAGAAAACGGGCCATGATTACGCCTCCGGAATCGGGCGTTCGCCCACAATATTAATGCCATAGCCCTCAATGCCGACAACATTGCGATGCGCGTTGGTCAGCAAGATCATGTCGTGGATGCCAAGGTCCGCCAAAATTTGCGCCCCAATGCCATAGTTGCGCAAGTCCATTGCGGGTGGGCGGCCCGTTGCAGCCCCCACTTCGCGCGTCAACTGGTCAGGCTCGCTGGGCATCAGCAGCACAATGACGCCAGACCCAACTTTGCCAACTTCCTGCATGGCACGCTGCAAGGTCCGCTTACGTGGGCCAGGCGCGCCCAGCACATCCGAAAAAATCGACATGCCGTGCATCCGCACCAATGTCGGCTGGTCCGGGGTGATCTTGCCCTTTTGCAGCACGATGTTGACGGAGCCATCCACCTTGTTGCGATAGGTTTTGGCAGTCCATTCCCCACCATAATCAGACACAAAGGGCGCTTCCGACACACATTCAACCAAATGGTCATTCTTGCGCCGATACTCAATCAGATCACGGATCGTGCCCATTTTCAGATTGTGCATCCGCGCAAAGGACACCAAGTCATCCATGCGCGCCATGGTGCCATCATCTTTCATGATCTCGCAGATCACGCCCGATGGGTTCAGGCCAGCAAGGCGCGAAATATCAACCGCGGCCTCCGTATGGCCAGCACGCACCAGCACACCGCCATCCCGCGCGATAAGGGGGAAGACATGGCCCGGCGTCACAATATCATCACGGCCCTTAGAGGCATCAATTGCGACAGAAACGGTCCGTGCCCGGTCGCCTGCCGAAATCCCCGTCGTCACGCCTTCGCGCGCCTCAATAGAGGTGGTAAACGCCGTTTCATGCCGCGTGCCATTGGCCCGGCTCATCAGTTCCAGCCCCAGCTCATCAACGCGCTTCTTGGTCAGCGTCAGGCAAATCAGGCCGCGGCCATGCGTTGCCATGAAGTTGATGGCATCAGGCGTTGCCATTTGCGCGGGGATAACCAAATCCCCTTCATTTTCGCGATCTTCATCATCGACCAAAATGAACATCCGGCCATTGCGGGCTTCTTCGATAATTTCTTCAATCGGGACGAGCGCAGGGCTTTCATCCGTCGCAAACAGATAGGCTTCCAACTTGCGCAGCGTTTCTGCCGTCGGGTTCCAATCAGGTTGATCCAAATCGCGCAGCGTATTGGCATGAAGGCCAGCGGCACGGGCGAGACCAGAGCGGGAAAGGCCGCCCTCAGTCACAAGCTTGCGAAGCTTTTCGATAAGTTGCGTGGACATGAGTCGGGTTAATCACATCATGATGTGATCGTCAATGTGTGTTTTCACATTACCCTGCAAAGGCTGGGGGCTTTCACACAGCACCCCAGCCCCTGGCTTACGCAGCGCGGCTATGCGCCTTATTTCGAGGCTTTAATCCAGCCATCAATCTTCTTTTCCAGAACCGCCAGCGGCAATGCACCAGTGTTCAACACCTGATCGTGAAAGGCGCGGATATCAAATTTGGCGCCAAGTTCCGTCTCTGCCTTTTTGCGCAGGCGCTGAATAGTCATGGCGCCTGTCTTATAGGCCAAAGCTTGGCTGGGGATGGCAATATAGCGTTCCACCTCAGCAGTCGCATCGGTGCGGCCCATGTCAGAGTTTGACAGCATATATTGAATGGCCTGATCGCGCGTCCAGCCCTTGGCATGAATGCCCGTATCGACAACCAGCCGCATGGCCCGCAGCATCTCGTCTGACAATGTCCCAAAGCGCTGATATGGGTCTTTGTAAAAGCCCATTTCATAGCCCAGAGTTTCAGAATAAAGCGCCCAACCCTCAACATAAGCGGTGTTGCCGCCAAAGCGCATGAAATTGGGCAGGGCTGCATTTTCCTGTGCCAAGCTGATCTGGAAGTGGTGGCCCGGTGCGCCCTCATGCAGATAGAGCGTGGTCATGCCCGGCGTGGTGCGGCTGGGCAGATCATAGGCGTTGAAATAGAAAATACCGGGTCGGCTGCCATCAGGCGTGCCCTGCTGGTAGGAACCGCCGGCCTCATATTTCTCACGAAATTCTTCATAGGGGCGGATTTCGAGCGGCGCTTTGGGCAAGGTGGAAAAATAGGTGCCAATTTTGGCATCCACTTGCTTGCCAATATCATAATAGCCCTGCGTCAGGGCCTCGCGGCTCTCTTTCTTAAACTTGGGGTCATTGCGCAGATAATCAAAAAATTCCGCCAGCGTGCCCTTAAAGCCGACTTCCTGACGAACCTTTTCCATCTCGCTCTTGATCCGCGCCACTTCTGACAAGCCCGTCTGATGGATCGTTTCGGCATCCAGCGGCAATGTCGTCGTATTTTCAATGCTAATGCGGTAAAGCTCGGCCCCGCCCTTCATGGTCGACAGGCCCACTGTCTCGCGCGCCGCGGGCAGATAATCATTTTTCAAGAAATCGCGCAGGCGGCGATAGGCCGGATAAATGCCCTGCTCAATAATGGCCTTATAGTCAGCCGTGAGCCGGGCTTTATCCGCGTCGGAAAAGCTCGCCGGCAATTGGGTGATTGGCCCATAATAAGGCGAGTCCGTAACAGACTGTGCCAATTGCGAGTCCAATTGGCCAATGACGTTGTTAATCGTCATCTTGGTCTCAACAATGCCCGCTGCCTTGCCCTCGCGGAACCGCGCGATGGCGCGATCAAGGTAGATAATGAACTCACGGTGGCGCTTCAGTGCATTGTCATAATCCGCAACAGTCTGGAATGGCGCGCCGCTCTTGCCGCTGGAGAATGTGGGATAGAATGTGTGGAAGCCATAAAAATGGTTGAGCGGGCGAACAGCGTTTAACTTCAGAATATCAGGCCGATAGCCAATGGCCGTCTGCTCCGTCTGCCACTTGAACACATCATAGGCAATTTGGTCTGTGGGGTTCAGCTTGGCGCGATCAATCTTGGCCAGCCGCGCCATATCATTCTCATTCGCTTGTTTCTCAGCCGCGAAATACGCGTCAGTAATATAATCCCCAAAGCGATCCGCATACCGCATATCACCGCGGAAAATGCCGTAAAGCGGGTTGCGTTGCAGCGACGCTTCATCGCTGTCTTTGAACAATTGGTGCAAATCCCGCGCGGCACTGTTTTCTGCACCAGCCGATTGGGCAGCCACAGGCTGCGCAGCGAGCGCAAGCGGAGACAATGTTGCAAGAAACAGAGCTGTAAGGGCACGACGCATGGGAACATCCTTCTCAAAAAGGGGCGAGGCTTTGTGTAACAGGGCCTGTCAATGGCTCAGTCATGCTTCGACAAAGCTGCAACAGCAATCGACAAAATCGAAAAGGCGCAAAAAAGGCCTCTCGCCGGGAAGGCAGGCCTAAATCCAGAATTTCTCTCGGAACCATTTGGTCACAATATATTTGGTGCCCGCCAACACAGGTTTTCCGGCATGAAGCGTGGCGGGATTGGGCGTGCCGTCTTCTTCCATATTATTCCACAAGACCAGCATTGCCGTTCTTGGGGACACCGTCATGCCTGCCGTGGGAAAGTCAGTTTCACCACCGGCCGCGGGTTCATTGAGATAAATCATCGACGTCCAGCTGCGCTGCCCCCCCTGCCGCATCATCTCATCCCAATAGACGCTGCCTTTGATGAAATGGTCATAATGCGGCTTGAACTGCTGGCCGACTTCATAAACCTGGCCTTGCAGCGTCTCGCCATGGCGCTTGTCAATGCCCATCAAGCTGCAAATCCGATCTTCAATCCGTTCAACCAACGGATCAAAGGGAGAAAGATTGCAGCTATCGCTCGTCCGAAATTCTGGGTCTGCCGTCGCTGATAAAAGGCCAGAGGGTTGCCGCCCCTTATCGATTAATTTGATCAGCTCTTCGCATTCGGAAAGGCTCATGAAATCCTGCACGCAATAGAGCGACAAGCCATTTTGCGTCACAATTTGCGCGCGGCCAGAGGCTTTCAGCTTTCGGCCAACGCTTCGGCCCAGATCGGCAAGCCGTTGCTCCGGCGTTTTGAGCTTGATCTTCGCCATGCGCCTTTCCCAATGCCCCGTCTAAATTTAATCGATAATGCGGCCGCGGGCCATAACAAAGCCCACCTTTTCCAGCGTCCGCACATCGCGCAGCGGATCGCCATCAACAGCAATAATGTCGGCGGAATAGCCGGGGGCAATGCGGCCAATTTCATCCTGTTTATCCAGCAGCTTGGCAGCAACCGTTGTCGCACTGGCCAAGGCATCACGCGGGCTCATGCCACCCCAGTCGACCATCAAGGCAAATTCACCTGCATTGCGGCCATGCTCAAACACACCAGCATCCGTCCCAAAGGCAATTGTCACGCCTTCCGCACGCGCAGCCTTTAACGCTTTGCCCATTTGCGCCACGGCCTCACGGCCCTTGGCTTCAACTGTGGGGGTGTAAATGCCTTTGCCCAGGCGTTCTTTAACGCCCGCCAGCGCCATGAGCGTGGGCACCATGGCGGTCCCACTGGCCTTCATGGCCTTGGCCGCTGCCGCATCCGCAAATGTGGCGTGCTCTGCACTGTCCACCCCGGCATGGGCCGCTGCTTCCACCCCGCGGGCGCTGTGCGCATGGGCGGCCACGCGCAGGCCCAGGCTATGCGCTGTATCGACAATCGCCTTCAACTCAGGATCGGTGAAATGCTGGCCAAGACCACGGCCTTGTTGCGACAAGACACCGCCTGTCGCTGTGATCTTAATCACATCCGCCCCAGCCTTTGAAAATTCACGCACCCGCGCGGCACATTCTACAGGGCCCGTGCAGGTGTTATTGGCATCCAGCGCATGCGCCACTTCTGGCCGAAAGCCATTCACATCGCCATGGCCGCCAATGATGGACACGGCTGGGCCTGATGAAATGATCCGCGGGCCAGGAATAAGGCCTTGGGCCGTTGCTTCGCGCAGCGCAAACCCGCCCTGCGGCGTTGAGCCCAAATCCCGCACAGTCGTAAAGCCTGCCTTCACGGTGCGCAGCGCGTTGCGCGCGCCCATTAAGGTCGCAAAATCATCGCTGACCACGGCCTCATCGCGATAATCGCCGCCGGGGTTGCTCTGCAAGTGGACGTGCATGTCAATCAAGCCAGGCAAGACCGTCTTGTCGCGCAGATTGACGAGCTTTGCCCCAGCGGGGGCCTCCACATAGCCGGGCGTGATGGCCGTAATTTTCCCGTCCGTGACCGTGATTGTTGCAGGGCCTGTGGTCGGCTGGCTGGCATCCGTGATGACACGACCGGCGTGCAGAATAATCGTCTCAGCAAAGGCCGGGGTGGCACAGGCAGCAGCGCTTGCCAAAAGTGCGGACAGGATAACGCGCATCATCTTCTCCCTTACATATTTTCCAATGCCTTTGCGCGGCTGGTGCCGGGGACGCAAGGGGGAATTGACTGGGCTTGGCTAGCTGGCCTCAACGGTCAGCGCCTCAAGGACAAGCGCGATGCTGCCTGCCTGTGGCGTCTGGCGCATAATCGCCAGATCCGCGACAATATGGCCAACAAGCGGCAGATCAGCCTCGGGTAAATCGCGCACAATTTCCGCTGCAAGATCTGAGGGGACCAACACAGTCAGCCAATGGCGCGCGCCCGCAAAAGTGATGCTGGCCCAAGGGCGTTCTCGCGCCTCAATCAAACGCGCTGAGGGGACATGGCGAAGCAGTGCCGCGCACAAGCGACGATGGGCAGCGCTGCTCATTGGGCATGGCCTTGCATGAATGTCCGGACACGTGCTGCAAGCGGCGGGCGAATTTCCCGGCCCAAGCGCATATCAAATACCAAACGTGGGTCGCCCGCTGCAGACCGGCCAAAGCGCGTCGGGGCCATGCCCGTGCGCCGCAAAAATTGCTCGATTTCCACTTCTATGTTCATGATATGTTCCTCCTATTACGCCACCCGAGTCGGAAAGGATATTTCCTTTTCTTCCTCTTGAAATCCTACTTGTCTAGGAAAAATCTTATCGCTAATGGGACAATATGGACGATGTCCCCACCATTCTTGATCAACTTATCCGGGCACGGGGGGAGGATTATGCCTCACTCTCGCGCTTCATCGGGCGGAATCCTGCTTATATTCAGCAGTTTATCCGGCGGGGCAGCCCAAAGCGTCTGGCCGAACATGATCGCGCTCGTCTGGCGCAGTATCTGGGTGTGGGCGAAGATGTGCTGGGTGGGCCAACGCCACGTGCACCCGCGGCATCCAGTTTTTGCGCTGTACCGCAGCTATCCGTTGAAGCCTCTGCTGGGCCGGGGACACTGCCCTCTGGCGAAGCCGTTTTGGCCCATTTCGGCTTTGATCGACGCTGGCTGCGCACGCTGAGCCGTACGCCGGACAAGCTGTCGATCATCTCTGTCCGGGGGGATTCGATGCAGCCCACGCTTGCCGAAGGCGATGATATTCTAGTTGATACCGGCGATGGGGCAGAGCGGCTGCGCGATGGAATTTATGTGTTGCGTGTAGAAGGCGCCCTGTTGGTCAAAAGGTTGGCCCGTAACCCCGCCACAGGGCGGATCAGCATCCGCAGTGACAATCCCGCCTATCCCGCTTGGGATGAATGTGCGGCAACAGATATTCACGTCATTGGGCGTGTCGTCTGGGCCGGGCGGCGGATGATCTAGCGGCGACGATCCATGAACCACAGCCCAATCGCAACTGCCGAGCCCAGCGCCAGGCCAACCAAAAAGCCCAAGCTAGGCTGGTGGAGAAAAATGCCAATCAACGTGCCCGCCAAAAGGCCCAGTGCGATAATGGCTCCGGCAGCGCGCGGAGCGGGTGGTTTTTTATCGGTCATAGAGCGCCTTTGCCACGCCTCAACGTCCAAGGCCAGTAGGCGGACGGGTGCGACCTTAGAAAAGGCTTTGATGATGCGCCAATTAACGCACGTGAGGCGCATCACTGTGACAATGCTTTCGCTTAAGTCATTGGCGCGATAGAGGGTGGAGATGATGTCTGGCTCTGCCCGCTGGCTTGCCCGCACTGCTCTTGCAGCAGCGCTATGCGCTGCCCAATCGGGGTTTGCCCAACAGACGAGCCCAGCAGACGAGCCTCCTCCCGCAGAGGCCGGGCTGGACCCCAATTCCCCGCTTGCCGATATGCCTGACATTGGCGTTGATTGGCCGGACCTTCCCCCCGAAGAGGCAGGCGAGCCCGGTGCGCAGCTTGCCCTGCCTGACGTGCAGGAACGCCGCTATACCGTGCTTGTGGAAGGTGTGCCGCAAGACCCGGCGAACCAAATTTCTGTCCGCTTTGATGAATTGTCGAGCTTAAAGACCGCAAGCACCAAGCCCGCCAATCTGGCGCAGGTCAACCGCCGCATCCGCGATGATGTGGCTTTGCTTGAGCAATTGTTGCGAACTGATGGATATTATGATCCGCGCATCACCTCCCGCGTCGAGGCCGTGGAAGATCGCTTGCTTGTGACGCTGAACGTGGCCCCCGGCCCGCTCTATCGCTTTGATGAAATTCGTGTGTCCGGCCTCGAAGCAGCGGCTGAGATGCGCTCCCACTTCACGGTCAATCCGTCTGATCCTGTTGATGCAGATGTGGTGACACTGGCGCAGGCCGATTTGCAGGCGAAGCTGCGGGATAATG
Source organism: Pseudomonadota bacterium (assembly GCA_041191345.1). Lineage (GTDB taxonomy): Bacteria > Pseudomonadota > Alphaproteobacteria > Sphingomonadales > Sphingomonadaceae > Aquisediminimonas. The sequence continues at coordinate 22,880 of JBEEOY010000161.1, forward strand.
GCTATCCTTTTGCAAAAGTAGCGGCCCCGGATGTGACGATTGATCATGAACGGGAACGTGGCACGCTCGACCTTGTGGTCACAACCGGTGGCGAGCGTCGCTTTGGCCAAATCATCGCGCGTGGTGACAAAGCACCCTTTGGCGCAAAGCACATGGGCGTCATGGCCCGCTTCAAGCCGGGCGATGCCTATAGTCAGGCTGATGTGGAAGATTTGAAGCGGGCAATTGTCGCGACCGGGCTTGTCTCATCCGTTCTGGCAGACCCAGTTGAGGGCCAAATGCCGGGCACGGCAGATGTAATTGTTACAACGTCCCCTGCCCCTTTGCGCACAATTGCCGCAGAAATTGGCTATGGCACGGGCGAAGGCATTCGTGCAGCAGCCAGTTGGACGCATCGCAACTTGATCAGCCCGGAAGGGGCTGTCACTTTTGCAGGCGTTGTTGGCACGCGCGAACAATCTTTGGGCAGCAACTTGCGCATGTCCAATTGGCATCGGCGGGATTGGGTGCTCAACGCGCGCACATCGGCCAGCAACACCCGCCGCGCGGCCTACCAAGCCCGCACTGTCCAAGTTGGGGCCAGTTTAGAGCGCCAGACCAATTTGATTTGGCAAAAGAAATGGATTTGGAATGCGGGCTTTGAGCTGCTGGCCTCGCGGGAACGCGATATTGTGTCAGGCACTGTTGGGCGCGACACCTATTTCATTGGCGCGCTGCCCACTCAATTGGCCTATGATGGCACGGATGATCTTTTTGATCCCCGGCACGGCTTTCGCCTGAGCGGTCGTCTTTCGCCCGAAGGCTCATTGCGTGGCAGTGCCTCTGGCTATTTGCGCGCGCAAATTGATGCCAGTGCCTATTTGCCGGCCTCTGATGGGATAACGCTGGCCGGACGCGTCCGGCTTGGGTCCATCACGGGCACGGCAACCGACAGCATTGCGCCATCGCGCCGCTATTATGCCGGGGGCGGCGGCTCCATTCGCGGCTATAGCTATCAAGGCATTGGACCTTTGGACCAATATGGCGACCCGGCAGGCGGGCGCAGCCTGACAGAATTCTCGCTGGAGGCGCGCATTCGTTTTGGCGCCTTTGGCGTGGTGCCGTTTTTGGATGGCGGCAATATTTACACCAGCAACCTCCCCAAATTCAGCAGCTTCCGGTTAGGTACGGGACTTGGCGTGCGCTATTATTCCAGCTTTGGCCCCATCCGCATTGATGTTGGCACGCCCATTAACCGCCGGTCAGGGGAATCGCTGATTGGCGTTTATGTCTCTTTGGGGCAGGCCTTTTAATGCCGCGGCTCCGCCTCATTCTGGGGACGATTGGCAGCGTGCTACTGCTCATCGCGGCCCTGCTGCTTGCTCTTGACACCCCGGCTGGCCACAGGTTCGTGGCGCGCCAAATTGGGGGCGTTGAGCCGCAAAATGGCCTGCGCATTGAAGTTGAGCGCATTGATGGGTCGCTGTTTGGCAAGGCGGATATCACGGGGCTTAAGCTACGCGACACACGCGGCCTTTTCTTTGAAGCGCCGCACGTCACGCTCCATTGGCGTCCCTTAGCGTGGCTGACCAATCGACTTGATGTCGAGCAGGCTCATGCCGAACGCGCAACGCTCTACCGCTTGCCAAAACTGCGCCCTGCGCGGCCAGACGCGCCGATTTTGCCTGATTTTGATGTCCGCATTGGGCGGCTTGCCATTGACCGACTGGATATTCGATCGGGCGTCAACGGCCGCCCCGCCACAGGGCAATTGGCCGGGCGCCTTACGCTTCATGCGGGTCGGGCGCTGGTTGATATCAATGCCCGCGCCAGCCAAGGGGACCGGCTAAGCCTAAACCTCAATGCCGTACCAGATGTCAATCAACTTGATGTCGGCATGGTGTTGGACACGCCACAAAATGGCGTGATTGGCAAATTATTCGGCACGCGGGCGCCGCTGTCCATCCGGCTTGATGGCGCGGGGGATTGGCAGCTTTGGACAGGCAAGCTGACGGCCCAAATGGCGGGCAAAGAGGCAGCTCTCCTCAATCTGCGGGCGCAGGCTGGTCGCTATGCATTAGACGGCAGGGTCATGGCATCAGCCCTGCCCAAAGGGCGGCTGCAAGCACTAGCAGCCCCTTATGCACGCCTTAGCGGGACAGCCCAACTGGCCAAGCGCCGGTTGAAAGGCACGCTGAGCATGTCTGCACCAGCGCTGCGGCTGACGGCGCGGGGCGGCGTGAATTTGGCGAATAGCGGGTTTGAAGATGTGCTGATTGCGGGCGAATTGGCCCAGCCACAGGCCTTGGGGGCCACCATAGCTGGCCGCCCGGTTGCGCTTAAACTCTTGTTGGATGGCAGCTTTCGCTACGCCAGTTTTGATTATCTGTTGACGGCGCCGGAGCTGCGTTTTGGAACCACGGGGTTAGAAAATGTGCGCGCCAGCGGCCAAGGCCGTTTGTCCCGCGCGCCCGTGCGCGTGCCCATCCGCCTATCGGCCCAGCGCATTACGGGCGTGGGCAATGTGGCAGGCGGCATTTTGGCCAATATCTCCATCAACGGCACGCTTCTGGCAACATCCACCACGCTGATTGGCGATGGCTTGGCCCTCACCTCTGATAAGCTTAGCGGGAAGATTGCGCTGTTCGTTGATTGGCGCACAGGGCGCTATGATGTTGGCTTAGCAGGCCAGTTATCGCGCTTTTTGATCCCCGGCATTGGCGTGGTGGATGTGCGCAGTACGTTAGATGTCGTGCCCGGCGCCAATGGGAAGGGGACCCGCATCTTGGGTCGCGGAGAGGCCTGGGTGCGTCGCTTTGACAATGCGTTTTTTGCAGGACTGGCAGGTGGCCTGCCTAAATTAGAAACGGGGCTTGAGCGCACACCCGATGGCGTTTTGCGCTTCACCAATATGCGCCTGACGGCACCTCAATTGTCGCTTACGCTCACTGGCGTCCGCTTGCGGGATGGGCGGTTTCAATTGGCAGGATCGGGCCTGCACCAAGCCTATGGCCCAGTTCAACTTGGGCTAGAGGGGCCGATCAGCCGGCCACGGATCAGCCTGGCCTTGGCGCGGCCCAATGCGGCGCTGGGCCTTGCTTCTGTGCGGCTGACTTTAAACCCAAATGCCCAAGGCTATACGTGGCAAGCCGATGGTGGATCTCGGCTTGGGCGCTTTACGGGCGCGGGGGACATATTGTTACCCCTTGGGGGGCGCTCTGCCATTCGCGTTGCGCGGCTAGATGTGGGGGGCGTTAGCGGCAGTGGGGTTTTGCTGCCAAGCCCCGGCGGGTTAAATGGCACGCTGGCACTGGCCGGCACAGCCCAAGGCAGTTTGGTTTTGGATATCGCCAATGGCCGGCAGCGCATTCGCGCCAATTTTGAGGCGACAAATGCCAGATTTTCAGGCCCACCCGCGCTGGCCATTGGGCGTGGCCGCTTTGCGGGCACCATCCTTCTCAACCCACGCGGCACAGAAATTGAGGGCAATGTCTCGGCCCGTGCGGTGCAATATGGCGGGCTAGACTTTGCGCGCCTGTCCGGCACTGTCCGACTAAATGGCGATAATGGCGAGCTGCGGGGCGAAATCGCAGGGGCGCGGGGGCAGGATTACAATCTGACAACGGCCATTCGGCTCTCGCCCAATCGCGTTGCCATTAGCGGCGGAGGATCACTGGGCGGCCGACCCATCCAGCTCGACGCCCCAGCCATTTTGCTGCGCGAAGCGCGCGGCTGGCGGCTGGCCCCGTCTGCCTTGCGCTTTGCAGGCGGGCGGGCCGAACTCTCGGGCCTATTAGGGGGTGCCCAGCCTGAAGTGACGGCAGTGGTTGATCAAATGCCCCTCGACATTCTGGATATTGTCGCCCCGCGCTTGGGCCTTGGCGGGCGGGCCAGTGGCACGCTGATCTATGCAGAAGATGCTGATGGGGATCCTACGGGCCGCATTGACCTCAAAGTCCGCGGCCTGACGCGGGCAGGACTTGCCCTAGCCTCACGCCCGGTGGACTTGGCAATCGCTGCCACCATGAGCAATGGCACAGCAGGCGCACGCATGGTTGCCGCTTTGGGCGGGCAGACCATTGGGCGCGCGCAAATGCGGCTATCTGGCCTGCGCGGTACTGACCCGCTGGAAACACGCATTGCCAATGCCGCTGTTTCTGGCCAGCTCCGCTATAATGGCGATGCCAGCACATTATGGCGGCTGACTGGCATTGCTGGCTTTGATCTGTCTGGCCCTGTGGCGCTGGGCGCAGATATTGGCGGGCGGCTGGCCGACCCGATTATTCAAGGATCTGTCCGAACAAATACCGCGCGGATCGAAAGTGCCGCAGCCGGCATGGTCTTAACCAATGTGTCGACCATTGGTCGCTTTGATGGATCACAGCTGGTGTTTGACAGCTTTTCAGCTGCAGCTGGACGCAATGGCCGCGTGACTGGCGCAGGCCGGATCAGCTTTTCTTCGCTCAACCGGGGGATGGATATTGCATTGGACGCCGACAATGCGTCGCTCATTGCCCGCGATGATTTGTCGGCAACTGTCACAGGGCCTTTGCGTATTCGCGCCGATGCGTCTGGCGGGGTGATTAGCGGCACCGTTCGCCTAAACCGCAGCGCCTATGTGCTGGGCCAATCCAGTGCGGTGACCAGCCTGCCCAGATTAAATGTGCGGGAAGTGAATGGCGTTGTTGCGGCAGACACACCGGCAGCGTCCGCACAAGTCTGGACTTTGGACATCAAAGCTGAAGCACCCGGCCGCCTGATGGTTTCTGGCCTTGGGCTCGACAGCGAGTGGCGCGCCAATCTGCTTGTCCAAGGCTCGATCTTTTCGCCTGCAATTACCGGCGCGGCAGAAATGATCCGGGGCGGCTATGAATTTGCGGGGCGGCGCTTTGATTTGCAGCGCGGTATTATTCGCTTCCGCGGCGAAAGCCCGCCGGACCCCATTTTAGATATTGTTGCCCAAGGGGATACGCAGGGGCTGACGGCCACAATCCGGGTGGCCGGCACTGGCCAACGCCCAGATATTAGCTTTGCCAGCGTGCCAGCCCTGCCTCAGGAAGAGCTTTTGTCGCGCCTGTTATTCGGCACGTCGATCACCAGCCTGTCCGCGCCCGAGGCCGTGCAATTGGCAGCGGCGGTGGCCTCTATGCGCGGCGGTGCTGGCCTCAACCCAATTAACGCGCTGCGCAAAGCCGTTGGGTTAGATCGACTGAGAATTTTGCCGGGCAATGTGGCAACTGGCCAGCGCACATCTGTGGCGGCAGGCAAATATTTAACCCGCAGGACGTTTGTCGAAGTGATTACTGATGGCCAAGGCTATTCGGCGACGCGCGCTGAGTTTCAGGTGACGCGCTGGCTTTCCATCCTCTCGACCATTTCAACTCTGGGTGAACAAAGCGCCTCGGTGCGCGTCTCAAGAGATTATTAGCGCGCAGAAGAAGGGCCAGCTCGAAAGCTGGCCCGACAGGTCATCATAAATATCGTTTAGGCAAGGCGTGTACGGCGTGGGTTTTGCCGCCGCACTGCCGCTCCGGCCAAGCCGAAGCCAGCAAGCATCATTGCCCACGCAGCTGGTTCAGGCACGCCGCCCGACACAGCATCAAAGGACATTTCTTTCACGGCCTTAAATTTAACCGCATTGCCTGCCGCGTTCACCAATCCATATAGCTCAATACTATCCATCACTTCTGACCCGCTGGCCAGCACATCCAGCTTGCCATTGGAGGGCATGCCAATGCTGGTGAACAGCTGCGATGGGGCATTGAGGAAGTTCACTTTGATATTCAAAGCGCTGGCGCGCTGATCGGAGAAATCCTCGGCCTTAAATTGCAGCGCGGAGAAGCCCGTAGCGGGGTCAATTAACAAGGCAGAAAACCCGTTTCCCTGACCAGAGCCCAGACCAGTGACGCTTGCCACGCCATCGCCATTGCCAACATTAATGCCGTCAACGGAGTTCAGCAGGACAGAAATCATGCCGGGCTTGGTCTTGGTGGTGAGCGATGTTCCCGAGCCGGCACTATTGGTATGAACTGTCTCAGAATAAGGCGTGCCGCTATTGAGGACGATTGTGGCCGCACCCGCAGGCACGGTGAGGCTGGCAAGCGCAAGCGCTGTCAGCGAAAGATAAGCAGATGTCTTCATGAAATGACCTTCCCAAAAAGTTGGACGTTACTGTTTTGCGACCCTTTTTGGAGAACTCTCTCATAGCCCAAATCGCCCAACCTTGCCACCATTTCGGCGGATCAATGCACTGATTTAGATGTGTTTGGCGCGGACAAGCTGGACAGGCGTTTTCATTTGACAAGCGGCCATCCGGCCCTATGAGCGGCCTCGGGCCACGCGGTCCCAACGCCGCGCGTGCTCTCTGTGAGGAGAGTCTACATGACTGATATTACCAAGCCGGTCCGCAAGCCTGCGCGTCCGTTTTTCTCTTCCGGTCCCTGCGCAAAGCCGCCGGGCTGGGATGCTTCCAAGCTCAAAACCGAATCTCTCGGCCGGTCGCACCGCGCGAAGATTGGCAAGTCACGCCTGCAACTGGCAATTGATTTGACGCGCGCTGTTCTGCAAGTGCCTGACACCCATCTCATTGGCATTGTCCCCGGCTCAGATACGGGCGCCGTTGAAATGGCAATGTGGTCCATGCTGGGCGCACGGCCCGTCACGATGCTTGCTTGGGAAAGCTTTGGCGAAGGCTGGGTGACGGATGTCATTAAGCAACT
>JBEEOY010000162.1:0-41151 GCA_041191345.1 Pseudomonadota bacterium
GTTTGTGCAGATAGCCGCGCTTTCAAACGGGCAAAATGCCCAGGCTCTGGCGCGGCAAATTGGCGGGCGCGTTCGACTGCAACAGGGGTTATATCGGGTTCTGTCCGGCCCCTATTCAACACTTGCGCAAGCGCGGGCCGCGCTTGGCCCCTTGGCTGCGAAAGGCTATCCAGACGCCCGAATCACGCGCTGAGTCGTCATCTCGGGAAGTCTTCATGAAACAAGCATTTATCGCCGCCTCTTTCCTATCTGTTGCGGCGGCCTCGGCTGTTGCCGCACCGCCGCCGTTCGAAACAACAGCTCCCATTGCCTATTTGGTTGATTTGTCGTCCGGCGCAGTTCTCTATGCCAAAGATGCCGATCGGCAGATACCGCCTGCTTCAATGGCAAAGATGATGACGACCCATATTGTCTTCGACATGATCAAAAAGGGCGAGCTGAAGCTGGATCAAAAGTTCACCGTTCGCCCAGAGACGTGGCAAAAATGGCATGGCCCGTCCGCGGGCTCTACGATGTTTCTGTCTCCCGGTGAGCAGGTGAGCGTTGAAAATCTGCTTCATGGCGTTGTCACCCTGTCGGGCAATGATGCCTGTGTCGTTTTGGCCGAGGGTATTGCGGGCACTGAAGAAGCCTTTGTCGCGCGCATGAATGCCGAAGCACAGCGATTGGGCATGAAGAACAGCCGCTTTGGCAACTCAAATGGCTGGCCGGATGAAGGACGCACGCAAGTAACGGCGCGAGATTTGGCAAAGCTCGCCGTCAGCTCCATTCGCGATTATCCGGACCTGTATCGTAAATTTTACCAGCAGAAAGAATTCAGCTGGGGCAAAACCATGGGCAAGGGCGAGAATATCGTTCAGGCCAATCGCAACCCGATTTTGGGCCGCATTCCGGGCGCTGATGGCTTGAAAACCGGCCACACCGAAGAAGCTGGCTATGGCTTTACCGGATCGGCAGAGCAAAATGGGCGGCGGCTGGTGATGGTGGTTGCAGGCCTGGATAGCTTTAACGGGCGGATCACAGAGTCTGTGAAGTTCATGGACTGGGGATTTAAGGCTTGGGCGACTAAGCCCTTGTTCGCTAAGGGTGCGGAAATCGAAAAGGCCAAGGTCAAAGGCGGCAATGCCAGCAAGGTCGCGCTCGTCGCACCACAGGCGATTAACTTGACCTATCCTGCGGGCTTCCCAGTCCCCAAATACACCACCAAAGTGCGCTATCTGGGTGAGATCAAAGCGCCGCTCAAGGCTGGGCAGCACATTGCCGATTTGGTCGTCACGTCGCCAGAAACGCCGGCGGCCATCATTCCCTTGGTGGCCGGCAAGGATGTGGAAGAAGCCGGCTTCTTCATGCGCATTTGGATTTCGATTATCTCACTCTTTGGATTTTAAGCCATGGAGCGGGGGCGCTTCATAACGCTGGAAGGCGGGGAGGGGGCAGGCAAGTCCACCCAGATCCGCCTTTTGGCTGAAGCGCTGGAAGCGCGAGGCAAGCGCGTTGTGACCACGCGCGAACCCGGTGGAACCGAAGGTGCCGAGGCCATTCGCGGGCTTTTGCTCTCTGGTGGGCAAGATCGCTGGAATGATGCAACCGAGGCGCTTCTGTTTGCCGCAGCCCGTGCAGATCATGTCGCAAAACTTATCCAACCTGCTTTAGACCGTGGGGAATGGGTGTTGTGTGATCGCTTTGTCGATTCCACGCGCGCCTATCAAGGCGGAGCGGGCGGCGTGAGTGATGCTGATATTTTGGCTCTGCATCAGATTGGCTCTGGCGGGTTGCTGCCCGATCGCACCTTGGTGTTGGACATACCCGTAGCAGAAGGCGCACGCCGGGCGGCGGCGCGATCCGCCACGGCTGACCGCATGGGCGCAAAGGCCCAAGACTATTATGAGCGCGTTGCCTTGCGCTTTCGCGATATGGCCGCAGCCGAGGCGGATCGGTTTCGACTGATTGATGCCATGGGCGCGCCAGAGGCTGTCTCCACTCGGCTCATGGCCGCTTTGGATGATTTGCTGTGACGCTGATCCACGGGCATGATGCGCCTCTGGCAGCCTTTCGGGCGGCCATGCACGGGCCGCGCTTGCACCATGCGTGGCTGCTGACGGGGCCTGAAGGCGTCGGCAAGTTTACAACGGCCCTGCAATTTGCGCGGCGGCTATTGGCCGAAGGCATGGGTCTGGACTGGGACACGCCCGGCATAGATGTGCCCATTCAGCATCCCGCCGCAAAACTTTTAGATGCGTGGAGCCACCCGGATTTCGCGCTGCTCGATCGCTTGCCCAAGGATGACAAGGTCGCCACAGGCAAGCCGCGCAACGAATGGGCAAAGGATGAAGAGCGGGCACGCAGCATCCGCACCGATCAGGTCCGCGCGCTCAACCCGCTCTTTGCAACAGCCCCCTCCATGTCCTCGCGTCGGGTTGTGGTGATTGATGACGCAGAAACGCTAGAAGTCAGTGCGGCAAATGCGTTGCTTAAGCGTTTGGAAGAACCGCCGGCAGGAACCATTTTTCTGTTGGTTGCACACAGCGCCGGGCGCCTTTTGCCAACCATCCGATCGCGCTGTCGCGTGCTGCGGTTTGAGGCGCTGGACGATCAGGCGATGCGCGCAGTGCTAAACGGGGCATTGCCTGAGGCGTCGGCAGCTGAAATGCAGGCGTTGATTGCTGTGGGGCAGGGATCCCCCGGGCGGGCACTGCGCTTTGCCGGGCTTGATCTGACTGGGCTAGACCGCGCCCTGCAGGAGCTAGCCGAGCATGGTGACCCGCAAAATGCCCGGCGATTGGCGCTGGCACAGCAATTAAGTGGCAAGGCCGCCCAAGCCCGTTATGAGGCCTTTTTGCAGCGTGTTCCCAGCTTTATTGCAGATGTGGCACGGAGCCGATCGGGCGATGGGCTGAAGCTTGCCCTAGATCAGTGGGAAAAGGCCCGAACTTTAGCTGCGCTGGCTGTTCCAACATCGCTAGAAGCGCAAAACACCGTCTTTACGCTGGCAGGTCATGTCGCGGCGCTTGCTCAAAACGCACCATCCGCTAAAGCCTGAGCCATGTCTGGCGAACCCTTTTATATCACAACCGCAATTGCCTATCCCAATGGGCGTCCCCATATCGGCCATGCCTATGAGGCCATTGCAACTGACGCAATTGCGCGGTTTCAGCGGCTCATGGGCCGCGATGTCCGGCTTGTCACGGGCACAGATGAGCATGGCCTGAAAATGGTCCAAACTGCGCGTGCCGCAGGCCGAGACACACTTGAATTTGCAGATGAAATGTCATCCTATTTCAAAGAGATGTGTCAGGTTTTGAATATCTCTTATGATCGTTTTTGTCGTACAACAGAAGCGGATCATAAACAGGCGAGTACGGCTCTTTGGGAAGCGATGGCCGCCAATGACGATCTTTACCTTGATCGTTATGAAGGCTGGTATTCCGTCCGCGATGAAGCCTTTTACGATGAAAGCGAGCTGATTGACGGGGAAGGTGGCCAGCGCCTCTCGCCGCAAGGCACGCCCGTGGAATGGACCACCGAAGAAACATGGTTTTTCCGCCTGTCCAAATATCAAGAACCGCTGCTGAAGCTGTATCAGGACAATCCTGACTTCATCCGCCCGGAAAGCCGCCGCAATGAAGTGCTGCGCTTTGTGGAGGGCGGCCTGAAGGACCTAAGCGTCTCGCGCACCAGCTTTGATTGGGGCGTGCCTGTGCCCGGGTCCCCCGGCCATGTCATGTATGTTTGGGTGGATGCCTTAACGACTTATATGACAGGCATTGGCTATCCTGATCAAACCGGCGATTTCAGCCGCTTCTGGCCCGCCAATGTGCATATTATTGGCAAAGATATTGTGCGTTTTCACACCGTATATTGGCCAGCCTTTTTGATGTCGGCCAAGATTCCCTTGCCGCAACAGGTGTTTGGCCATGGCTTTTTGCTGAGCCGCGGCGAAAAAATGTCCAAATCCTTGGGCAATGTTGTCGACCCAATGGACTTGGCCAAGCATTTTGGCGTGGATGCGCTGCGCTATTTCTTAATGCGCGAAGTCAGCTTTGGGCAGGATGGCAGCTATAGCGCAGAAGCCATTGTCACGCGCGTGAATGCCGAGCTTGCGAACAGCTTTGGCAATTTGGCGCAGCGCACATTATCATTTATTTTTAAGAATTTAGATGGCATTCTTCCGAATGAAGGTGAAGATACGCCAGACGATGCTGAATTGCTGGCGCTTGTTCATCAAGCCTGCGCCAATGATGTCCCGCGGGACTTTGCCGCCTTTGCCTTTTCACAAGGGCTAGATGCGTGGATGCGTGCGGTATTTGCGTGCAACCAATATATTGATGCCCAAGCCCCTTGGGCGCTGCGCAAAACTGATCCAGCGCGCATGGGTGTTGTGCTGCGCACCTTGGTAAAAGCCATTCGCGATCTGACTCTTGCGGTGCAGCCCATCATCCCCACATCTGCCGGCAAAATGCTTGACCAATTGGGGATTCCCGCGGGCGACCGAGATTATGCGGCCTTTGCAGACCTTGATTGGTATGATCGTTTGACGGGATCTGGCTTTCGTTTAGAGGCCCCGACGCCGCTATTCCCGCGTCTGGAGCTGCCAGCAGAAGATGCGGCCTAATGTTTGTCGATAGCCATTGCCACCTCAATTATAAGGGTCTGATTGAAGATCAGGATGCCGTGCTGGCGCGGGCTGCGGCGGCAGGCGTATCCGCTATGCTGAACATCTCAACGCGGCGGCGCGAATGGGATGATATTATCGCAACGGCTCAAAAAGCCCCGAATATCTGGGCGACAATTGGCATTCATCCGCATGAGGCCGATGATCATGCCGATGTGGATACCGCCTTATTGGTTAACGCCTCGGCGCACCCCAAGGTGATTGGAATTGGTGAGACTGGGCTCGATTATTATTATGATCATAGCGATCGCGAGCAGCAAAGGACAAGCTTTCGGGCGCATATTGCCGCCGCGCGCGAGACCGGCCTGCCGCTAATTGTCCACACACGCGATGCCGAAGAAGATACAGCACAGATCCTGCACGAAGAAATGGGGAAGGGGGCCTTTCCCGGCGTCATTCACTGCTTCACGGCCAGTCAAGAATTCGCAGATATCGCCCTGAAATTAGGGCTTTTTATCTCAATTTCGGGCATCGTGACCTTTAAGAGCGCTGCTGATCTACAGGCAACAGCGGCCACCATTCCGGCAGATCGGCTGCTGATTGAGACGGACAGCCCATTTTTGGCGCCTGTGCCACATCGTGGAAAAAGCTGTGAGCCTGCCTTTGTCGCAGATACGGCCCAGTTTTTAGCCACACTTCGCGGGATTTCCGTGGAAGATTTGGCCCAGCAGACCCGAGACAATTTCTTCCGATTATTCTCAAAGGCCGCCAACTAATGGCAGATGTGGCCGGCAATTTGATCCTGCTGGTCCTCATGATTGGGCTGGTTCTCTCAAGCCTGTTAGCCCGACGTTTGCCAATCTCTCAAATGATGAAAATGTTGGCCGCTTGGGCATTGATTTTCTTAGCAATTTTTGTGCTCTTCAGTTTCCGGGCCGAAGTGAAGATGGTCTGGGACCGCGTGAAAACTGAGGCTGGCTTTGGCACCCAAGTTCAGGCTGACGGGACAGTGCGGATCACCAAATCCGCTGATGGGCATTTTCATATCGTGGCCGACGTGAATGGCCATCCCGTTGAATTTCTGGTCGATAGCGGCGCGACAACAACGGCTCTGTCCGTCGCAGATGCCGCAAAAGCAGGTGTCCGCACGCCGCCGCTGGCGTTTCCAGTGATTGTCTCAACCGCAAATGGCCAAATTGAGATGCAGCGTGGCCGTGTTGACCGGCTGACGATTGGCCCAATTGTCCGCGACGACTTTGGGGTGCTCATTTCCGATCGCTTAGGCGGAACCAACTTATTGGGCATGAACTTCCTTTCAACGCTAAAAGGATGGCGCATTGAAGGGGATGTGATGATTTTAACGCCCTGAGGCGAATAGCGGAATTCTGCGCCGGGGGGCTTCTTCACAGATATTCCCAAGAGTATATTTTACATAATATATATTATCGGGTTCTTAGATATATGAAAAAGGGCGGGCCAATTTGGCCCACCCCGTTTCAGTGTGTCACTTAGAACGCGTCGACTGGCAGTGCCATGACTGTCTCTGCGCCAGCTTCGAGTTTACGCCGCAACGATTGCGTGTCCGGCAACATCCGCTCTGCATAGAAACGCGCCGTTACCAATTTGGCGTTCATATAGTCTGTGTCGCTCTTGCCCTCATGCAAGGCCTTATCCGCGGCAACGGCCATGCGCAGCCACATCAGGCCAATCGCCACCAGCCCCATGATGTGCATATAGGCCACTGATCCGGCCCCAGCGTTATTGGGGTCTTTCATGCCATTGGCCATCAACCACATGGTTGCCGCCTGCAAATCCCCCAAGCCAGCCTCAAGCGCAGCTGCAATGCCTGCGGTGGCTGGATTGGCTTTGGCAGCCCCACATTCCTGCGCCACAATCCCGAAAAACGCCTGAACGCCGCGTCCGCCATGCGCCGGCAGCTTGCGCCCCACCAGATCCAGTGCCTGAATGCCATTGGCGCCTTCATAAATCATCGCAATCCGCGCATCGCGGACATATTGGCTCATGCCCCATTCTTCGACATAGCCGTGCCCACCAAAGACCTGCTGCATATTGGTGCAGACTTCATAGCCCTTATCGGTGCCATAGCCTTTGATAACTGGCGTGAGCAGCGAGAGCAGATCATCCGCCAATTGCCGATCTTCTGGTGTTGCCGCTTTATGTGCAAGGTCCGACTGAATGCCGCCCCATAGGCACAAGGCGCGCATGCCTTCTGTAAAGGCTTTGGCTTCCATCAACATCCGACGGATATCAGGGTGCACAAACAGCGTATCCGCCTTTTCATTGGCGTCCTTTGCGCCTGTCAGCGATCGGCCTTGGCGGCGATCCTTGGCATATTGAACGGCATTTTGATATGCGCCCTCAGCTTGCGCTAGGCCCTGCACGCCTACGCCCAGACGCGCGATATTCATCATCACGAACATCCCAGCGAGGCCCTTATTCTCCTCACCGACCAAGTATCCCGTGGCACCATCATAATTCATAACGCAGGTGGCGCTGCCGCGAATGCCCATTTTATGCTCAATCGCGCCGCAGCTGACGGCGTTCTTTTCCCCCAGCGAGCCATCTGCATTGACCAAATATTTGGGCACAATGAACAGGGAAATCCCCTTAGTGCTATCAGGCGCGCCCGGCGTTTTGGCGAGCACCAGATGCACGATATTCTCGGTCAGATCTTGGTCCCCACCTGAAATGAATATCTTGGTTCCTGTCAGGCGATAACTGCCGTCTGCCTGCGGCTCTGCGCGCGTGCGAATAAGGCCGAGATCTGTCCCGCAATGTGGCTCAGTCAGGTTCATCGTGCCGGCCCATTGGCCTGCAATCATCTTGGGCAAATAGGTTCGCTTCTGATCTTCTGAGCCAGCAACCAAAATGGCAGACACAGCCGCACCCGCCAGGCCCGGATACATGGCAAAGGCCTGATTGGCGGTTGCCTGAAATTCTTCCAGCGCAATGTTAAGAACATGGGGAAGCCCCTGCCCGCCAAATTCCGCAGGCGCACCCAAGGTTGTCCAGCCTGCTGCGGCATAGGCCTTATAGGCTTCGGGAAAGCCCTTTGGCGTCGTCACGCGGCCATCTGGGTGGCGGGTGCAGCCTTCTTCATCGCCAGAGCGGTTGAGCGGGAAGAGCACTTCAGCCATGAATTTACCGCCCTCTTCCAAAATGGCATTCACCATATCGGGCGTGGCATTTTCAAAGCCGGGCAAATTGGAATAGCGATCTAGCCCAATCACATGATCAAGCACGAAACGAACGTCACGCACGGGTGCTGCATATTGCGGCATATAATTTCCCTTTAACGAACCAGTTGGTCAGGATTTAAGCGTCGAACGCCGGATCCGCCTTCTTCACCAGATCAATAAAACGCGCGAGTTCATCAATATGCGCATCAATATCGACCCGCTGGCGCTTGAGCAGCGCAATCCGCGCTTCGCATTTCTCAATGGTGACCTGACGTTGGGTATGGCGACCATCCCCAATATCATACAGATCAATCATCTCGCGGATTTCTGAGAGGCTAAAGCCAACGCGCTTTGCGCGCAAAATCCACGCCAGACGGGCGCGGTCTCGCTTGGTATATACACGCGTAAGCCCACGCCGAATGGGAGAAATCAGCCCTTCATCTTCATAGAAACGCAGCGCCCGCGGCGTCACATCAAACTCTTCCGACAAATCGGAAATGGAATATTGGTGGCGGTCGCGCGGATCGGCGATCTCAACGGTGGCACTCGACATGGGCCAATCCTACTTTACGTGCACGTAAAGTCAACTCTCCCCCACGCGGGAAAAAGACGAAGCCCAATGCCTAGCGGATCAGCTGATTGCCCTCGATAATCCGGTAAAAACAGCTGTCAGCGCCAGTATGGCACGCCGGGCCAGCGGGACGGCAGATCAACCAGATGGCGTCTTGATCACAATCAATTCGCGCTTCGACCAGATGCAGGACATTGCCGCTTGTCTCGCCCTTGGTCCACAGGCTCTGTCGCGAACGCGACCAAAAGGTCGCTTTTTTGCTGGCCAGCGTCTGCGCCAAGGCTTCGGCATTCATATGAGCGACCATTAGCACTTGGCCCGAATCAGCATCAGTGCACACGGCCGTCACCAGGCCATGAGCGTCAAATTTAGGGTCTAAAGTCAGTCCGGTTTCGCGAAGATCTGCCATTTTACCCTCCCAAAAACTGCGCCCCCTGCCCCTAACGACCAATGTCAGAGAAAGAAAAGCAAATTTGATGAAAACACGGGAATGACAAGTGCGTGACCTGCGCCTATATGCCCGGGCGTCGGGCGCAACCACAGGCGAAGCAGCATGTTTTCCACCAATCCCTTTGATGATGACAAGCTGCGCGAAGAATGCGGCATTTTCGGCGTTTGGGGGGCTGACACTGCCTCAGCCGTGGTCGCTTTGGGCCTGCACGCGCTCCAGCATCGTGGTCAGGAAGCCGCAGGCATTACCAGCTGGGATGGTGAACGCTTCCATTCCCATCGTGCAATGGGCCATGTGGCCGGCAATTTCGACCGCGACGAGATTATTCGCGGCCTGCCCGGCGAAGTGGCGTGCGGCCATGTCCGCTATTCGACCACGGGGGAAACCTCGCTGCGGAATGTCCAACCGCTTTTCGCAGACCTTGCCTCAGGCGGCTTTGCCGTTGCGCATAATGGCAACATCTCCAATGCGATGACAGTGAAGCGGGATCTGGTTCGCCGGGGTGCAATTTTCCAATCGACGAGCGACACTGAAGTTATCATCCATCTGGTCGCGACCAGCACCTATCGCACATTGCTTGACCGGTTCATTGATGCGTTAAAGCAGCTGGAAGGCGCCTATGCGCTGATCTGCATGACACCTGAGGGCATGATTGCCTGTCGTGATCCGCTAGGCATTCGCCCGCTGGTCATGGGGAAATTGGGAGACGCAGTAGTCTTTGCGTCAGAAACTGTGGCGCTGGATATTGTTGGCGCTGAGTTTGAACGCGAAGTTCTGCCCGGCGAAATTTTGATTGTCACGCAAGAGGGCGTGCGGTCAATCAGCCCCTTGGGCGAGGCACATCCCCGCCCCTGCATTTTTGAACATATTTACTTTGCCCGGCCTGATTCAATCACAGGCGGGTCGAGCATTTATTCAGTCCGCAAGGCCATTGGCGCTCAGCTGGCCGTTGAAAACCCTGTGGCTGCAGATTTGGTTATTCCCGTGCCTGATAGCGGCACGCCCGCGGCCATTGGCTATGCCCAACAATCCGGCATTCCCTTTGAGCTCGGCATTATCCGTTCGCACTATGTGGGCCGCACCTTCATTCAGCCGACAGACAATATCCGCCATTTGGGCGTAAAGCTGAAGCATAATGCCAATCGCGCGTTGATTGAGGGCAAGAGCATTGTCTTAATTGATGACAGCATTGTCCGTGGCACGACGAGCCTGAAAATTGTGCAGATGATGCGCGATGCTGGGGCCCGCGAAGTGCATATGCGAATTGCAAGCCCACCAACCCGCCATAGCTGCTTTTATGGGGTCGACACGCCAGAACGAACCAAATTGCTCGCCGCCAATCATGACGTGGAAGGCATGCGCCAATTTATTCAGGCGGATAGCCTGTCCTTCATTTCCATTGATGGGCTTTACAAGGCGGTGGGCGAACCCCAGCGCAATGAGATGCGGCCGCAATATTGCGATGCCTGCTTTACCGGCCATTATCCGACAAAGCTGACTGACCAAGATGATGTCGACACGTTTAACCAACTGAGCTTGCTTGCAGAACGCGTGGTATGACCCAAAAAGATTTGACCGGACAAATTGCGCTGGTGACAGGCGCAAGCCGCGGCATTGGTGCTGCTATAGCTGAGGCGCTGGCCGCCAAAGGCGCCCATGTTCTGATTACCGCACGCGAAACCACTGATTTGGAAGCGCTGGAAGAGCGTATTCATCAAGCCGGGGGCAGTGCCACCATTGCGCCCATGGATATGAAAGATGCCGACAGCATTGGCCGCTTGGCGCTTGCCGTTGGAGACCGCTGGGGCAAGTTGGACATTTTGGTTTTAAATGCGGCAACCTTGGGCACGCTGACACCACTCAACCATGCCGATGCGCGCGAATTTGCGGATGTGTTTACGCTGAACGTGAGCGCGCAACAGGCCATGATTGCCGCATTTGATCCCCTGCTCCGCAAGAGTGAAGCGCCTCGGCTAGTGGGGATTACGTCCAGCGTTGCAACCAGCCCCCGTGCCTTTTGGGGTGTTTATGGCGCATCGAAAGCAGCTTTTGAAATCATGCTTGGCGCCTATGCTGAAGAAACCCGCAATGTTGGCCGCATCAAGGTGGCCATTATTGATCCGGGTGCCACCGCCACCAAGATGCGCGCCAAAGCCTATCCGGGGGAAGACCCTGCAACGTTAAAGTCACCCAAGGTCGTGGGTGATCGCGTGGCAGAGCTGCTCTGCACGGGGTATGACACTGGCCATCGGGAACGCGTTGAGGAGAGCCACTAAGCGCGCCAGCCTCTCTCCCCTGCTCTTTCCAGCTTAAGGATGGCCGTGATGCGCGGCTTCTGCATCCACTGCGGCTTGAACGGCCTGATACATGGCTTCCCGTTCTTTGCCCACGCCTTCAGGATCTGTCGCTGTTGGCCAATTGCCATTTGAGGCAATAATCAGCTTGCGCTTGGGATCAATGAAAATGCCCTGACCAAAAATTCCCTGGGCGGCAAAGCTGCCCGTGTCATAAGTCCACCACTGAAACCCATAACCACGGCCCGGCTGATCAATTTCGGCTTGTTTCTGCGTAGCTTGGGGCAGCCAATCGGTCGGCAGAACATCTTTGCCACCGGCTTTACCCCCGCCCAGAATGAACAGGCCAAAGCGGGCGTAATCGCGCAGGCGAGCCGAAATGCAGCAGCCTGCAATTTCATGCCCCGTGCGACCCAGCATCCAAATCGCCTCGCCCTCCATGCCAAAGGGCTTCCAAATTTTTTCCGAGAGATAGGCCGATAGTGTCTTGCCCGTTGCACTGGAGACCAGAACACCAATCAAATTGGTTTCGCCTGTTTTATACACCCATTTGCCGCCCGCTGGGGCTTCGCGCGGCAAGCGCTTCATATAGCTGACTGTGATGTCCTGGCCCGGATCAGGCTGATGGCGATCAAACAGCGCTACATCAGACTTGCGATCCGTATAATCCTCGTTCCACTTCACGCCCGACGTCATTGTGAGCAACTGGCGCACTGAAACGTCATCATAGGATGAGCCACGCAAGCCCGGGATATAGGCCGACACTTTATCATCAAGGCTCTTGATATAGCCGTCTTTCACGGCCGCGCCGACCAGCGTGGATGTCAACGATTTGGCGACTGAAAAGCTGGTCCACCGGCCCTCTGGGCCATAGCCAAGGGCATATTTTTCAAAGCGAATTTTGCCATCTTGCAGAATGATCAACCCCGCATTGCGCTGGCGCGCCATATAGGCATCCATATCCATATTAATCTTCAGCGGCGTGCCTTGGCCCAGCGGAAGCACGGCACCGCCAGCGGGAATGCTGTTGACCTTGGTCAGAGTTTCTGTGGCGCGAAAGGCAGCGTCGCGCTGGTCCTGAGTCCAAAAAAGCACATCGAGATCCTTTGGCAAAGGGGCGGCATTTTGGGCAGCAGCAGGCAGAGCGAAAGCCCCACCAGCCAAAACCAAGGCCGAAGCCCCGATCATCCAAGCGCGCATCCTCGTTCCTCTTCCTTAACTTGGGTGGTGTCACCGCGACGCACTAGACCAGACAAAGCCAGCTAAGATCAATGCCCTATTTTCCCCGGCTCGCCGCTTGGGCGGCCAAGGCACGCTCGCGGGCCGCTTTATGCCCAATGATTTTGCGCGGATACTCACGCGGCCGCACGCCAAATTCATCTGGATCATGGATATAGGGAGAAGAAAGGCCCGCCAATTCCGGCACCCATTTTTGGATATAGCCCGTGGCATCAAATTTTTCAGATTGCGACAAGGGCGCCATGATCCGCGAGAAAATCGGCGCATCCACGCCTGTGCCTGCCACCCATTGCCAGTTTGACGCATTGGCGGAGGCATCGGCATCAACCAGCGTGTCCCAAAACCACGCTTCGCCGCGCCGCCAATCAATCAACAAATGCTTGATGAGGAAGGAGGCGGCAATCATCCGCACACGATTGTGCATCCAGCCAGTGGCCCATAGCTCGCGCATGCCCGCATCAACAATGGGGTAGCCTGTGCGCCCCTGTGTCCACGCCTTGAAATCAGCGTCCGCCTCGGGGCCAGAGCGCCAGACCAGCGCATCAAAGGCTGGGCGGCCATTCCGTTCCGGGTAGTCCGGGAATTGATCAAGCAAATTGGTGGCATAATCACGCCAGCCCACTTCGCGCAGAAACGGCTCAGCCTTGGCGCCGGCCTCTTTCGAAGCCAAATGCCAGATTGTTGCGGGGCTAATTTCCCCAAAATGCAAATGGGGTGACAAGCGCGACGTGCCCGTGATGGAGGGCAAATTCCGCCGATCATCATAATGGGTGATAAGAGGCAAAAACGCCCGCAAGGCGGCCACTGCCCCCACTTCCCCCGGTGTCCAGACAGAAAAGCCGCCAGCCCAATTGGGCTTAGTGGGCAGCAAGGCCCAATCCTCCAGCTGATCTGAGGCCACGCCCGAGATCGATGCTATTGCCTCTGGCGCGGGCGTGGGGCGCGGCGGTGGCATCATCGACAGCAATTGCCGCCACCACGGCGTGAACACCCGATATCGCCCGCCAGAGCCGGTCAGCACGCTCTCTGGCGGTGCAAGCTGGTTGCCGTGATGGAGAACCAGATTGGCGACCTCTGCGACTTCCGCCTCGGCCATTTTCCAACCCGGCTCAAAATGGTGCACCGCATGGATGGTCTGCGCACCGGTTTCGGCCACCAACGCCTTCAGCACAGTCGCAGAACGGCCACGCCGCAAAATCAGATCTCCGCCCTTGGCCTGCAGGGCAGCCCGCAAGCTTTCCAGCGAATGATGCAGCCACCAGCGCGCAGCCCCGCCCAAGGGCCGAAGCTCCGGTGTTTCCTCATCTAGGATATAAACGGCAAGAACCGGGCCAGCCGCCGCAGCTGCTGCCAAGGCGGGTTGATCAAAAAGGCGCAGGTCCTGCCGGAACCAGAGAATAGATTTGGTCATCGGCAGCGGATCGCAGGCCAAGGCTTGGCCTGCAATACCCACCTAAAGCCACTGCCCCTGCAGCCCCTTAATCAACGACCCACGTCTGGCCCTTTGAAATCAGCGATTGCAGGTCCGGCTTTTTGCCAGCTGAGGCCGCTTCATTCTGCGCAATGACTGCCTCGTCAAATGTCGGCATGGGATCATCATACAAAATGCCCAAAGCCATGGGGAATGGCCCAAAGGGCATTTCCACCAGCATATGGGCGACAGCACGATTGGTCACATCATGCACGATTACGCCTGCCGACTGCCAATCGCCATCAACGACATCAACAACTTTGAGCGTCAGCGCTTGCGTGTCCATCGTAATGCCCTTGGTGCCGCCGGCAAACAGCATTGGCTTGCCATGTTCAACCCAAAGCTGATGGTTCTGGTTCGCCTTTTCCGTAAAGCCGGCAAACACATCGGCATTATAAACGATGCAGTTCTGGAAGATTTCTACAAAGGCAGCGCCTTTATGGCCATGCGCGGCTTTCAGCACGTCAACCAACTGCTTCGACACATCATAAGCTCGCGCGACAAAGCGGGCCCCGGCTCCCAGCGCAAAGGCGCAGGGCCGCGCCGGGTGGTCAACGGAGCCAAAAGGCGTTGAGGGAGACCGTGTCCCTTCGCGACTGGTCGGCGAATATTGGCCCTTGGTTAGGCCGTAAATTTCATTGTTGAACAGCAGCACTTGGCAATCGAGATTGCGACGGAGCAAGTGCATTGTGTGGTTGCCACCAATGGACAGGGCATCGCCATCGCCCGTGATAATCCAGACATCCAACTCAGGATTGGCAAGCTTCACGCCTGTGGCCACAGCGGGTGCGCGGCCATGGATGGTGTGAAAGCCATAGGTTTCCATATAATAGGGGAAGCGGGACGAGCAGCCAATGCCGGAGACAAAGACTGTTTTCTCGGGCGTTGCGCCAATTTCCGGCATGGTGCGCTGCACGGCCTTCAAAATGGCATAGTCGCCACATCCAGGGCACCAGCGGACTTCCTGATCGGTTTCCCAATCTTTGGGGCTCGTCTTGATAGCAGTCATGTCGTTCATGCGAGTGCTCCCTCAATGGCAGCTTCAATTTCAGCGATACGGAATGGCTGACCCGAAACTTTGTTCACAGGCTGGGCATCGATCAAATATTGATCGCGCAGCACTGTCTTTAATTGGCCCGTGTTCATTTCCGGCACAATCACCCGATCATAGCTTTTCAGCAGATCCCCCAAATTCTTGGGCATCGGCCAAATATGGCGGATATGGATATGGCTGACATCCAAACCCTTGGCCCGGGCGCGGCGGACAGCCTGATGCACTGGACCAAAGGTTGACCCCCAGCCGACCACGGCGAGCTTGCCGCCAGCGCCACCCAAGGTCACGTCCTGATCGGGAATATGGTCTGCAATGCCATCCACCTTGGCCTTGCGCAGATCCGTCATGGCTTGGTGGTTCGCGGGGGCATAGTTGATATGGCCAGTATCTACCTGCTTTTCGATGCCGCCAATGCGATGCAACAAGCCGAGCGTACCGGGCTTTACCCAAGGCCGGGCAAGTTTATTGTCGCGACTATAGGGCTTAAATCCGCCTTCGGGCACTTGGTCCAAATAGCTCACCGGAAAGGGCTTATAGCCTGACATATCCGGCACTTTCCAAGGCTCTGCCGCGTTCGCGATATAGCCATCCGTCAACAGCATGACGGGTGTCATAAACTGAGTGGCAATCCGCACCGCCTCAATCGCACAATCAAAGACGTCTGACGGGGAGCGCGCGGCCAATACTGGCATCGGCGCATCACCATTACGGCCATAGACCGCCTGATAGAGATCAGACTGTTCCGTCTTGGTCGGCAGACCCGTAGACGGGCCGCCGCGCTGCGAATTGACGATAACAAGCGGCAGCTCGGTCATGATCGCCAAGCCAATTGCCTCAGTTTTCAGGGCAATGCCGGGGCCGGACGATGAGGTAACGCCCAATTGACCGGCATAAGATGCGCCAATGGCAGAGGCGATGGCCGCAATTTCATCCTCTGCTTGAAAGGTCGTGACGCCATATTCCTTCAACCGCGACAAGGCGTGAAGGATGGAGGACGCTGGCGTGATGGGATAGCCGCCAAAGAACATGGGCACACCGGCCAATTGGCAGCCTGCGACCAAACCATAAGCGGCCGCATCCGCGCCGCTGATTGTGCGATACAGCCCCGGCTCAGCCGGCGCGGCATTCACATGGCGCTGGGGAATCGCAACGGTGCCGGGCTGGCCAATTTCTGCCGTTTCGCCATAGCTATGACCCGCGTTGAGCGCAGCGATATTGGCATCGGCCAATGTCTTGTTCTTGGCGAATTTGTCATTGAGCCAGTCAATGATCGGCTGACGATCGCGGTCAAACATCCAGAGCGCAAGGCCCAGCGTCCACATATTCTTGCAGCGCAGCGCCTCTTTATTGCCCAGCCCAAAAGGCTTCACGGCATCCAGCGTCAATTGCGAGATGTTAAAGGCAATCAGCTGCCATTTGCCAAGCGAGCCATCTTCCAGCGGATTGGCATTATATTCCGCCTTGGCAAGGTTGCGAGCCGAAAACTCACCACTATCAGCGATAATCAAGCCGCCCGGCTTCAAATCCCCAACATTGGTCTTCAAGGCCGCCGGGTTCATTGCGACCAAAACATCAGGCGCGTCGCCCGCCGTATCCACTTCAGTCGCGCCGAAATTAATCTGAAAAGCTGACACACCAAATAAGGTGCCCTGTGGCGCCCGAATTTCTGCTGGAAAGTCAGGGAATGTCGCAAAATCATTGCCTGCGAGAGCCGAAGACAGCGTGAACTGCCCCCCGGTCAACTGCATGCCATCGCCTGAGTCGCCGGCAAAGCGCACGACAACGGCTTCGCTTGTCTCTACGGCATGGGGCGTCGATGATGCGTCTAAAGGCGCGGCTGTTGCCATGTGTTTGATCCTACAGTCTTGCTGTTCAAGCGCGCTCTATGCCGCCATTTTCAGGAAACCAAAATAGGAAAACTGTTGCCTTACGCAGCATGGCTTTGCCCATAGACGTGCAACCAGCGGAAGGATAAGCAGGGAAACCAATAAAAAAATGAGCAGAGAGTGGATGACTGAGCCCTTTGTCCGCCCCGATGTGGCGGCCTTTCTTCAATATCTAAACGCCCAAAATGGGCCCAAGATGCATGAAGTCCCCCTTGCTGATGCGCGCGCGATGATGATGGCCATGCGCCATGTGGCTGATGCTGAAACGGGACCCTTGGCTATTATCAAGGATTTGGAAATCCCCGGGCCCGCAGGCCCCATCCCCGCACGGCTCTATGATGCCCGGGCCGATCGCGCGGCTGGCCTTGTCATGGTGTTTTACCATGGCGGTGGTTTTGTTGTCGGCAATATCGACACGCATGAGCCTTATTGCGCAGAAGCAGCCCGCCAACTGGATATGCCTGTCATCTCAATTGATTATCGCTTGGCTCCCGAAGCCCCCTTTCCCGCCGCCCCTGAAGATTGCGAGGCCGCGACACGCTGGATTGCCGAGAATATCCCGTGCACCGGCCTCGTCTTGTCTGGGGACAGTGCGGGCGGCAATTTAACTGTGGTAATGGCAATGGCGCTGCGTGACACGCCGGCTGCCAAGCCTGTGGTGGCGCAATATGCAATTTATCCCGCAGTTGCAGAACATGCCCCCTGGCCCAGCTATGCTGCCTTTAAACACGGCTATTTCTTGACCGAAGACACAATGGACTTTTTCATGTCGAGCTACGCAGGCGATGGCAGTTGGCGTGTCGCGCCTTTGCATCATGATCTTGCTGGGATGCCGCCGGCTGTTGTCATCACTGCAGGGCTCGACCCACTGCGCGATCAAGGCCGCGCCTATGCCGCACGATTGATTGAGGCGGGGGTTGAAACGACCTATCTTGAGGCCCGTGGCACGATCCACGGCTTTATCTGCTTGCGCAAAGCCCTGCCTTCGGCCCAGACTGATATCACCAATGGCCTTTCGGCATTGAAGACAGTTTTGGCGAGCCTTACCCAATGAGCGATCCTTACGCCCATCTTCCCTACCGCCCCTGTGCCGGGATCATGCTGCGCAATTCAGACGGATTGGTCTTTGTTGGCCAACGGCTCGATAGCTCCAGCGAGGCGTGGCAGATGCCGCAAGGCGGCGTTGATCCGGGAGAAGACCCGCTGGAAGCGGCCATTCGCGAATTGGGGGAAGAAGCGGGTATCGCTCCACATCATGTCGATGTGGTTGCGCGGTCGGCTGGTGAGCATCTCTATGATTTGCCAGACGATATGATCGGCAAAATTTGGGGCGGCAAATATCGCGGGCAAAGCCAGCACTGGTTTTTGATGGCCTTTTTGGGGAGCGATGCCGACATTAATATTGAAACGGAGCATCCTGAATTTCGCGCCTGGCGATGGGTCCATCCGAGCGAATTGGTCGATCTCATCGTGCCCTTTAAGCGGGAGTTATATGCCAATGTCCTCCAAGAATTCGTCGACCATCTCTAATCAGCCGCGGATGACCTGGTGGGAACGGCATATGGTGCCGCGTCTCATTGGGTGTTGCTGTGCCCAACCTCAGATTATGAAGGCGCGCAGCCGCGTTGTCCCCTTAGCCGAAGGCGATGTGTTGGAATTGGGCTGTGGCGGCGGCATTAACCTTGGCTTTTATGATCGCACCCGCGTGAAGAGCTTGACGGGGCTAGACCCGTCCCCCGGCTTGCTCGATCAAACCCGCGCGATGATGCAGGCCACGGGCATGACGGCGGATATTCATGCCGGCATTGGCGAGGCCATGCCCTTTGCCGATGCGCGCTTTGATACAGTGTTGGTTACTTTCACCCTCTGTTCAGTACATCAGCCCCAGCAAGTTCTGGCGGAAATGCGCCGGGTGTTAAAACCTGGCGGAAAGGTGCTTTTCCTTGAGCATGGCCGCGCGCCAGATGCTGATGTGCAGACATGGCAGCGTCGAATTGAGCCCCTGTGGAAGCGGATTGGCGGCAATTGCCACCTCACGCGCCCAATTACGGGCAGCTATACTGACGCGGGCTTTAAAATCGCCCAAGCGGAAAAGGGCTATATGCCCAAAACACCGCGGCCCTTTGGCTGGATTGAATGGGGCGAAGCGCGCATTTAAGCGCAATGTTGGCAGGCTTTGCCGGCGTCCATAGGCCAAGTGCAATTGGGGCAAATGTCATGCCCGCCCGGTACCAAGCCATGGCCAAGGCTGACGCGCTCATCAAAGACAAAACAAGCGCCGTCCCATAGGCTTTCTGCCTCAGGAACCTTCTCTAAATAATTGAGAATACCGCCTTTTAGGTGAAAGACATTGCTTAGGCCCTGTTGGCGGAGAAAGGCTGTCGACTTCTCACAGCGAATGCCACCTGTACAAAACATGGCAATTTTTGGGGCTTGAGCAAGCTTGTCCTTATTCGCTTCAAACCAGTGGGGAAATTCGCCAAAGCTCTTGGTTTTTGGGTCCAACGCGCCGCGAAAACTGCCAATCGCCACTTCATAATCATTGCGCGTATCAATGACGATTGTCTCTGGATCGCTGATCAGCGCATTCCAATCTTCTGGCTGAACGTAGGTCCCAACATCACGGGCAGGATCCACCTCGGGTCGGCCGAGTGTTACAATTTCCTTTTTCAGCCGCACTTTCATGCGTTGAAAGGGCCAATCCGCAGATGTTGAATATTTGACGTCGAGGTCCGCACATCCCGGCAGCGCCCGAATGTCGGCCAAAATCTCGGAAATCCCAGCCTCAGTTCCGGCAATCGTCCCATTAATGCCCTCGCGCGCCAAAAGCAGCGTGCCGCGAATGCCAGCCTCCAGGCATTGGGCCTTGAGCGGACCCTGCAACGCTGCAGGATCCTCAAAGGGGGCAAAGCAATATAGAGCAGCAACTGTGAACATAGGCGCGCGCTTGCCCTAAAAAGCAGGATTTAG
Organism: Pseudomonadota bacterium; assembly: GCA_041191345.1. GTDB lineage: Bacteria > Pseudomonadota > Alphaproteobacteria > Sphingomonadales > Sphingomonadaceae > Aquisediminimonas. The sequence goes on from JBEEOY010000162.1 coordinate 19,749, forward strand.
GCAAGTACCAGCACGTTATTGGCGCGCACCATGGGTTTCTCGATGGTTAGGGCAAACATATCCTTGCCCCCGGTTCGCGCCAGCAGAGCCTCAAAACGTTGGGCCGCAGCTTCTGGCATCATTTTGGCCTGGGCTTGGGCCGTGGCGAACATCCACACGGCATGGGGCGCACTGCCCCGCTTCATCTCTACCCCATGAAATGGGTAGGAGACTGGCCCCAGCGTCGGGTGCACACGCCGTTCACCATCTTGCGACACAATATCGCCTGACTGGTGCGTGGCGGCCCATGCGTTATAGGCTGCCACATCTGCGGCCAAACCGGGTGTCCAGTCTCGAAAAACAAGGTTCAAAACTGCATCCAGCGTTTCGGGAATGGCGTCATCGGCCAAATAATCAGTGCCATAGCCGGGATATTCGCCATCAGGGATGATGTGCAAATTCATCCGCTCAGTCCAGCGATAGAGATTGGGCGCCTTCGACTTCATCAGCCCCGCAGGCACAGGGTCTCGCCCCAGATGCGCGTAGAGTGAGGCCATCATCCCAAAATCCCCCCGGCACGGGCGGCCACCCAGCAAATAGGGATGATGTTGGAAATGCTCATCCAGTGCATCAAGCCAATCCATATAGGCCGCCTCCAGCGCGGGCACAGTCTCAGGAAACACGCCGAGATTGGGCAGAAAACTGGCGAACAGGTTCATGACATTGCCTGCCATCATCCGGCGGTCAGCCCGGCTTTGGCCCGCAATGGCAGCGCGGCCAAATTCTGCTTGCAAAAAGGCTTCCTGATCCGCCCGATAGGTCCAGCGATAATGCATGGCGAGTGGCATCAAATATTCCGACCCCACGCCATCGAACAGCGCAGAAATAGCCTTTTGAACAGGCGTTTCAGGATCTAAAACGGGCGTGGCATGGCGCGCTTCAAGATGATCAATAATGTCGCCGCTATCTTGCAGAATGTCGCCCGCCGGCGTTTCCACAACTGGGATCACCATATGGCCGACAACCGGCAGAACACGCATCCCAAATTCAGGGTCAGAGGGGTTTCGCTCCTGATAGGGCAAGCCCTTCTTGATCAAGTAAGACCGCATTTTGCCCGAATAGAGCGAATGGGCAGAACCCCATAATGTGTATGTCATGACTGCCCTGCCCCCGTTACATTCTTATCAGGCGGCCTTTTTTGCCTGCCGGAAGCGATGAAGCAAGGGCTCTGTATACCCATTGGGCTGCACCACCCCCTCAAACACCAACGCGCGCGCGGCTTGGAAAGCGATGCTCGTGGGCGTCAGGTTTTCATAGAGTGGATCATCCGCATTTTGCGCATCCACCTTCGCCGCCATTTTGACGAGAGCCGCATCCACTTGGTCTGGCGTGCACACGCCATGCAGCAGCCAATTGGCAATATGTTGCGATGAAATGCGCAAAGTTGCGCGGTCTTCCATTAAGCCAATGTCGTGAATGTCCGGCACCTTGGAACAGCCAATGCCCTGATCAATCCAGCGCACCACATAGCCCAAAATCCCTTGGGCATTATTCTCAAGCTCGGCCTGCACCTCATCATCCGACCAATTATGGCCGGGTTCTGCCACAGGAATGCGGAGCAGCGCGTCGAGCCCCGGGGTTGGCTGTGCCGCCAATTCGCGCTGGCGAGCAAAGACATCAACTCGGTGATAATGCGTGGCGTGGAGCGTGGCCGCCGTGGGCGATGGCACCCAGGCCGTATTGGCGCCGGACTTGGGATGGCCAATCTTTTGATCGAGCATATCGCGCATCATGTCAGGCGCGGCCCACATGCCTTTACCAATCTGCGCCTTGCCCGACAGGCCACAGGCCAACCCAATTTGAACATTGCGGGCTTCATAAGCCTGAATCCAATCGCTGGATTTCATGGCTGCCTTGCGGATCATTGGTCCCGCCTGCATCGCGCTGTGCATTTCATCGCCCGTGCGGTCGAGAAAGCCCGTGTTGATAAAGACAATCCGGTCCTTCACGGCATGAATGCACGCCGCCAAATTGGCGGATGTGCGGCGTTCTTCATCCATCACGCCAACTTTAACTGTATGCCGGTTCAGCCCCAAAAGGTCTTCCACGGCATCAAACAGATCATTGGTAAAGGCGCATTCGTCTGGCCCATGTTGTTTGGGCTTCACAATATAAATGCTGCCCGTGCGGCTGTTGCGGCACTGGCCCAACCCCAGCAGATCATGCAGCCCGCACAGCGAGGTGAAAACGGCGTCTAAAATGCCTTCGGGGGCTTCAGTCCCATCTGGCAGCAAGATGGCCGGGTTGGTCATTAAATGCCCAACATTGCGCACGAATAACAGGCTGCGGCCATGCAGAAGGTCGTCACCCCATTCCCGGTCTGGCTCCAGCGCACGCGTGAGAGTCCGTCCACCTTTTTCAAAGCTGGCAACCAGGTCGCCCCGCATCAGGCCGAGCCAATTGGTATAGGCCGCGACCTTGTCTTCCGCGTCAACTGCCGCAACCGAATCCTCTAAATCCACAATTGCTGTCAGCGCGGATTCCAGAACTACGTCCTTGATCCCTGCCGGATCATCGCGGCCAATGGGGTGCGTGCGATCAACCAAAATCTCAATGCCAAGGCCATTATGGCGCAGTAAAATATCATCCCCCCGGCGCGTGATGCTGACCTCCGGGTCGGCCAAGCTTAGGCCACCACCTGTCCAATCCGCCCAGCGGCCATTGGCCAACGGCACAACATCATCCAGAAAGGCCTTAGCCGCTTTTATGACAGCGGCGCCGCGGACCGGATCATAACCACCGGGCTTGGCAGGCGCAGCATCAAGGGCATCCGTCCCATAAAAAGCATCATATAGGCTGCCCCAGCGGGCATTGGCCGCATTGAGAACAAAGCGATCATTGAGCACTGGCACCACCAATTGCGGCCCGGCCATCACCGCAATTTCTTCATCCACATTGCGTGTGCCAATTTGAAATGGGGCTGGTTCGGGGACGAGATAGCCAATCTCGCGCAGAAACGCCTGATAAGCGGCCATATCGCCAATCGGGCCCGGGTTGGCCTTGTGCCAATGATCAAGCTGCGCCTGAATAGCATCGCGTTGCGCCAAAAGCGCCCGATTGCGCGGGGTAAAGCGAGCCAATATATCGGCAAGGCCAATCCAAAGCTGGTCTGGGCTAAGCCCGGTGCCAGCCAAAGCCTTGGTTTCAATAAAATCGGCGAGAATACCAGCCACTTGAAGGCCGGCGCGCTCGGTATAGCCCGTCATGATCTACCCTTTATTCGCGTTACACTGTACAGCTTTGCGGCTTCCTGGGGAGGAAAAGGGCACTCCAGTTATGCGGCAAAACCTTGGCTGGCGCAAGCAGGGGCAATACTGCCCCCTCGCCTTCGCTCCGCCGGGTCGCTATACTAAGCTATGAGCACAGTGACGTCCGCAGAACAGGCGGTTCTTGACCACGCCAGTAACGCCCCAATGCTAGCACAGGTGGAACGCTGGGCGGTCATGAATAGTGGGACTACCAATTTGGCTGGCCTGAAAGACATGGCCGGCGTGCTGGCAGATGCCTTTGCCGTCTTGCCCGGGTCCGTGCAGCTCGTTGATCCAGATCCAGTTGAGAGCGTGAATGCGCAGGGGCAAATAACCAACATCGTGCGCGGCCAGCATGTGCACGTGCAGGTGCGGCCTGAGGCGCCGCTGCGCCTTTTGCTTACTGGCCATATGGATACCGTTTTTGCAGCTGACCATCCTTTCCAAACTCTGACTTGGCGAGATGGCAATATCCTGAATGGGCCCGGCACGGCTGATATGAAAGGCGGCATTGCTGTGATGCTGGCTGCTCTACAAGCCTTAGAGACCAGCCCCTTGGCTGGACGCGTGGGCTATGATGTGCTGATCAATTCCGATGAGGAAACGGGCAGCCACGCCTCAGCCCGCCTCATTGCACAGCTTGCCGCTGGTAAAGCGGCGGCTTTCACCTATGAGCCCGCCTTGCCTGATGGCACGCTGGCTGGCGCACGGCCGGGCAGCGGTAATTTTTCCATCACCATCCACGGCAAAGCTGCCCATGCAGGCCGCAACCCGCAAGAGGGCCGCAATGCGCTGCTCGCCGCGGCTGACCTTGCCTTGCGGTTGGCCGCCTTGCGCAGCCTGGCCTTAAAAGTGAACCCCGCCCGCATTGATGGCGGCGGCCCAAATAACATTGTGCCGGACCTGGCCATTCTACGCGTTAATATGCGGCCTGACACACCCGAGGCATTGGCCGCTGCTATGGACGATATGACAAACATGATCCGCGCAATATCTGTCGAGCATGATGTGCACGCCCAAGTCCATGGCGGCTTTAACCGCCCGCCCAAGCCACTCGATAAACAGGCTGAGCGGCTGTACCAGATGGTTCGCACGTGCGGGGAAGATCTTGGCCTGCCAATTGCGTGGAAAGCCACAGGCGGCGTGTGTGATGGCAATAATATTGCAGCGTGCGGCATCCCCGTGGTGGATACAATGGGGCCATGTGGGGGCGCCATTCATTCCGATGAGGAGTTTTTGATTGTGGATAGCCTTGCAGAACGCGCCCGGCTTTCAGCCTTAACTTTTCTGCGCTTGGCAGAAAAAGGTGGATTATGAGCCATATTTTGCGGGCCGCGCGGGCCAGTGACCTTCAAGCCCTGTACGAAATGGCCAAAAGCACGGGCGGCGGCTTCACCAATTTACCGCCAGATCGCAAATCCTTATCCACAAAACTTGAGCGTGCGGCCGATGCCTTTGGCCGGGCGGACGATAAAATTGCCGATGATCTGTTTGTTTTTGTTCTTGAAAACACAGAAACAGGCGATGTCCGCGGCACCTGCCAAATCTTTTCCCAAGTGGGCCAGAAATGGCCATTTTACAGCTATCGCATGGGGATGCTGACCCAACATAGCGTTGAGTTAGACCGCACATTTCGCGCCGAAATGTTGAGCCTGACAACTGATTTGGAAGGGTCAACTGAAGTTGGCGGCCTCTATTTGCATCAAGGCGAACGCGCCGGAGGGTTGGGCTTGCTGATCGCCCGAAGCCGCTATCTCTTCATTCGCAACCACCGGGCGCGCTTTGCTGACAAAACCTTGGCGGAGTTGCGCGGCGTGATTGATGAGGCAGGCGGCTCTCCCTTTTGGGATGGCGTGGCAGGCCGCTTCTTCGGCATGAATTTTCAGCAGGCAGATGAATTTAATGCCGTGCATGGCAACCAATTCATTGCGGATTTGATGCCCAAACATCCCGTTTACACGGCAATGCTGCCCGAAACGGCCCGTGCGGTGATTGGCATTCCCCACCCCACAGGCCGCGCCGCGATGCGGATGCTGGAATTAGAAGGCTTTGCGTGGGAGAATTATATCGACATCTTTGATGGCGGCCCCACTATGACCGCGCGGACTGACCAAATTCGCAGCGTGCGTGAGGCGCAAGATGGCACAATCCGGCGCGTTGACTCAAATCTCGCCACGCATCCTAATGCTGAAAAAATGCTTGTGGCGCATGGGCAATTGGCAGACTTTCGCGCCACTTATGGCTGGGTGGTTGCAGAAGACGATGGTCTTGTCATGGATCGCGCCAGTGCAACTCTTCTGGGCGTGGACGAGGGAGATGTCATCACGCATGTGGGCCGGTGGTAAGCCATGTTGGTTGAAATCAATTTTGATGGATTAATTGGCCCCAGCCATAATTATGCTGGTTTAAGCCTCGGCAATATTGCTTCCGCCAAAAATGCCGGTGGTGTGTCGTCGCCTCGTGCAGCCGCGCTGCAGGGGCTAGATAAGATGCGCGCCAATTTACGTCTTGGCCTGACCCAAGGGCTTTTTCTGCCCCATGATCGACCAAATCTAGGCTGGCTTGCCGCTTTAGGAACCACCATGGACACAGCCGAGCCTCAGCTGCGCGCCAATGCGCTGTCAGCCTCAGCCATGTGGGCGGCCAATGCCGCAACGGTGTCACCTGCGCCAGATACGCTTGATGGACGGTGCCATTTGACGGTGGCGAATTTGATGACAATGCCGCATCGCAGCCATGAATGGCCAGGCACTCTGAAACAGCTTAAACTTGCCTTTGCCCATCCCAGCTTTGCCATCCATGCGCCCGTGCCTGCGCCTTTTGGCGATGAAGGCGCGGCCAACCATATGCGCCTTTGCGCAGACCATCACAGCGCCGGCATTGAAGTTTTTGTATATGGCGTCGCAGGTGGGCCCTTCCCTGCCCGCCAGCATAAAGAGGCGTCTCGTGCCGTTGCCCGGTTGAACCATGTGCGCGAGGCCCTGTTTGTTGCCCAATCAGAAGCAGCGATTGCCGCTGGGGCATTCCATAATGACGTGGTGGCTGTGGCCAATGAACATGTCCTGTTTTGCCACGAACAGGCCTTTGTCGATAAAGACGAATTTTACGCCGCACTCAGAGCCGCGCTTCCCCAAGTTGAGATTATCGAAGTGCCTGCCGCGCGCATCAGCCTTGCCGATGCCATTCAATCCTATCTCTTTAACGCCCAATTGGTGACCTTGCCCGAGGGCGGCATGGCGCTGATTTTGCCCAGCGAAGCGCAAGAGAATGGCCGTGTTTGGACATGGCTGAACGAACTTATTGCGGGCAATGGTTCAATCCGCCGGCTTATTCCCGTGGATGTGCGCCAATCCATGGCAAATGGCGGCGGCCCCGCGTGCTTGCGCCTGCGGGTGGTGTGTGATCCGGCCCATATCGACCCTCGGTTTTTGCTCAATGAGGCAAAGATTGACGTTATATCTCGGAATGTTGCGCGCGATTGGCCAGCAGAAATCACACCCGATGCCTTAAACAATCCACATCTATGGGCTGATATATCGCGGGCACGCGCCGCGCTTTTGACTGACCTCCAGCTGGAAGATCTGATCTGATGACTGCGCCTTCTCCTCTCGACCAGATGGATCGTTTGCTGCAAATCATGGCGCGCCTGCGCGATCCCGTTTCGGGCTGCCCATGGGACGTAGAGCAGACCTATGCCACCATCGCGCCCTATACAATTGAAGAAGCCTATGAGGTGGCAGATGCCATCGCCCGGCATGATCTGGCGGAGCTGAAAGAGGAATTGGGCGATTTACTGCTGCAAGTCGTCTTTCACGCGCGGATGGCGCAAGAGGAAGGCGCTTTTAACTTTGCCGATGTGGCAGCTGCCATTTCAGACAAGATGGAACGGCGACACCCCCATGTCTTTGGCGATGCTACGGGAGTAGATTGGGAAGCGATTAAGGCTGCAGAGCGTGCCGATAAGGCAACAGCAGAGCCACAAACCGCTCTGTCTGGCGTGGCCCTTGGCCTTCCCGCCCTATTGCGGGCAGAAAAGCTGCAAAAACGGGCCGCCCGCACAGGCTTTGACTGGCCCGATGCGAATGGCGCGCGCGCCAAGATTATCGAAGAACTGGCGGAAGTTGACGCCGCTCCTGATCAGGATGCGCGCGAGGATGAGCTGGGAGATCTGCTGTTTGCCGTTGTGAATTGGGCGCGCAAATTAGACATTGATCCAGAGGCGGCCTTGCGCCGTGCCAATCGCAAATTTGAGGACCGCTTCCGCGCGATGGAAGTAATGGCGGGCGATGCGTTTGTCGGCCTAAGCCTTGATGACAAAGAGCTCCTTTGGCAGCGGGCGAAAACCGCAGTCTAATCTTTAGCCAAAGCGCGATTGAAAGCGTGCATAATCTTCATCGGACAAACGCACAGCCAAGTGCATTTCCGCTTCGTCAGCCTCTTGGGTGACGACGTCGCCATGCGCATGAATCCATGCAATCGCGGCCCCTTGTGCCAGAGGCAGGTCTAGATAGCGGATGCGATGCGTCGATGTGAGCTTTGCCGAACAGGCCTGCGCCAAGTCTTGTGTGCCCTCCCCCGTCAGCGCCGACACCAACACAACATCGTCCCGCCGCGCAGCTTCGGCCCGCAGAACATCCCGCGCCTCAGGGCTCAATTGGTCAATCTTGTTCCACACCTCAATCATCGGGGCGGCTTCTTCTCCGCGTGCCCCAATATCGGTTAAGACTTGCTCCACATCGTCGCGCTGCGCCTCGCTATCGGGGTGCGATATGTCACGGACATGGACGACAAGGTCGGCCGAGTTGACTTCTTCCAGCGTGGCCCGAAAAGCCGCCACCAACTGTGTCGGCAAATCAGAGACGAAGCCCACTGTGTCCGACAAAATGGCTTTATCTACCCCCGGCAACGAAATCTGGCGCATCGTTGGATCCAACGTAGCGAAGAGCAAATCTTCTGCCATCACCGTTGCGCCTGTCATCTGATTGAACAAGGTCGATTTGCCAGCATTGGTATAGCCGACCAGCGCAATGACAGGCCATGGGGCCTTTTTGCGCCGATCCCGATGCAAGCCACGCGTCCGGCGGACTTGCTCTAACTCTCGCCGAAGCTTGGCCATACGGTCGCGGATCATCCGCCGGTCAGCTTCAATCTGAGTTTCGCCGGGGCCGCCCAAAAAGCCAAAGCCGCCACGCTGGCGTTCCAAGTGAGTCCAACTGCGCACCAATCGCCCAGCTTGATAATCCAAGTGCGCCAATTCAACTTGCAGCCGGCCTTCGGCAGTTGCTGCGCGCTCGCCAAAAATTTCGAGGATCAGGCCAGTCCGGTCGATAACCTTGGCCTTGGTTTCCTTTTCTAAATTACGCTGCTGAACGGGCGTTAACGCGCCATCGATGATAATAAGTTCTGCATCTTGCGCTGCGCGCCGCGCGGCCAAATCTTCGACTTGCCCGGACCCAAATAACGTCGCTGGGCGGGCCCCGCGAATGCGATAAGAGGTCCGTTCGACAACGGATATACCAATGGCTTCGGCAAGGCCTGCAGCCTCGTCCAAACGCGCCTCTGCCGTGCGAGCGCTGCTGCCAATATCGGGATAGGCGATAACGGCCCGGGCGCCACGCCCAAAGCCGTCCTCTTCCTGGCGGTTAAAGACGCTCAATCTTCGTCCGCTTCTTCCTCGGCCAAGTTCAGCGGATGCGCCGGCTGAACGGTCGAAATCGCATGCTTATACACCAGCTGCGACATGGATTCACGCTGCAACAGCAAGCAGAACAAATCAAATGTCGCCACTTCGCCTTGCAGCATCACCCCATTGACCAAAAACATGGTGACAGGTGTTTGGCTGCGTTCTGCCGCGGACAGGAAAACATCCTGCAACGCCTTTGATTTTTTGCCAGCCCCAATCGCCGCACGCATACCATCCACATCAACGGGTTGGCCGGGCATAATGGTGGAAATGGCATGTTTATACACCAGCTGTGACTGGCCATCGCGCCGCAACAGAACCGAGAAATTATCAAACCAAGTGATAATGCCCTGCAGCTTTACGCCCTTCACCAAGAACATGGTGACGGGGATTTTGCCTTTGCGCACGGTGTTAAGAAAAATGTCCTGAAGGGTGTTGCTTTTATCAGCCATGTTATCTTCCTTTTCTATCTTTGGCGGTCAAACCGCAGGCGCGCCACCCAAAAGGGAGGCAAGCCGATCCCCCCAAAAGCCGTGGGAGCATGGCGTGGTTTAGCGCGAAACAGGCTGTGGGTCTACTCTGGCAACGTTAATCTTCGCCAATGTCCCGATCTTCAACCATGCCCAAAATCTTCAGTTTGCGATGCAGCGCCGATCGTTCCATGCCAATAAACTGCGCGGTGCGCGAAATATTGCCCGAAAAGCGCCGGATCTGGACACGCAGATATTCGCGCTCAAAGGCTTCCCTGGCTTCGCGCAAAGGCGCGCCCATAATTGCTGTCGTGGTGCTCGCTGCAGGCCCGCCTGCTGGATCATGCAGCACTTCGGGCGGCAGCATATCCACTTCAATACAGCCAATACGATCACCGGGGGCCAGAATGATGGTCCGTTCCACAATGTTACGGAGCTGCCGCACATTTCCGGGCCAATCATAGGCTTGCAACGCTGCAAGCGCATCTGCCGTCACTTCAGGTGTTGGAACACGCCGTTCAGCGGCATAGCGCGCCACAAATTGCTCGACCAAGGCAGGAATATCCTCTCGGCGCTCACTCAAAGCCGGAATAAACACGGGCACAACGTTGAGGCGGTAGTAGAAATCTTCCCGAAAACGCCCTGCATCAATTTCCGCCGTCAGCGTGCGGGCCGTGGATGACAAAACGCGCACATCCACTTTCACCTGCCGCTGGCCACCCACGCGCGTAAAGCTTTGGTCGGTCAGAACACGCAGAATCTTGCCCTGCGTTGTCATGGGCATATCCGCTATCTCATCCAGAAACAGCGTACCGCCATGGGCGCGTTCTAACAGACCAGGGGTTGTTGACCCATCTGAGCGTTCAGAGCCAAATAGCTCTTCCTCCACACGCTCAGGCGTCATCCGCGCGGCACTCACAACCACAAAGGGGGCCGATGCTCGTGGGCTCCAGCTGTGCAGCATTCGGGCGGCAACTTCCTTGCCCACCCCTGCTGGGCCACTAATCAGCACACGGCTGCCCGTAGGTGCCACGCGTTTCAGCGTCGCGCGCACCTGATTAATGGCTCCCGATGTCCCGCTAAGCTGTTCTTCAAAGCCCATTTGCGCGCGCAGTGTGGCGTTTTCCGCGCGCAGACGTTCAGTTTCAGTCGCGCGCGAGACGAGCAGCAACAAACGCTGGGCCTCAAACGGCTTTTCGATAAAGTCACTCGCCCCCCGCCGAATAGCGGAAACAGCCGTATCCAGATTGCCATGCCCAGAAATGACCAGAACGGGCTGGCTGGGATCACGCCGTTTAATCTCGTCCAAAAGCTCCAACCCATCGAGGCGAGAGCCTTTCAGAAACACATCGAGCAACACCAGAGAAGGCCGACGATCAGCAATGGCGGCAAGCGCTGCATCACTATCGGCGGCGGTGCGGGGGGAATAGCCCTCGTCTTCCAAAACACCGGCCACCAAATCCCGGATATCTTCCTCGTCATCAACGACCAGAATATCGAGGCCCATGACTTAACTGCTCCTTGCACGTGTCAAAGCAGAAGGAAGGTCCTCCTGCGGTGAAGCTGTCTCTTGCGCACGTCGCGCAATCGCTGCTGCCATTTGAACCGGATCTAGACGCAGCGTTACAATTGTCCCGCCGCCCTCTCGATCCGCAAAGCTGATGCTGCCCATATGTTCCTCAACAATTTTCTTCACAATTGCGAGGCCAAGACCCGTGCCGCCGGGCCGTGTGGTCATATAAGGCTCAATGATACGATCTCGTTCTAAAGGAAGGCCAATGCCATCGTCTGCAATTTGCAGGATGAGCGCGCCTTCTGCCGCAGTTGAGATGGTCATCTCAATCGCGCCGCTCCCCCGCTGTGTTTGTTCAATGGCTTCCACGCCATTTTTAACAATGTTGGACAAAGCTTGGGCCAATTGCCGTCGATCGCACAAGATTTCGGGCGATGGCGATGGCGCAGACAGTGAGAATTGGATCGCTGGATTGGCCACTTCATGGAGGAACATCGCTTCCCGCGCGACATCGACAATAGCTTCTTCTGCAAATTGCGGCTTTGGCATCCGCGCGAACGAAGAAAATTCATCCACCATACGCCGCAGATCACCGACCTGCCGAACAATGGTGTCCGTCAGCCTGTCAAAAGCCGCGGTGTCAGACGAAATTTCTTTCGAAAACCGACGCTTCAGCCGCTCCGCCGCCAATTGGATGGGCGTGAGCGGGTTTTTAATCTCATGGGCCACGCGCCTTGCAACATCGGACCAAGCGGCTCGGCGCTGATCAATAAGTTGTTGGGTAATATCATCGAAAGTGAGAATCTGACCAAACTCACTCGCCACAATCTTGACTGCCAAAGTCCGCGGCTCCCCGGCACTGGCCAGTTGGATCACTGCTTCATGTCGATCTTCATTCATCAGCGCATCAAATTCTGGCGCCAAATCTTTCAGCTCAGTTCCAGGAGCCGCCTCGGGGTCCACACGCAGCAGCTCACTGGCCGACCGGTTGATCAGCCGCACGCGGCGTTCCGGCGTGATCGAGACTACCCCAGCCGTCACCCCGGAGAGAACGGCCTCAATCAATGCGCGGCGCCGATCGAGCAAGTCATTGGACGCAATCAAGTCCATATTCTGTTCGCCCAGACGTTCCGTCATGCGGTTAAACGCGCGGGACAAAACCCCCACTTCATCCCGGCTATGCGATGTTGAGACGCGGACTGACAAATCACCCCCCGCAACGCGGCGGGCCGCATCCACAAGCTCACCCACTGGCTGCACAAGGCGGTCTGCCACACGCAAAGCCGTGAAGACGGCAAGCCCAATAATTGTCAGCGATAGTAAGTATAGCGCCGCGTTCAGCTGCCACTGCAATTTGCCAGACCGGGCCAGCAACGCATTATAATCTTTCAAAACACGAGACGCGCGGCGGGCCTGTGCCAAAGTTTCTGTGTCAGCGACACGGCTCGCATAGAGGAACAAGTCCTTTGTCCCCGGCATTGGCGTGACAGCTTCCATGCGACTGCCCGTATCCCGAAAAACTGTCTGCCGCCGCTCGCGCAAATCTCGGGCGATGTCAGCTGGCACCCAGTTGCTGGTTTTGCGCTCATAGGGATTTACAATGGCAAGCGTTTGCACGCCATTTTGTTCAGAGATTGCCAGAACAGCAGCCTCAGACAATTCCCGCTGATAGACTTGATAAGCAAATTGGTTGGCAAAGGCTTGGCTATCAATTGGGGCCACGGCCAGAGCGGACACCAGATCTCCGGCCATAACCGAAGTCTCATCCATAACCCTTTTCTGCTTTTCGGAATACAGCTGTTGGGCAAGCGCTGTCGTGTTTTCAAACATGCCCTGCGCGCGTTTGGAATACCAAATATCAACGCCATATTGGAACAGAAGCGATGCAATAAGCACCATCAGCACAACGGGAATTGTGGCAATCAACGAAAACAGAGCCACCAACCGAACGTGAAGCCGCCCATTGGTGCCCACCGCAGATTTTTCAGCCCGGCGCATGGCCAGCACACGCCCGCCCAACACCATCAGCACAACGGCTGGCACCAAATTGGCAAATAACAGGGCAACACCGCCTGCCGCAGACAGCCCCTGCCCGCCGCGCAAGCTGACCCAGGTGAGAATTGCCATTGCCACAACAAGCACTGCAGACAGCCAAGTTACAGCCGGAAATAGCCGGTTCCGCCGGCTCATTTGGCGAAGGCGGCGCCATCCTTGATCTGCGAGGGACAATTTCCGATGCGGCACAGTTGCAACCTTACAACACGTGCGTGGCAGATCAAGCACAGGGCCTAAAAATTTACACGCGGATCATCGCTTTCCGCGGCTGGCATCAATCCCCAAATCACTTAGCTTTTTGCGCAAAGTATTGCGATTAATACCCAAGAGCCTGGCTGCTCGAAGTTGATTGCCATGCACCGCGCCCAGCGTGGCCAACAGCAAGGGGCGCTCTACTTCTTCGAGAATGCGATCATATAAACCATCTGGCGGTAATTGCGTGCCGAACTCTCCAAAATAGCCGGCCAAATGATGCTCTACAGCCGTGGCCAGACCAGTCCGGGAAATGAGCACAGGGGCCTCTGGCCGCGCGGGCCGCCCTGCCAATTGCTGATCAATAATGTCCGGGCCAATCACATCGTCGCGCACCAAAACGGCGAGCCGACGCATCAAATTCTCCAATTCACGGACATTGCCCGGCCAATCATGCTCGGTCAGCCGGGAAATGGCCGCTGGGGAAATACCCTTGCGGGGCAGCCCTTCCATCGCTGCGCGTTCCAGAAAATGCTGGCTTAACAGGCTGATGTCCGCTGCTCGTTGGCGCAAAGCAGGAAGCGCAATGGGCACAACATTCAGCCGGAAATATAAATCTTCGCGAAATTGGCCGGACGCAATAAGCGCTGGCAAGTCCTTATGCGTGGCCGCGATAATGCGCACATCCGCACGTATGGCCCGGTTCCCCCCCACTGTCGTGAACTCGCCAGATTGCAAGACACGCAACAATCGGGTTTGTGCATCCATGGGCATATCGCCAATTTCATCCAGGAATAAGGTGCCCCCTGCCGCCTGTTCAAAACGGCCCGCGCTGCGTTGCTGCGCGCCTGTAAAGGCTCCCCGTTCATGGCCAAAAAGCTCAGCCTCAATCAAATCCCGGGGGATGGCCGCCATGTTGATCGCCACAAAAGGCGCAGTTTTGCGAGGCCCCAAATCATGAATGGCGCGGGCCACCAGCTCTTTGCCCGTGCCGCTTTCCCCCAAAATAAGCACCGTCAAATCATTGGGCACAACACGCGCAATCGTGCGGTAAACTTCCTGCATCGCCGGCGAGCGACCAATAAGCGGCAGGGCTGCATCGGCCTCGCTGAGCGCTGGCTGCACCGAGGAAATGCCCCGTCGTCTCAACCCATCTTTGACGGCTTGGCACAGCTCATCCAAATCAAAAGGCTTTGGCAGATATTCAAATGCCCCTTGCTCGGTTGCGCGGACTGCCGTTGCGAGCGTGTTTTGAGCTGACAACACAATCACCGGCAAATCGGGCCGAAGAGCCAAAATCTCGGGCACCAAATCTAGCCCATTGCCATCCGGCAAAATCACGTCCGTTACCAAAACATCCGGTTCAAATTGGCTGAGGATTTTGGCTTGTTCCGCAACACTGGCAGCGGTGCGAACCTCATGTCCTTCGCGGCTGAGCGCCTCATGAACCACCAAACGAATGGCGTCATCATCATCGACAACCAGAATTTTTCCTTGTGTCATAGTCTGTTCGCCTACCCCGCCCGGCCATCTGCGCGCGGTAGCAAGAGGCGGAACACTGTCTGCTCCGGTCTGCCCTCACGCGCATATTGCACAATACCGCCCATATCCCGTGTCAGTTTATCCACCAGCGCAAGGCCAAGGCCCTGGCCTTTCGGCTTGCTGCTGACAAAGGGATCAAAAAGATGTTCGACAATCTCTGACGGCGCGCCCGGCCCATCATCCACGATGCACAATTCTATTGGCAAGGAGAGTTTGCGCCCGCCATCTTCTACTGAGACGGAAACGCCATGGCGAAACGCAGTGGTGATTGTAACGCGACGCAATTCCCCCGCGTCCGCCGTTTCTGCTGCATTTTTCAAAAGATTGAGGATCACCTGAACCATGGTGTCGCGATGGACGAGCACATCAGGCAATGAAGGGTCATATACTTCACGGATCAAGAGCCTATCGCCATAGCCCGACATGGCAACCGCGCGGGCATGATCAATAATGGCATGGATATTTTCAGCCTGACGGTCGAGCTTGCGAGTGTCCGTAAAGCCTTCCATCCGATCAATCAGACTAGCGACACGGTCCACTTCATCCTGAATGAGCTTGGTGAGGCGCGCCGCACCCTGATCTGCGTTTGACCGGGATAAGAGCTGCGCGGCCCCCTTAATACCCGCCAAAGGATTTTTAATCTCATGCGCCAGCATAGCCGCAATGCGCACGGCGGCCCGTGTTCCACCCCCATGGGCGCGACTGCCCACACGATGCGCCGCTGCCCCGGCGTGCATCGATAACAGCGTCCAACCGGGCCGCTCAATCATAGGCGTCACAAAAATATCTGCGCGTAAATCTCCGCCCCGGCTCAAAGCCAAATGCGCATCATAAGCCGCAAAAGGCGCATCTCCTGCCCCATAGCCGGGCGGCATCGACACCAGATCAGGCAAAGCCCGCCCGATAATCATTTGCGCACTCTGGTTTAACAGCATTTCGCCTGCCGCATTCACCCGCCGCACAATCTGTGCAGGATCAAGCATCAGCATGGCAATTGGCGAGGCCGCAATCAGCTCTTCCGCTGATGGGCCGGGCAAAGGCTGGGCCGGCGAGGTCAGGCTGCCGCGCGGCTCAGCCATGGTGTGTAAAATTGCTCAAGCATCTCCAGAACGATCTTGGGATCGTTAATCTGGTTGACGGCATTTCGGAAATCCGCCGATCCATGCAGGCCCTTAGTGTACCAGCCAATATGCTTGCGGGCCATGTTAACGCCCGTAGTGGCGCCATAATGCTCCAACATATCCTGATAATGCCGCACAATCAGATGATATTGCTCTTCAATTGTCGGATCAGCGAGCACAGTGCCCGTGGTGAGTGCCGCCATAACCTGTGAAATGATCCACGGACGGCCATAGGCCCCACGCCCAATCATCACACCATCGGCGCCAGACAAGTCTAACGCCTGTTCGGCATCGGCAATTGAACAAATATCACCATTGACGATGACGGGCAGCGACACGGCCTCTTTCACCTTGCGCACAAAGGCCCAATCGGCAGAGCCCTTATACATTTGGTTGCGCGTGCGACCATGGACGGTGATGAGCTTTGCCCCAAGATCCTCGGCAATATGCGCAAGTTCTGGCGCGTTGAGCGAGTCATGATCCCACCCCATGCGCATCTTAACCGTTACTGGCACTTTGACGGCCTTTACAGTGGCCTCAATCAGCTTGGCCGCCAGCGGAAGATCGCGCATCAGCGCAGAGCCCGCATCGCCATTGACCACCTTCTTCACAGGGCAGCCCATATTGATATCAATAATGGCCGCCCCACGATCTTCATTCAGCTTTGCGGCTTCTGCCATTTCATGCGGCGTACAACCCGCCAACTGCATTGAAACGGGCTCTTCAATTGGGTCCCATGCAGCTTTTTGAAGGCTTTGCCGCGTCTCACGGATCATCGCCTGGCTGGCAATCATCTCCGTCACATTCAAGCCGCAGCCAAACTGCCGGACGATCTTGCGAAACGGCATATCCGTCACGCCTGTCATCGGCGCGAGGATGACGGGAACGTCAATACGGACTGGGCCAATCTGAATGGGGTTAAGTCGCTGCATGAAACTGCCTAAAAATTCAGCAG
Organism: Pseudomonadota bacterium; assembly: GCA_041191345.1. GTDB lineage: Bacteria > Pseudomonadota > Alphaproteobacteria > Sphingomonadales > Sphingomonadaceae > Aquisediminimonas. Next base: position 36,567 of record JBEEOY010000162.1, read on the forward strand.
ACCTCTAAGCAATTTTATGTTGCCGCGCAACAGATTTGGGTGCTTATGCCGCCTGCGATGACAATTGCAGCAATCATTGTGGCCGCAGGCAAAGGCGAACGTGCAGGTGGAGCCTGCCCCAAGCAATTTGCCAATTTGGCAGGGCGCCCCATGGTCTCGCACAGTATTTCTGCGTTTGCCGCGCATCCACGGATCTCGCAGATCATTTTGGTGGTGGGCGCCGGACAAGAAGCCATGGCAAAGGATGCCGTTGGGCACTTGCCTGTCGATGCAATTGTCATTGGCGGCGCAGAACGCCAAGAGTCTGTTCGCGCAGGCCTAATGGCGGCGAAAGAGGCTCAATTTGTGCTGGTCCACGATGCAGCCCGGCCTTTTTTGTCGGCGCAGGTGATTAATCGGTTGATAACTGCGCTGGAAACAGAGGCGGCCGCCGTGCCTGTGCTGCCTGTTGTCGATACCCTGGCGCGCGGCACAGATGCACTTGGCCCAGTTGTCGATCGTTCCGGCTTGATGCGCATACAAACGCCGCAAGCCTTTTGCCGTACAATACTGGAAAAGGCGCATGAGGCTTGGGGGGCTGGCCCCGCTACGGATGACGCCCAAATGGTTCGCGCCCTTGGCACACAGGTGGCGCAAGTCGCTGGAGATAAAATGCTGGAAAAGATCACTCTGCCAGAAGATTTCGCGGAGGCAGAAGCCCGGCTTGCCGCGCGGCTTGTTACGCGCACGGGCATGGGCTTTGACGTCCACCGCTTAGCGGATGGCGAAGAGCTGTGGTTGGGCGGCATTCAGATTGATCATAGCCAAGGCTTGGCTGGCCATAGCGATGCAGACGTGGCGCTTCATGCATTAACGGACGCCTTATTAGGCGCTCTGGGCGATGGAGATATTGGGACCCATTTCCCACCGAGTGATCCGCAATGGCGTGGCGCACGGTCAGACCAATTTGTGCGCCATGCAGCGCAGCTTATCCGCACTGCAGGCGGGCAAATAGATCATGTAGATGTTACGCTTATCTGCGAAGCGCCGAAAATTGGCCCGCATCGCCCAGCCATGCGCACGGCGATTGCCGATATGCTTGGTATTTCTGAAAGATGTGTCAGCGTAAAGGCAACAACAACCGAGCGACTTGGGTTTACAGGCCGAGGCGAAGGCATTGCCGCACAGGCAATCGCAACCATTAGGATGCCCGTGGAATGACATTTAAGCGCAAAATACAGAACGGCCTGGCAGTTCTGACGTTGGCGTCTCTGCCTGCGCCCTTGGCGGCCCAAGCGGCCCTTCCCTGCCTCACACCCAGCGAAGCGCAAGCCATTATCAGTGTCACCTTGCCAGACATCATCTCTGGCGCGACCACCAAATGTGGCCCCGTCAATGGCGCAACGTCCTTTCTTTCGTCCAGTGGACGCAATTTGGCAGAACGCTATCGCCCAACCGCGATGACTGCATGGCCAACAGCACGGCCAGCGCTTAAGAAATTGGCTGGCCCGGATGGATCCCTGCTCGACATGATGTCGGACGAAAATCTCCGGCTCTTTTCATCCACTTTGGTCGCCACTGCTGTTTTGAAATCGATCGATGCACGCCAATGCGGCGATATTGATCGGATTATGCGGGCCGTTGCGCCCCTTCCCCCGGAAAATATGTCGATGTTGGTCGGAATTTTACTTGAAATTATGGCCCGACCAAAGGCACAGGCCGCCGTCGCAAAAACAAAGTCACCCATAAACATTTGCCCAGCCTCAACCGGGTCGGGTCAACCTGTCACAACAAAGTAAGTCTCATGATTGATGCAATTCCACCAGAACTGGTTGATGCCGCGCGCCGCGTGATTGAGGAAAACCGCGCAAAAGGGCGCCGTATTGCTGTGGCGGAAAGCTGCACGGGCGGGCTTGTCTCAACTGCGCTGACCGCGATTCCAGGGTCATCAGATGTATTTGAAGTGGGCTTTGTAACCTATTCCAACGAAGCGAAGATGAGCGCGTTGGGAGTCGACTCGAACATTCTTGAAACTTTTGGTGCCGTTTCAATTGCGACGGCATGGTCCATGGCGCAGGGCACGCTTGACCATTCAACGGCCGATGTCGCTGTGTCCATCACAGGCATTGCCGGGCCCGATGGTGGCAGCGCGCAAAAACCAGTGGGAACTGTGGTGTTCGCCCGCGCCCGGCGCGGGGCTGATCCGGATGATGTGATTGCCGACACCAAGCAATTTGGGGATTTGGGCCGTGGGCCCATCCGCGTTCAGGCGGCGCTGGTTGCGTTAGAATTGCTGCTGCCGGGCGCCGAACTGTAAAGCGCTGCGGCGCGCGCCTCAAAAGCATCGGTCATTTTGGTCAAAGCGCGATCAAACACTTGACCGGCAATGGCCTCAAAAACTCGTGACTTGAACTGAAAATCGACCATGAAGTCGACCGCACAGCCCCCTTCGGGCAAGTCGCGAAACGTCCATTCATTGTGCAGATATTTCATTGGGCCATCGAGATAATCGACACGAATGCTGTGTGGCCGTTCTTTCTTCACACGCGATGTGAACTTTTCCTTGATCGCCTTAAACCCGACCAGCAGGTCAGCGACCATTTCCGTCTCGCTGTTTGATGTGATGCGCACACCACTCACCCAAGGCAGAAATTCGCCATAGCGGCCAACATCCGCCACCAGCTCATACATTTGGTCCGCGCTCCAGGGGAGCGTGCGGGTTTCGCTATGCTTTGGCATTGGCCAGCTGTGTCGCCCGCGCCTGCTGCATCAAGGCAAAATCCCGATCCGCGTGATAGCTAGAGCGCGTGAGCGGGGAAGACGCAACGAGCAAAAATCCCTTGGCACGCGCAATTGCGGCATAAGCGTCAAAAGTTTGTGGCGTCACAAAATCCATAACTTTTGCGTGCTTAGGCGTGGGCTGCAGATATTGGCCAATGGTCAAGAAATCGATGTCAGCCGAGCGCATGTCATCCATCACCTGATGCACTTCCAAACGCTGTTCCCCCAGCCCCACCATGATGCCAGACTTGGTGAAGATAGACGGATCATGCCGCTTCACAGTCTCCAGCAACCGCAGCGAGGCATAATAGCGCGCACCCGGGCGGATCGTTGGGTAAAGCCTTGGGACAGTTTCTAGATTGTGATTATAAACATCGGGGCGGGCTGCCACGATCGACTCAACCGCCTTTTCCATCTTGTTGCGGAAATCAGGAGTTAAAATTTCAATGGTGGTATCCGGCGTGGTGCGGCGCAGTGCCTCAATCACCTTCACAAATTGGGACGCGCCACCATCGGGAAGATCGTCACGATCCACCGAGGTGATGACGATGTGTTTCAGGCCCAATTCTGCGGCCGCATCTGCAACATGTTGCGGCTCATTCACATCCACCTTGCGCGGCATGCCCGTCTTCACGTTGCAAAAGGCACATGCCCGCGTGCACACATCGCCCAAGATCATGACTGTCGCGTGTTTCTTGGTCCAGCACTCCCCGATATTGGGGCAAGCTGCTTCTTCGCACACAGTGTTAAGCGACAAGCGGCGCATGAGCGCCTTTGTTTCAGCAAAACCAACTGACGTTGGCGCTTTAACACGGATCCAATCCGGCTTGCGGACTCGTTCAGTTTGAGCGGGGGCTGTCATGCCGCTGCCCATACTCTCTGCCACAAGGCTTGCCAACCTTGCCGGGCTTGCTAAGCGCAAATTCCCCTCAGGAGACTCTCATGCCCGAATTCAAGGCTCTGATCGAAGGATATAAACGCTTTCGCGCCGATGCCTATCGCGAGCAAAAGGCGCGCTATGATGAACTGGCCTCAGATGGTCAGTCACCCCCTGTCATGGTCATTTCCTGCTGTGATAGCCGCGTTGATCCAGCCACGATTTTTGACACAGTTCCGGGTCAAGTCTTCGCGCTGCGCAATGTCGCCAATCTTGTGCCTCCCTTTGAAACAGGTGGCGGCTTGCACGGCGCGTCCGCAGCCATCGAATTTGGCGTGCTGGGATTGGGCGTCAAACATATTGTTGTGATGGGCCATGGCCAGTGTGGCGGAATTAAAGCCGCTTTGGCTGATGCCAAGCCGGGGCCAAGCAACAACATCTTCATTGATAGCTGGATGGGCATTGTCCGCGACGCCCGCGATGCTGTTCTGACATGCCATCATGCGGACCCCCAGCGCGCGCTGGAATGGGAAGCGATTAAAGTCAGCCTTGCGAATTTGCGGACCTTTCCTTTCATTGCGGAGCGCGAAGCGGCCGGCGAGCTTAAGCTGCATGGCTCTTGGTTCGCCATTTCGGAAGGCAGCCTGTATGTTCTGGATGAAGATAGCGGAAGCTTCAGCGCCGCATGAACGCGCCCGCCCCCGATACGCTTGAGGCCGTTCTCGCAGATAGCCTAACACGCTGGACAGGCGCCGTAAAAGACCGGCACAGCCCTCTGCATACGCCCGTTGTTACGTCTGTAATCAACGACCTCCCAGCGCCGCGCATCATGGTTTTGCGGGCGGTGTCACAGGATGGGTGCCTGTTTCGGTTCCACACTGATGCGCGGTCCCCCAAGGCACAGCATATTGGCGCAGGCGCCCCCATAGCTGTTTTGGCCTATGATCC